>JAGCWT010000109.1 GCA_017961705.1 Treponema sp.
AAAAAATTCCTAGGCGAACTTTTCCATGTCTATCTTTGAACATTCATCGCTTATGTCCCTTGCCTCTCCAAAGCGGAGGTAGTAGAGAATGCAGCGGACGGAATTTTCTTCTACGCCAAGTATCCGTGATGCGGCCTGACGGTAGCAAGCCAGCTGCGAATAGTAGAGTTCCGGCTCTATGCTTTGGTTTGTCTTGTAGTCCACGATTGTGTAGCTTCCGTCTTCTTCTTTAAAGATAAGGTCTATTGTTCCCTTTATGATTTTTTTGCCAGCCAGGCTCTTGAATGGGAATTCCGTTTTTTTCCATTCGCTTGCACATGCGGCTTTTCCAACCTGCGATGCCTTGAAGCTTTCTGCCATTTTTTTGCAGATGCCTTCTATGACCTGAATTTTTTCTTTGCTTCCTTCCAGGCCTGCTATTGCCCTTTGCGGGTAGGAGACTTCTTGTCCGCTTATGGTGGCTTCCATGTAGGCGTGGGCGATTGTTCCGAATGAGTCGTAGCTAAAGCCTGATTTGTTTTCTGCGTCAGATGATTCGACTATTTCGTTTATCTCTTTGAATGGGACGCTGCCGGATGTTGCTTGTGGGCGGCTTGTGCTTGTTTGGCTTGCTGGGGTTGAGACCGGGCTTCCTTTTTCCAAAAGGCTTGGGTAGATGTAAATAGGTTCAACTTCTTCCTTTTTGATTTCTTTTGCCTTTTCGTAAAGTGGCCGTGCTTCTTTTGCAAATGCAACTTTTTCTTTTTGCGTGTTTCCCCTTATGCTTCCCTTTGACTGTCCGCGTGGAATTTCGCTTCTTGCTACAGGCGGAATGTTTTGGAAGGTGAAGGGGGCATTTTCTTTGTCGCTGTAAAAATAGATTAGCGGTGAGAAAATCTGTATTATGGAAGTAGGGTTTGATTTTTCGCCAATACGGTATTTTTCTGCCTTTGATTGGTCAGATGGGTAGTTTTTGTTTGCGACTGCC
This sequence comes from Treponema sp., assembly GCA_017961705.1. Taxonomy (GTDB): domain Bacteria; phylum Spirochaetota; class Spirochaetia; order Treponematales; family Treponemataceae; genus Treponema_D. Next base: position 968 of record JAGCWT010000109.1, read on the forward strand.
GTTATGTAGACTTCGCTTTCTGCACGGGTTACTGCAACGTATGCCACTCGCCTAAGTTCTGCCGCTTCCTTTGCGTCTTCTTCTTCCTTTACCTTTTTGTAGAAATAGTTCATGGAGGAAGTGGAGCCTTTGTCTGCAAATGATTTGCATGGCGGTGTGTTTATGGAGATGCCAAAGTCTTTGCTTGAGTATACCGGGGAGGAGTTTGTTGAATTTTGTGCCGCCTTGTGGGAGCCGCAGATGAAGACCACTGGGAATTCAAGCCCCTTGCTTTTGTGGATTGTCATTATGCTTACACCCTGATTTTTTTCTATTGGGATGTCCATGCCGTCCAGCTTTTCTTTTTCGTCGCTAAGGCTTCTTACGCTGTCCGTAAAGGATGCAAGGCTCATGGAGTTAACTTCGGCCTGGCGGGCAAGTTCGAATACCCTGTCGTAGAAGCTTGCGTACATGTTGACCTTTCTGTTCCAGAGCGTTTCGTAGCAGTAGCCGCTTTTGTACCAGAGGGTGTCCAGTGTTTTTGTTATGCTTTGCGTTTGGGATACCTCGGAAAGTTCTTCGTAGAATTCTTTTGCCTTTTGGTAGCGTTCAAGGCTTTTTCCGGAAAGGACTGACTTTGCATCTGCTTCAAATGGGACTGGGCTTTGCAGTATGATTGCGTTTGCCAGGCTGTTTGAAAGGTTTACGAATGGGGAGCGCAGTACTTGTGCGTATGCGAGTGAGTCTGTTTTGTAGGCGCAGATTCTCATGAAGGAGAATATGTCGTTTGCAGGGCCGTCGTTAAAGAATCCTGTTACAACTTCTGTGTTGTATGGAATGCCATAGTTTAGGAAGGTCCTTTCGTAGAGGGGCTGGAGGGCATAGGTCTTAAAAAGAACCGTAATGTCTGAAACCTTGTACTTTGCCTTTCCGCTTTGGTCTGGCGATGTAAGTTCCAGGATTTTTTTTGCAACCCATGCGGCTTCAGCTTCTTCTCCGGTAAGGCTTCCTTTTTCTTCTTCCTGATCTTTTCCGTATACGGCAAAATGAATTCTTGGCTCCAGATTGCAGGCTTCTTCTTTCTTGTGCTCAGGAATGTCCACTTTGCGGTAGACAGCTTCGTAATCGGGCACTTCTTCTGGGGAATAGCTTGTGGTGTAAAAGACGGACGGGGCTTGCAGGTCTTCTGTTCCGTTTCTTGCGCCGCTACGTGCGCCATCTGCTGAATAAGGTTCACCTCCGAATATGGTGTTGAAGGCTGTAATTAGCGCCGGGTGTGAGCGGTAGTTTGTCTTTAGCTCCATGTTGCCTTGGCTAAAGTCTTTTGAAAGTCCGCGGAAAACTGTAACGTCTGCATTCCTAAAGCGGTAGATGCTCTGCTTTTCGTCTCCTACAAAAAAGAGCTTGTCTTTTTCCAGTTCTTCTACGGAAGGAACTCCCTTTTCGCTGCGTTCAGTTTTTTCTGCAAGCATGAAGAGCAGGTCTCTTTGCAGGGAGTTGTTGTCTTGGAATTCATCTATCATTATTGCCTTGTACTTTTTCTTTTCTGCAAGGCGGATTTCCGGGTGGTCACGCAGGATGCATGTTGCAAGGGAAGCAATGTCTTTGAATGTTAGTATTCCCTGCGTGCGCTTTATCCTGTTTATTATTTCCTGGAATTCTTTTAAAAGGGGGATCGTTGCCCCGATTATTTTTCCGCCGGCTACATAGTTTGCAAGTGGGTAAAGGTCTGAGACTGCTTGCCTTACTGCCCTGAGCAAGTCTTTTACCTCATTTAATTCTGGAGATGGTTTTCCGCGCGGAAGGTCAGCAGCTGCAAGTGGTTGTGCGGATGCAATAAAATTTTTGCATGCCTCCACGTTGGCTTCTTCAAAGTCTTGGTCTGTTATTTGTGGTATTTCCTGCAAGTCAAGGCCATTTGCAATGTCCAAAACTTTTTGCATGGAAGGGGTAATGTTTCCCGGATAGTTTTGTAAGGCGGATATTGTGTCGTATATGGTTTGCAAGAGCCTTTTTGCACTTGACTTCCAGACCGAGCAGATTTCTTCTTTTTGCCTTTCTATTGCCTTGTCAAAATCTATTGGTTCTGCAACGGTTGAATTTTCCAGTATGGGCTTAACAAAAAGTCCGCTTGCTATTTCTGCAAAATTTTTTGTTTGGACCAGAGCCTTTATTGCAAAGTTGTCGCGGTGTTTTAAAATGAAGGGCAGGGCAAGGTCTTCTGCTTTTTTGTAGATGGCATCTTTGTCTTCCTTAAAGTCTGGTGCAATTCCGTAAAAGCGGGAGCCTAGCTTTGCAACGTATGCACAATAGCTGTCCAGGGTTTTTATGTTTGCCTTGTAAAAGTCGGCAGTGCTTTGCGGGGATTTTTCCTTTAGCGTTGAATAGATGCGCGAATACATTTCTACTGTCGCTTTTTTTGTGAATGTGAGCGTTAGTATCTCGTCTACATTGTAGTGCTTTTCCAATACCAGGTGGGCAAACCTTGCGGAAAGGACGCTTGTTTTTCCAGAGCCTGCACCTGCGCTTACTACTGAATTTAATTCTGCCCCGACGGCTTTTTTCTGCGAACTGTCTAATTCTCTTGCCATGTTATTCTGCTCCTGCTACTGTAAATGTTCTGCGGCAAACTGACTTGTATGCGCAAGACCTGCAAGTTTCGGCTTCAATGTCAAAATCCTTTATGCTAAAGTCCAGATTCTTTATGCGCTCGCAAAAGTCATTTATAAGCTGATCCACTTTTTCCATGGTTGGCAGAAAGTCTACCTCTTCCTGGCAGAAAAGTTTTCCTGTTACTGCCCCCACCTTGTAGTCCTTGATGCTAAAGAATACGCAGTTTTCTACGTTCTTTGGATTTTCCGCCTTTGAAAGAAGGTTCAGGTAAACCGGCATCTGAAAGTCTGGAACCTTGACGTCTTCTGAAAAATAAAAGCTGTCTTTGGGAATTGAATTGTCCGAGCTCTTAAAATCCACCAGTATGAATTCCGCTTGGTCTTCGTTTTTTAAAAGGCAGTCTATTTTTCCGGTACAAATATATTGCGGATCCTTGTTTGTGTAGGAATAGTTTGCTTCAGATTCTACTACTTTGCATCCTTCAAAAGTTTCGCAGAATGCAGTTACGGTAGAAGTCATTACTTGGGTTAAGGCCTCCTTTGTGGTGAGCATGAGCTGCTTGGCCAAGGGACTTGCCCTAAAACCTTCTATTGCATCTTTTATGCTTCCGTCAAGGATTGCCTTGTATTCATCGCTTAGCATTCCGTCTGGTGCGCTGAGTGGCAGGTCATTTTTTGCGAGTGCCTTGCAGAAGAGTTCAAGGATTTTGTGGTAGAGGTTTCCCATTGCAAAGTAGTCCATCAGTTCTGCTTCGTTGTTTTTTTCTTTGAGGGACATTACGCTGTCAAACAAAAAGCTTCTCGGGCATTCGTAGAATTTTTTTAGCATTGTTGCTGAAATTTGAAGCGGGCCCTGCTTGCAGTATTTTGCTTGGAAGATTTCTTTTAGCCTTTCGCTTGAAATTTCTTGGGGAAGGGTTTCCTCTTTTTCTGACCCTTCTTCATACTGATTTTCTTCCCATGCGCAGAATCCCTCTTTTTCTACGGAAGTAATTTGCGGCGGGAAGCTGGAATTTTCTTTTTGCAGCATCCAGTTTTTTTCCGCAGTGTAAAAGTCGCTGCCTTCCGGTATGTCTGGCGGGGTGTAATTTTTTTCTGACGGAATATGGTTTTCTTCTTTAAAGAATGCGTGGCTTATTCCGTAACCGCTGAAAGTTTTTGATGCGGCGGAAAAATATGATTCCTGGCCTGAGCAAAGATGGTATAGGGTTATAAAAAGGTCAGAGACATTCGGGTCTTCCTTAAAGCCAAGTGCCTGTCTTTTTACGTCGTTCAAAAATCCAAGCTGCTTGTAGGTTATTCCCAGTGAGCTTTGGCTTGCGTCTATTACAAGCTGTACTTCAAATGGTGCTGCGGCAGAAAGCCTGTAGGGTAAAATCTGGACGCCTAGTTCCTGTGTCTGCTCTACATACATCTTGTCCTTGATGTAGTCCGTAAAGAATGAATAGGGGGATGCTACCGTGCAGTCGGGGTATTCTTCTTCCAAGTCAATCAGCGACGAAAGCTCCGAGATGCAGCGGCTCATGATAAAGTCTGAAAAGACGGGACATTTGCTCATGTCAAAGAAGTCGTTTCTTAGTATAAAGTATTGGGTGCGTATGTTTTTGAAAGACGTGGCATTTGAAAGGTTTGTGATGTCTTGCTTTAGTTTTTTGTAAAAATTGGAAAGCCTTTCTTCTTTTCCTGACTGCCTGAACGCTTCTTCCCAAACATCTGTCTTTTTGCCCTTGTATTCGTATGAGCAGAGGCAGTTGTTTTCCTGACCGAATACAATCAGCTGTTCGTTAAGTTCTTTTTCTTTCCAGGGAAGTTCATTGTTCAGAAGCAGGGTTTTTAGCGAATCAAAACTAAAGTTGCTTTGCGCGCATTCCGCTGCCTGAATGAAGAAGTTTCCCGCTCCGCTTTGGGTAAGAGGTTTTCCGTTTCTTAGTACGCAGGGAATCATGTAAAGGGAAAGCTCCCTCTCTATGTATGGCTCGTAAGTTTCCATGTCCGGGACGGAGATTGCAATCTTATTCCAAGGGATGTTTTTTTCTTGGTGGATTTTTCTAAGGTAGATTGCCATGTTCCTTAGTTCCTCGCGTGAGTTTGCAAAGAAGTGGCAAATGGGTTTTTCTTCTTCATTTATTGTTGGAACTTTTATTATTTCTATGTTGCTTCCAGATTCAAGGATGTCTTTGTATTCGCTCCAGTCCATGAGTATTTCCGGAAAGAAGATGAAGTATTTGTTTCCGTCGTCCCTTAGTGGGGGCATTTCCCATGCTGGTTCAAAAAGGTTTCTTTGGTCAAGGAATTCTTTGTAAAGGGTGTAGAGCTTGTCCAGGTCTTTGTCTTCTTCGTCTTTTCCAAGAGTTGATTTTTCTGAGCGTTTTTTCCACTGGGCAAGGCTTGGCAAAAGGGAAGAAATCCATGCGGCAAAATTTGAAGCTGAGTCTGCATATTCGGTTGGAATCAGGTTTGAAAAGAAATGCTCCTTTGCATTCCTTTCTATTAGCATGTGCACAAAAATCTTTCGCAGGGTTGCAGGGATTGCGCCTTTATCCTGGGTAACGCCTCTTACGGATGTGCTTTTGAATTCATCCCAGGCTATGAACCTTTGCGTTGCCACCGCTTTTGTGTTTCCTATAAAAATGGCTTTGTCTGCCCAAAGTTCGCAGGCTGTCTGGGTTGGGAAAACAAATACGCACTTGTTGTCTGCCACGTGTTCCCTTAAAATGTCTTCTACAATTTTTCCCTTCATTTTTCCCCCTGTCCAACTCTTGTTGAAAATATTATCTTAAGAAAGTCTTCCGTATTGTCTGCAAGAATTTTTGCTCCGTTTTGAATAAGGAAGCTTTTTGGTCTGAATCCCCAGGTTACGCTTATGCAGGGAATGCCTGCGTTTGCCGCGGTCTGAATGTCCACGTCGCTGTCTCCTGCGTAAATGCTTTCTTCTTTTGAAACGCCAAGCTTTTCCATTACGGTAAAAACTGAATCGGGGAAAGGTTTTCTTCTTATCCCGTATTTTTCCTTTTCGCCTATTGCCTCTTGGATTGTGCCGCTAAAAAAAACTTGGGTCAGTTCCTTTACCTGTGCATCAGGCTTGTTGGAGACTATTCCGCATTTTATTCCTTCCGCCTTTAGCTTTTTTAAGAGCTCAGGTATGCCGGGGTAAGGCTTTGTCTTATTGTTCCAGTTGTGGGCATAGCTTTCCCTTAGGCATGAAAGAACCTCTTCGTATTGGGGGTTGTCTTTGCCGCCGGGTAGGGCCCTTGCGGTTAGCATTCCAAGACCATTGCCTACAAAGTTTCTAACTTCGTCAACGGTCCTCTCGGGGTAGCCGAATGTGCGGAGTGCGGTGTTGCAGCTTTCCGCCAAATCCAAAAGCGTGTCCAGCAGAGTTCCGTCCAAATCAAAAATGACAGCTTTTATCTTCATTCTAGAAGTGCCTCTTTATTGCGCTTGCCAAAAAGCAGAGTGCAAATATGACTGTGTTTACAATAACGATTGTGGCTCCAGATGCGCTTCCTATGTAGTAGGAAAGAATCAGGCCCAGTATTCCGCTTGCAAAGGAAATGACGATTGATGAACAAAGGTATTGCCGGCTTGTCCTGCTTAGAAGACGACTTGCCGCTGCTGGAAGAACAAGCAGGCTGTTTATTACAAGAAGGCCTGTCCATCTTATGCTTATCGTTACCGTTGCTGCCGTAACAAGGGCGAATATCTGTTCAATCCAGAATGTCTGTATTCCTCGGCTTTTTGCAAAGGTAAGGTGCAGGTTTGTGATGAGCATTTTGTTGTAGAAAAAAATCCATACCAAAAGGAGTGCTATTGCAGCAAGCAGAAGAAGTGCTATTTCTCCGGGGCGTATGCTTAGTATGTCGCCTACAAGGTAGCGCTGGTACTTGCCAAAGTTTCCGCTTGAGCTTAAGAGGACTATGCCGAGTGCCACTGATGCAGAAGAAAAGACCCCTATTATTGTGTCTGCGGAAGCCTTGCCCTTTAGCTTTACGCTTATGATTGTAAAACCAAGGATAAGGGAAAATCCAACCATTGCTACGGTTGGCTCACGGATTCCAAGGATTACTCCAAGCGCTATTCCGGTAAGGGATGAATGTCCTATTGCGTCGGAAAAGAAAGACATCTTGTTGGAAACAACGGCCGTTCCCAAGGTTCCAAAGAGGGGGCAGACAACTATGATTGCAAGCAGGGCGTTTTTCATGAAGTCTGGGGATGACCATTCAAAGGGGAGGATTAGGTTCATGAAAGAATAAATGCTTTCCATTTATATGTCCTCTTGCAAGTCGAACCTGCCGAACACCTGGATAAATTCCTTGCTGGAATAAATCTCTTTGACGGTGCCGGAAACAGCGTTGCTGTTGTTTATAAATACAATCCTGTCTGCATACTTTGCCACAAGGTCAAGGTCGTGTGTTATTAGAAGAATCGTAATGTCGTAGTCCCGCCTTAGCGAAGAAACCAACTCGTAGAAGTCCTTTAGCCCGGTTCTGTCAACCCCGCTGACAGGCTCGTCCAAAAGAAGAATGTCCGGTACTGGTGTTATTGCAAGCGAAAGCATTACCCTCTGAATTTCTCCGCCAGAAAGATCGCAAACCCTTTTGTCTGCAAGAAAGTGGGCATTTGTCATGCGGAGAATGTCGTAGGCTTTTTGCTTGTCTGCTTTTGAATGGGGAAGCCATACCGGTTTTTTGGAGACGCATGAAAGAACCAAGTCTTCTACGCTTACAGGGCTTGCTTCGTCCACCGCCAGCGACTGGGGAACATAGCCAAAGCGCGGTTTTGCTGCGGAAAAGAATCTTGACTTTCTTTCGCTTTCAAAAGTTACTGTGCCTGTATGGGGGATTACGTCCAGAAGCGCCTTCATAAATGTTGATTTTCCTGCTCCGTTTCGCCCGACGATTGCGGTAAGTTCTCCACAGTGCAGGTGAAGGTTTACGTCGCGGAGAATTTCTTCCCTGCCGGCAACAACTCCCAGGTGTTCAATGCGAGTGCAGCATACGTGTTTTTTTCCTAAAATACAGGCCATGGGGTCTAGTATAGCGCAATACGCGATAATTTACAATTGCGCTAGCCTTATGCGCCTCCGCCATCGCTTGAAACTCCTTGCGAGAACCGGGGTAACGGTCATTGCCACTGCTTGGCAACGCTGCGGGGTGTAGGCTAACTCTTGCGCCCCTCCACGGCGCTTAGGTTGCTTTTTGGTGGCGTTAGCGTGTAGCCATAATTTTTAAGGGGTGGGGTTTTAGCTACCGAGGTTTTTTGGTGTTCATTTTTTCCAACACCTTTTCCAAAGGGGCTCCCATTTTTTCAGCAGCCTCCTCTATTGATATACCGAATTCCCGTACCAGGGTTATAGCATTTTCTACAGCCTTTTGCTCTATTCCTTGCTCTATACCTTTTTCCATCCCTTGTTCTATACCTTGCTTCAGACCTTTCTCCATCCCGTCCTCGAAGGCTTCTTCCTGTTTTACGGCAATGTCCATCTTGTAGTCATATTTGGCACAGAGCATGTTTGTTACCTCCCGGGTCTTTCGGCTAAGGTAGTCGCTAAGGACACCCTCTCTTACCGCCCTTTCGATTGCCTTCTTGAAGGAGCTGCGGGGAAAGCGCCTGTTGTAAGAGCTTTCCACAATCTCT
>JAGCWT010000006.1 GCA_017961705.1 Treponema sp.
ATGAATTTAAGATTTCTAATAATATCTATTGCCATTTCTTTGCTGGTTACGGCCATTGTCATTCATTCCACGCATGGAAGGATAAGCCGCAAGCGCTATTGGAAGATAGAAGCCATTATGGTTGTTGGCTTTGTGTCTTATTGGTTCTTTACCTTTTTTATATTGGCCTTCTTTCTTAAAAACTTTTCTCACAGCAGCTTCTTTTATAGCTTGCACGTTCTGCACACATTACTTTTTATAATAGGATTTTTTGGCACCTTTGTTTTTTTGTACAAGCACTGGCAGCTGCAAATACTCCGCCTGCATGACATGAACAAGTCCGGTTGGTATTGTTTGCTTAGCTATATTCCGATATACGGTTTTTATGACTTTTTTGTTATGCTCTTAAGAAAGAGAAGCTGCCTGATGAATGAATTTGACGAGCCAATAGATTACTATTCTTTTTTTGAGAAAAACAAATTGCTTAAGGACAAAAAGCTTATTACCAGGGACGGAGTTGATTTTTACATAAGCGGCATTAAGTTTGAATACAAAAATTTGAATGGCCATGTGCAGTATGAAGTTTCCAAGATGAGTTTGGAAAATGACAAGACTGTGGAAGAATACTGCAAGAAATATTTGCAGCAGACAGAAAACGCCCCCGGTTATGCAGGGGAATACAGGATTTCTTTTCTTGACGAAGGAAATTTATTTGAACAGCTAAAAAATGATTTGCACGGAATAGTCATAAGTGAAGGCGGCTTTATTACGCTTAACGATGTTCCAGTTTTTGTTAGGGACAATTACTTACAGTACGAAATTGTTTATAAAACAAAAGATTCTTCCAGAATAAAAAATTTTTCCCAAGTAGAAGAATTGCAGGATTACAGCTGCCAGTCTTTAACAAAGGCCCAACTGCTTGACTTAATAAAACAAGGCGCGTAAGAAAGAAGTTTGCAAAAGAAAGCCTACCCCCGATTGGAAGGGTGGCGCAGCCAGACCGCCGCAAGGCGGGCCGGAGCGATAGCGTAGCCCTGGAAAGCGGGTAATAATAGTAGCTTTCGGTTAGGAAAAAAATTGCATGCGGTTTAGTAAGAGGCTGGTCCAAAAAAGAAAATAAATTTATGCAATTTTGAAGAGCTGCTCTATGTATTTTTGGCGAACCACAAGTACGGAGCAATGGGCGCTGCCGATGATTTCGCTTTGCTGCTCGCCTGCAAGTTTTCTGTCCAAGGATGAATATGAGTTTGAAAGGTCTTTTCCGCCAAGGAGAATGAGGTCTGCCTTGTAGTCGTCTGCGGCACGGATAATTTCTGACCAGATTTCGCCCTGGAGAAGTTCCGTTTCTATTTTTACGGCTTTTGTTTTTGCAAGGTCGGAGGCATAGTCAAGGTAGCTTCCACCGTTTTGCTGCAGGCGGCCACCCAAGTCGTCTCCTTCTTCGGGAACGATGTATTTTGTAAGGGAAAGCCTTTTGATTGTGGCGGTGTCTACAACATAGACAACCTTTACGTGGCACTTGTAAATTTTTGCCATGAGGATGGCATACATTACTGCATGCAAAGAGGATTTTGTTCCGTTGTAGCCCACAAGAATTCTTTGAAATAAAGGTTTTATCATGCTAACGCCCCTGCCTACCTTTTAATGCCTTGAGCACAAACACGTTGTCTCGTTCACGCTCTTCCAAAACGCTTTCTATATACTTAACAGTTTCTTTGCTTTGCGGTATTACCATCTTGTCCAGTGCGTTAACCCTGCGCTGGGTTTTCTTTACTTCCATTGCAAGCCTCCAGACGATTGTCCTTATGCTTGCCATTTGGGTAATGAGCGCTAGAAGTTCAAAGAAGTCTGCCATTACTTCGTCGTTGTCCGGGGTTGTTCCCATGAAGGAAGAAAAAAGTTCACGCTTTGGAAGGTTTACGTCCAGCGATGTAAAATTCATTCCGCCAATGATTACGGGCTTTTTGGTTATCTCGAACTTGTAGTCCACTGCCATTGCAAGACGTTCCGTGCGCTCACCGCCCATTGCAAGAAGCATCCTCTTTAGCGCTGGGTATGCCTTTGCAATGCACTTGTCCATGTCACGCTCCAAAAGCTTTACGCGTTCAACAAGATGCATAAGCTCCATTACAAGGATTTCCCTCTTTTGCTCCAGCAGGTCGTAGCCTTCTGTGCTTACGGCAAGCTGTTCTTTTAGCGAGAGGAGATTTGACTTTGTGGGCGCAATGTTAAGTTTTGGCATTAAGCGTTTCCTTCATCACTTTTGGGAAGGTATTTTTCTATGAACTCGTCCTTTATGCGGTAGAGTTCCTCGCGCGGAAGAATGCTCAGTATTTTCCAGCCCAAGTCCAGGGTCTGGTCTATTGAGCGGTCTTCGAATTCACCCTGCGTAAAGAATTTTTCTTCCATCTCGTTGCCAAACTTTAGGTAGAGCTTGTCCAGTGGGGAAAGTTCTTCTTCTCCGATGATGGCGGCAAGGTTTCTTATGCTCTTTACCTTTGAGTATGATGCAAAGAGCTGGCTTGAAACATTTGCGTGGTCTTCGCGGGTCATTCCCTTTCCAATACCGTCTTTCATAAGGCGGCTAAGGCTTGGAAGTCCTGCCACCGGCGGATAGAGTCCCTTCTGGCTCATCTCGCGGTCAAGAACAATCTGGCCTTCCGTGATGTAACCGGTAAGGTCCGGGATTGGATGGCTTATGTCGTCGTTTGGCATGGTAAGGATTGGAATCTGGGTGATTGAACCTGTGCTTCCCTGAATCTTTCCTGCACGCTCGTAAAGTTCTGCAAGGTCTGAATAAAGGTAGCCCGGGTAGCCCTTACGGCCTGGAACTTCACCGCGCGTTGTAGAAATTTCGCGGAGGGCTTCGCAGTAGTTTGTCATATCAGTCATTACAACAAGAACGTGCATGTTGCATTCAAAGGCAAGGTATTCCGCTGCGGTAAGGGCACACCTTGGGGTGATGATTCTTTCTATGGATGGTGCATCTGCAAGTGACTGGAACATTACTACACGGCTTAGAACACCAGAGTCTTCGAATGTGTTCTTGAAGAACTGGGCAACGTCGTACTTGATACCCATGCCTGCAAAAACCATTACGAAGTCTTCGTCTGAGTTGAGGATTTTTGCCTGGCGGATTATCTGGGCGGCAAGGCGGTTGTGGGGCAAACCGTTTCCGGAGAATATAGGAAGCTTTTGTCCGCGGATAAGGGTGTTCATTCCGTCTATGGAAGAAATACCGGTCTGGATGAAGTCCCTTGGGTAAACGCGGGCATAGGGGTTAATGGGGTTTCCGTTTACGTTTATCTTGGTGCTGGATATAACAGGCGGATAACCGTCTATTGGCTCACCAAGTCCGTTAAAGATGCGGCCCAAGAGTCCCTTTCCTACGCGGAGTTCCATTGGCTTGTCAAGGAATTCAACAGACGTGTCTTCCAGATCCAGGCCTGTTGTGCTGCCGAATACCTGTACTACTGCTGTGTCTTCGTTTAGGTCTATGATGCGGCCAGTCTTTTTTTCTCCGGTCTTGTCGCGGACATATACAACCTCGTCATAAAATGAATTGGGGGTGCGCTTTACTACGATAATAGGTCCGTCTACTTTTTCAAGCCCCTTGTATTCTATTCCTTTCATACTGCTGCATCCTTGCGGTAGACCCGCTCAAGTTCGCCCATCTGCTGCTCAAGGTGGTTTTGAATTGCCGTAAGCTCTTCCATGTTGTCATTGGGAACAACAGACTTTGCACGGATAATCTCGTTCCTTACGTCCAGTTCCATTATCTTTGTAAGCGGGCAACCCTGCTTGATTACGGCAAGAGCCTTTTCGTAAAAATCCATTACAAGAAGAAGGATTAAAATCTGCTTCTGGGGAACAGAATACTGGTCAATGTCGTCAAAGGCATTCTGCTGGAGGAAGCCGTTCTTTATCATTTCTGCAACTGTAAGAACAAGGCGGTCGCTGTCTGGCAAGGCATCCGGTCCAATAAGGCGTACAATCTGCTGAAGCCTCTGCTCCCTCTTTAGAAGGTCCAGTGCCTTTATGCGGATTGAAGCCCAGCGTGGGTCAAATTTGTCCCACCAAGTTTTTACTTCGTCTGCATATTCTGAATAGCTGTCTATCCAACCGATTGCAGGATAGTGGCGTGCATTTGCAAGTTCGCGGTCCAGTGCCCAGAAGCAGCGGATAAAGCGCTTTGTGTGCTGGGTTACTGGTTCGGAAAAGTCTCCACCTGGCGGTGAAACAGCACCGATTACGCTTACTGAGCCTTCCTGTCCGTTGAGTGTGTTTACGCGGCCTGCCCTTTCGTAGAATTCTGCAAGGCGTGTAGGAAGGTATGCGGGGAAGCCTTCTTCTGCAGGCATTTCTTCCATACGGCCGGAAAGTTCGCGCAAGGCTTCTGCCCATCGGGATGTTGAGTCTGCCATGATTGCAACGTGCATACCCATGTCGCGGTAGTATTCAGCGAGCGTGATTCCTGCGTAAAGAGAAACTTCACGTGCTGCAACCGGCATGTTGGAAGTGTTTGCAATAAGGATTGTCCTTTCCATAAGGGAGCGGTTGTTGCGCGGGTCTATAAGCTGGGGGAATTCGGTAAGAACGTCCGTCATCTCGTTGCCGCGCTCACCACATCCAATGTATACGATTAAGTCTGCGTCGCACCACTTTGCAATGGCATGCTGGGTCATCGTCTTTCCCGTACCAAAGCCACCAGGTATTGCAGCGGTTCCGCCCTTGCTTAGCGGGAAGAATACGTCTATAACGCGCTGGCCTGTGATAAGTGGCTGTGAAACTTCGAGCTTCTGCATAAAGGGACGTGCCTTTCTAACCGGCCAATACTGGGAAAGCTTTATTTCTTCATCCAAATCCGTAAGGCCTATAACCTCGTCTACGGTGTAGCTTCCCTTGCCCTTGAACTGCTTTAGGACCTTTCCCTTTGTTGCTGGGGGAACCATTATGATGTGCTTTATTGAACCTGTTTCCTGAACAAAGCCCAAAGCCATGCCTGGTTTTATTGCATCGCCTTCTTTTACGGAAGGTTCAAAGTCCCACTTCTTTTCCGCATCGAGGCTTTCTGTACGCTGACCGGGAAGAAGGAATGCCCCTCCCTTTTCGAACATCTGCTTAAGAGGCCTCTGGATTCCGTCGTAGATTGTGCCTACAAGACCAGGGCCAAGCTTTAGGGAAAGAGGACGGCCGTTGCTAACTACGGGCTCACCAACCTGCATACCACCGTCGTCTTCATAAACTTCTATGGTTGCCTTTCCGGCATCCTGCCTTATTATTTCTCCGATCAGCTTTGCGTTGCCAACGTCTACAACATCGTAAAGGCCACACTTGTCCAAGCCTTCTGCATAAACAATAGGACCGCTTATGCGCGTAATTTTTCCTTCAATCATTCGGGAAGCCTCCCAGCAAACAGAGCAGAAGAAAGCTCATAGGATTTAGAATCCAGCACTTCTTTTAGTTTTTCATCAAGAGTAAGACGGCACACAGTCTTTCCGTCTTCGGAAACAAGAACAAGCCCTTCGCGGAATTCAAAGCCTTCAACAGCATCGTCTGCAACCATGATTTCTTTTCCGGTCTTGCAGGAAAGCAGGGAAGATCCAAATTCGCTTTTGAGCATCTTTTCCGCATCAGCCTTATTAAAACCAATTACAAAGGCATTAACGTTCTTGCCCTTAAGCTCGTCCTTTGAGCGTTCAACAAGTTTTTTTACAATGTCCATTCGTTTAGCGGGCCCCAGTTCCTTAAAATATGAATTGAATGCCCCTATGACTTCATTATTGACGAAGGAGACAAAATAGCGCTGTTTTTCCAGCGGAAGGGAGGCATTGATGTTTTTTTCATAAAAGCCAATCCTTGCCTCGCTGGACTTTTTTGCTTCATCCCCGGCAGCTGAAACACGGGAAGCCACACCTGCTTCCAGAGACTGCGCAGTCTGCCTTGCATCTTCAAGAATCCTATCAGCCTTTTTCTTAACGTCGGCCTTGATTTCCTGATCGAGAATATCTGTTGAACGTAATTCTTCCATTTATAGCTTCCTAAACCTGAATTCCAATCGCCTCGCGGATTGAATCCGTAAGAGTCTTGCGCCCTTTTATGTGACCGTTAAGCCCCGGAATCTCTACAATCAAAGGAGAGCTTCCCTTCATCTGCCATTCGGTAACTTCTTCAGACAGCATGTCGGAAACATCTTCCGTTAGAATGAGAATCTTGGGTCTGTCTTGAGCCGCCATTGTGGCTATCTGCTGACTGCCGGTTGTTTTTCCGGTAACCTTGCAGAAAGCCTCCAACGCTTCGTTGCGGTTTGAGACATAAGCCCCCTGCACGCCTGCCAGCTTAAAGCCAAGGACAAGTTCGCGCTCTCCTATTACAAAATAGTCCACGCTATTTGCTCTCTTACATGATTATGATGAACAAGGCAACAAGGAAGCCCCAGAGGCAGATACCTTCTGCAAGACCAACAAAAGGAAGGGCCTTTCCAGAAAGTTCTGCGTTCTCGCTCATTGCGCCCATAGCAGCGGCACCAATCTTACCTACGGCAATACCACCACCAATACAGGCAACACCTACAGCAATTGCGGCTGCCAGATACTTAACGGCATCTCCACCGGCGGCAGGAGCTGTTCCCTGTGCAAATACGCTTACGGCACCAGCTGTGAGCATCATAAAAAGTGTTGCAAAAAATTTCTTATTCATAAAAATACCTCTATAAAAAAAATCTATTTTAACCTTAGACCTACGCCCAAGGATTTTAACAAAGCATACTGCCTAGAACTTAAGCACCGGCTTGTACTCAAAGCGGAAGGGCTTAAATTCGCGGCCAGTCTCCGTAAAGAACTTGCTAAAGAATTCATAGTACTGGAGACGCACAACCTGGATTGCTACAATCATTCCCTCAAGAACGACTACGATTGCATTGCCCAGTATAAGGACAAGGATTCCGCCCGGGCCTGCAAGTTCAGCCATCATGTTGATTAAGAAGCCAAGAACCGCATGTGCAAGGGCAAAGGCACCTACGCGGACAAAGCTGACCGTATTGGAAATGTAGGAGGAGAAAACTTCTATCACTTCTACAAGGGCACCTATTATTGCGCTAAAGAGGCCGTTCTCCAAAATAGGAGATTCTTTGGAAACGATGCGCTGCAAAGGCTCACAGAAGGCAGTAAGTGTAAGAGCCGTTCCTATTACAATCCAGTCATAGACGGCAGGCACATGGTTAAAGAAAGCAATGCGAAGTGCAAAGGCTATAACGTACCAGAAGAAGACTGCACCGCTAAGCCCTGTCTTACCAAAGAGGGCACGTCCGTAATTCTTTAGGGAGAACTGGTTGATTATGTTAATAAGAAGACCGCATGTGTTGATTACAAAGCCCACCGCAATGGTAAAGCCAAAGAACATGAACATGCGCGTAATGGATTCCTTGGAACCTGTAGGCATCATGGAAAGGATAGGACTTCTTGGCTCCCCAAAAAGACCAGTAACATATTTTGCGAAAGGTTCAAGAAGCGTCTCGTTGGCAAAGAATTCGCCGGTCAGAAGACCCATTATGGTACTGCTTATACCAATGCAGATGAATATGCGGGAGAATTTTTCCCAGCCCATAAGCTTCATCTTGCCCATGCACATAAGAATACCGACAAGAAGGAATACAAGACCCTGGCCTGCATCACCGAACATTATTCCGAACAAGAGGGTAAAGAAAAGCGCAACGAAGGGCGTTGGGTCTACCGTGCCGTAAAGAGGCGCACCGTAGCTGAATATCATGCGCTCAAAGGCACTTACAATCTTTCCGTGCTTAAGCTGAACAGGAACCTGCTCCTGGCCGCTTGTAATGGATGCAACTTCGCTCGGAAGGAATTCGCGGATGCCAGTCCTGCTTTCCGTAAGCTCATCAAGGCTCTTCATGACCTTGTGGGAAAGATATGCGGGAATCCAGCCGGTAATGCGGTAAACGTATTCTGTTGACTCAAGGCGGTTCTGCGTCTCGCGGATCTGGGAAGCAAAGGAATAGAGCTGTAGGCAGCGGAGAAGAGACTCCTCGTGGGTCTCAGAGAAATTCTTTCGCTCAACCTGAACTTCCTCAAGCACCTTTTCTGCCTGAACCTGCTGTTCTTGCAAAGATTCCAGCATGTCGTCGGGGATGCCCTTAAAATCCTTTGGAACCTGAATCTCAACAAAGCCTGCGTTCTTTAGCTCCGTGTCCACCATAAAGCGGGCCTTTTTGCTGGATGCAACCATAACGCGGCTCTTGTCTTCACCAAGGGGAACAATCATAGCCCTTACGCCAAGGATTGCCTTTAGCGAAGGAATATTTTCAGGATCAATCTTTCCTATGCGCATAGTAAGGAAGGAAAGGTTTTCCAGCTCGGTATAAGAAACCTTAAGATTTGTAAAGGCCTTTGCCTCTGCAAGAGTGTCGGCGGCACGCTTTGCATTCTCACCGGCCTGCACTTCCCTCTCGTGGATGCTTTCTGCCTTGTCTATAAGCTCAAGCGCATCCTTTTCGTCCTGTTCGGTCGGAATGGAAGGCGCAATCGTGTAATGCTCAAGCTCCGGTATGCCAAGTACGCTCCTTGCCTGCTCCAGCTTGTAGAAAATATCTGAATCGGGGTTAAGCTCCGACTTGGATGAAGACGGTGCCCCGGAAGCAGAAGAAGGCTTGTCAAAATCCTGCTGGAACTGGAATTCCCCCAGGTTGCCAAGGTAAGAAAGAACTTTGCTAATATCTTCTCTATAAACAATCAGCTCCAAGAGCCTCATCGCAGTCGTTTTTGCCAATTTATACCTCCTGAACCCCAGCTGCACGCATCGCTTCCGAAGAAGGAATATTCATCCTAAGACTTTCCGAAGCGGTGCAGATGTCATCCAGCTCGTCTCTTTTTATAATGAACCAGCAGACCAAAGGACACTCCGTAAAAGGATAGCGGTGAAAGAGTTTCCTTGCCTTTTCCACATAATGGTTTTTATATGCTCCGGCTATCCACCGGGGGTCTATGTTCCAGACAGTTCCTTCCTCATGAGGATTCAAGAATTCGGAGAACTGCCAGTGTTTCCACGTATCCCAGTCGTCTGTAGCCCAATGCAGGGTCTTAAGCGCGGGGGATGCAATCGGGTCGTTCTTTGCCGCAATGCCTTCCGCATAGGAAAGGTGCATGGGTATTTCATCGCTGTCCATGTTGTAGTATATGCGCAAACGCAGCGACCAAAGGATGTTTTCCAGGGAGAACTTTTCCTTAAAAAGGGCCCTTATGTCTTCGCGGCAGGAAGAATCCACATGGTCCAGAGCCTTCCAAAGCTCCGTAATGTACTGGCAATCCATGCGGTAGTCATCCATCTGCTGATTCTGGACGGTTGAAACATGGTCGTACCAGGAAAGCGTTGAATTCTTTGTTACCTGGGCAATATCCGGCCACTTGGAATAATTCAGTATGTTAAGTGGAGAAATATCCGTATAAGAAGGAATCTCTTTTTGACCAGTGCAAAGGGCAGCACCAAACTGCTTAAGGTTTTCGTAGTCATAAAAACGCAAAAGCTCCACCAAAAGGGGAGATGGTTTTTCGTAGTTAAGGATAAGACGCTTGTAAGAGTTTATAAAAGAAGAAACAGCCTCTTTTTCCAAGGCCGCGGCAAGCATTGTCTCTGGAACCGCAGGAACTTCCTTCTTAAAAATAAGAGACCAAAGCTCCTTAAGTGAGCGCACGGAAAAAAGCTCCCTGGCCTTTGCTCCAACAAAGGAACGGGCAAGAATACCGCTCGCCTTTACATAGACATAAGCATCTGCGCTGGATTTGTCCATTGCCATTGCCATTCCCCCTGCCTGTCAGGCGAAAAGGAGTAAGTCAAGCAAAGAACGGAAAGCCTTTTCATCCTTTTCCGCGGAAGCAAGGCTTTGCTTGTATTCAGAAAGCTGGGCTTCATGCCTTTTGGAAATCTCTTCCTTGGCAGAAGCTTCCTTTTGTTCCAAATCCTTAAGAATTGAATCGTACTGTTCTTTAAAAGAAGTTTCGGCGCGGGCACGGGATTCAGCAATAATCTTGTCGGCTTCCAGTCTTGCATCAAGAATCATCTGGGACGATTCCCTCTCAACTTCAAGAAGGTGTTCTATAATGTCAACTTCTTCAGACATTTTCTCCCCCGCAAAAAAGGCACTCCCAATTTTAGCCGGAAGTTCCCGCAATCATGGCATCCCGGAGCAGGAATCCAAAGGGCGGCAAAGAAAGCAACCCTAAATTCCTGCCTAAGGATAAATTAAAAAGATTTCAACATCTGGTAAACATCTTCCGCAGACGTTTTTTCCATCATTGACTTAGAAAAAGACGGCTCCTGAAGCACAGAGGCCAATTCTTTAAGCACTTCCAAGTGGCTTTCCGCCTCATTCTCTCCGCAAACAAACATAAAGACAAGGCGAACCGGGGCACCGTCCAAAGACTGGTAGTCAACCCCCTGGCGGCTAATGCCAACGGCACCGATTATACCGTCCACGCAGGCACACCTTCCGTGGGGAATCGCGATGCCGTGCATAATGCCGGTGCTCATCTTTGACTCACGATCCTGTACGGCAGCCAAAACCTGGGCCCTGTCGATTCCGGGCTGAACCGCGACAAGGCATTCTATCATCTCTTCAAAAAGCTCATCCTTATCCTTGCTCTGAAGATTAAGATTTATCCCCTTTGGCGAAAAGACGTTACCCAGAATCATGCTGACCACCTTTTACTGAGCAGCAGAAGCGTCTGCAGCACCATCAGAACCTGCTGAAACTTCCGTTGCAGATGTAGCGCCATCAGCACTCTTTATCTCGGTCTTGGGCTCTTCCTTAACGTCGTCAAGCCAAGAACCTGCATTGTTTTCCGGCTCCTGAGAGGTTCCCTGAACTTCCTTTGCAGTCGCAGACATTGAACCGCCGTCATTGGGAGCCTTGTTAATCAGCGCGAGTGAAAAAACGAGAACTAAGAACAAAGCAACAAAAACGCCTGTCGTCTTGGTAAGAACGCTGGCAGAATGTGAACCGAAAGCGGCAGACTGACCGCCGAAAGGACTTCCCATGCCGTTTGAATCCTCGTTCTGAACAAGAACCATCAAAACCAGCAAAACGCAGACAATTACAAATGCAACAAGCAGGATTGTTCCAACAACACCCATTTTTTTCTCCAAATACCGGCACTGTAAAACCGGATTAATTTTACAAAATTTTCATCTATTCTATATAAATAAAGGCTTTTAGTCAATTACTCGCACTATGATTTAACCTGCGCAGTAGTCAATGCAAGGAGAAGCCCCCCCCCGCTGCGACCGCTTGCCAAAATTTAATATTTTATCATTCCGCATAGCGCAATCTGAAATCCAATTGCCGGTTTACATAATCCGCATAAACTCTGCCGGCAAGAGTGCGGGGATTTTGCTGTGGGCAAAGTCTTTTTTGTTGCGGGTGATTATGTACTGGGCATGGACACTTGAGGCACATTCATCTTGGACACAATCTTCAAAGTCGGAGAAGTCGTCGCGGTCAAGGGCGGACAAAAGTTCCTGCTGTCCAACGGAAGCAATGCGGCACCATGAAAAGACAAGTTTAAACATTTTCCGGCGCTCCTCAAGAGAAAACTCATGACGAAGCAAATACCACATGGTTGTAACTGTATGGGCGGAAACGAATCCCACAACACGGCCTTGGGCACAACACTGCACTATTTGCAGAGATTTTTCATAAAAGGGAGAACGCTGGAAAAAGACATCCAGAATAATATTTGCATCAATCAGTATATCCATATTTTTTCTCCACAGCTTCTTTTAGCATTTCCTTGTAATAGGGATCCTTATCAGAAGGCATTACAAGAGGATCGTGCTTTGACAATATATCTTGAAAAGCATTCCAATCTGCATCCCCGCTTTCTTCATCATCCACAGGAAGCAGCTTGAAGCGCTGGCCTTGGTAGAACTTTGCACCGCCAATGACGCGCACGGCAGTTCCGTCAAAATAGGCATCGTAGGATTTTTCGGGGGAGGCAACAAGGGGAAGGTCCGCATCGTCTTCGATTTTGTATTCCACGCCCGAATGGCCGACCAAAGGAATCTTATTGGCGCGGATAAAGGCTTCGTCAACTCCATAGACTTTGGCAACCTTTGCAACAAGCTGGTCTGACGGAACTACAACCCCCT
The DNA here is from genome assembly GCA_017961705.1 of Treponema sp. Classification (GTDB taxonomy): domain Bacteria; phylum Spirochaetota; class Spirochaetia; order Treponematales; family Treponemataceae; genus Treponema_D. The sequence goes on from JAGCWT010000006.1 coordinate 12,136, forward strand.
TTTCGTACTTGTTGTAGGACTGCCTTGAGACACCCAGCATGGAAGCAACCTGAGCCTGAGTAAAACCGCCTGTCTGCCTAAGATATTTTAACACATCCTTCATGGCTACCCTCCTTCTATTTTTGAAAACTCGACCTTCAACTTATTATAGCACAAGTTTACAAAATATCAATATATAAAAAAAGAAATTTACATTTTGTAAACTAAAAAAAATTTGCGGTCTAACAAAGCACCGCACCAGCCTACGCGGGATTGGAGGGGCGGTGAAGCCGTTGCCGCGAAGCGGTAATGGAGCCGAAGGGCGGAACCCCGGAAAGCCCGTAACAAAATGGCAAAAAGCCGATTATAGCAAGCCAATGTATGGTAGAGCAGAAAAAAGCACCGTCCAAAAGAAGAAAAAGGAAAAAAGCCACCACATGACATTCAGTCAAAAATGTTCTATAATCTAGCCTGTAATTTAGCGAAAGCAGTTCTATTTTTATAAATACAGGAGTTTCAGATGAAAAAGACTTACAGGCTGCGCACGGTTTCTACTCATGCGCTTTCTTTTGCAGCCTCACTCGCTACTGTGCTTGCATTTGCCACGGCAGTTGCATTTACCGGCTGTTCAAAGAAGGGTGGAAAAAACGCCCAGGCAGAAAACACAGCTTCCACTGCGGCAGATGATTCAGCTTTACAGGCAGAAGCCCACGAGGAGGAGCTTTCCCCCAATGCAATTCTTGCGTCAAGTGCCGTAAACGCCCACAAGGCATTTCTTTCCGACCAGATGGCCTTTGCAGACCTTCCCTCACAGGGTGTTACAGACGGAAGTACTGCGGTAGTTGCAAGCAAGGTTTGCCGCCTCTACCCAAGCGATGCCTTTGAAATTTCGGGAAACGGCGGCAGCATAAAAAACCCGGCAGAGATTACAGGCACAGAAGTTCCATTTGCTTCCATAGTAAAGCTTACCGGGGATCCGCTAAGAAACGCAAACACCGAATACGAAGGGCTATTTTTGTTCCAGGACAACTACAACTACTTCTACCCGGTTGAATACAAGGGCCAGCAGGGCTACATCTTTGGTGCAGACCTTTACGGCACTATATACGGCCTTTACACAGACCTTGAGGAAAACAAGATAACTGCGGAACTCTACAGGACTGGCGGTGCTCCAAAGGAATTCTACCCATACGCAGGCTACATAAAGCTTTCCGGTGCAGTTACGGGCAGCCTAGAAAAGAACAGGCTTGCAATCCAGCAGACGGCACCCCAGGAATACGCCAACCCCGACGACATGATAAACCTGTATTCAGGCCTTAACAGCGAGCTAAAAAAGCCAACGATTTTTGTTACCACAGACCTTGCAGCCCACGCCCAGCACCTTATCTTTGACAGGCTCTTGCAGTTTACGGAAGAAACATATTTCCTTCCAAGGCTAACCCAGCTTACTGACAACTTTATAGCGGCAATTGAAGGCGCACAGGGGGCTCCGGAAGAGGCAAAGGCTTTGGCAATAAAATACTTCCAGGTTCCAAAGGCACTTCTTGCAATGGCTCCGGAAAAAGTTGTGGCTGATGACTGGGAGCAGACCGTTAGCTACAAGGAAAAGGACAAGGAAAGCATCATCGCAAAATATCCTTCAGACGTGCAGGAGGACATACGCCAGATAATGAGTGCAAGCGGCATGGTTTCTGAGATAATGGGAACAAAGGAAGACTTTACCCAGTACAAGCCCCGCGGCCACTACACAAAGAACGGAATCCTTGAGCAGTACTTCCGCGCCCAGATGTGGTACGGCAGAATCAACTTTTTGATTGCCCAGTCAGGAGAAGACAAGGATGTGGAAAAAGATTCACTAAGGCTTATGCCGGCAGCAATGCTTATAGTAGACACCGTGCACAAGAACCCCAACCTTCTTACAGCATGGGAAGAAGTCTTCTCTCCAATCACAGACCTTATAGGCTTTAGCGACGACCTTAGCTTTAACGACGTGCTTCCACTTTGGAAAGAGCAGAACGTTAGCGACCTAAAGGCATGGGCAAAAAAGGAAAAGAACCTTCTTGCATTCATGAAGCTCTGCCACGAAAAGCTCCGTCCTCCGGCAATCAGCGGAAACTCTCTCTTCTACGCAGCATCGGAGACAGACGCTCAGGGAAACAGAAAGCCACCGATGGGCTGGAAGCTGCTTGGCCAAAGGTTCACCTACGACTCCTATGTTCACGACCAGGCATCATCGCCAAGGCTCTACGGAAGAATGTGGGTTACGGGGCTGGACGTAATGAAGGCACTTGGTTCCCGCACGGCAGACACTCTTCTTGCAATAGAAGAATACAAAAACATGCCTACCCTAAAGAAAGTCCTGGACACACTGGAAAAGGAATTTGCATCATCCGGTGCTGAATTCTGGAACAGGAGCTACTACAACCAGGTGCTGAACCAGATAAGGACACAGGCAAAGTTTGAGCAGGGAGCGGGATTCTACTTTACAGAGTCACCGGCCTGGAATACAAAAAGCCTTCTTTCCGCACACGGAACTTGGGCAGAGCTCCGCCACGACACGATTCTTTACGTAAAGCAGTCCGTTGCAGAAATGGGCGGCGGTGATTCCATAGAACCAACATTCAGGACAGAGCCATTCCCCGAGCCAATCAACTACATTGAGCCACACGTGCCATTCTGGGAATGCTCTCTTGCCAGCGTAGACAAGCTTATTTCCGTCTACAAGACCCACCATCTTATGGACGACGAAACATCAGACGCTCTTAACGCACTAAAGGAAGTCTACTCAAAGGCACTGGACATAGCCCTAAAGGAATGCCAGGACAAGCCAATCACCGAGCAGGAAAACAAATGGATAGGCACAGTTGCAAGAAGCTTTGCTAACCTTATCTTTATCCACACGGCAAAAGGTTCTTTCGGAACATACAGCGACGACCCGGACATGTTCAAGATGGCATGCATAGCAGACGTCTTTACCAATGCAGAGCTGGGCATGTGCCTGGAAACAGCAGTCGGAGTTCCATACCGCCTCTACATACCGCTCAACGACAGCCAGGGCGGAAAAAGAATCGCAATCGGCTACGGATTCAGCTACTACGAATTCAAGCAGCCTTCCATCAACCGCCTTACCGACGAGCAATGGAAGAAAACCGTCTACCAAAAAGATGCTGACCTCACTTCCCTCATGCCATTCTGGGAACAAAACTGCATACTGCCAGACGACGACTCTTTTAAGCTATGGTAGTTTTTCCTTTTTTTCTGGACCAGGGGCAATATGCTAACCCGCTTTCCAGGGCTACGCTATCGCTCCGGCCCGCCTTGCGGCGGTCTTGCTCCGCAACCCTTCCAATCGGGGGTAGACTTGGAAGTGTAAAAGAAAGGCCGCATAATGCTAAGAAAAAAAATATTTTCCTTTTTTTTGCAGCGCTATTAGTCCTAGTAAGTGCAAGTTCATGCAGCAGACAAAATCCTGCTCCATATGCCATGGACACTCCCGCTTTCCAGACATGGCTTTCCCAGGGGCTAACAGAACCTTCCGTAAAAAAAATACATATAGAAGAAAACCTTCCCAAAGATGCATTTCCCCTTGCAGGAACGGTAAGCCACCACCTGCTTGCTGGAAGGTACATAGACGGCTGGTTCAAGGCTCTGTCAAAGGCAAGAGAAGTGGAAACCTTCTTTATACTAAGCCCATCCCACTACGGACTTTCCACCCAGGAATGGTCACTCTGCGAATGCAGCTGGAATGCAGGAAAGTACGGCCTTGTCCATACGGATGCTGTTACAGAAAGGGAACTCTCCAAAAGCCTTGGCGTTGAATACGACAAAAATGCCTTTAGGATAGAGCACGGATTTTCCACCCTCATGCCCTACATTGCAAAATATTTTCCAAATGCAAAAGTCTGTGCGGTGGCGCTCAACGGGGAACCTCCGCTAAAGCAAAACCTGGCACAGGCTTTAACAGATGCCCTTGCCCCCCACTTTACAAAAGAAAAGTCCAAGAAGAATTTCCTTCTTATTTCAACAGATTTTTCCCACCACGGAAACAAAGAAGAAACACTAAATAAAGACTCTTCATCAAGGAAGTTTTTTAATGCACCTTCTGCAGAGGGCTGGTTCTTCTGCGTATGCGACAACAGGCAGGGAATGTACGCAATGGCAAACATTTTCTGCAAGGAGACCGGGGAAAATTTTGGCGGGCAAAAAAAATGCTCCGTCCTCTACCACACAAATTCATTTGAACTGTCCGGCGAGGGCGGAGACGATATAACAAGCTACTTCTTTACGTTTATGTATTGAAGCTTCAAAACCCCTTGTTACAGAACGCAGATTGGCTCAAATGTGTCTGCCTTAAGAGATGCACCGCCAATCAAGCCACCGTCAATGTCTGGCTGAGCAAGAAGATCCTTTGCGTTAGAAGCCTTCATGCTTCCACCGTACTGGATGATTGTCTCGTCTGCAACCTTCTGGTTGTAAAGCTTTGCAATGTAGTTGCGTACAAACTTGTGGATGGCCTGTGCGTCTTCTGGAGTTGCAGTCTTTCCTGTACCAATTGCCCATACCGGTTCGTATGCGATTGTTACGTTCTTCATCTGCTCTTCTGTTACGCCTGCAAGGTCAGCAGAAAGCTGGAATGCGCAAACCTGTTCAGCATTGCCTGCCTCGCGGTCGCTCAAAAGTTCACCAATGCAAAGAACAACTTCGAGGCCTTCGTTGAGTGCGCGGCGAACCTTTTTGTTAATAAGTTCATCGCTTTCACCAATTTCGTGGCGGCGCTCTGAGTGGCCAAGGATTACGCTCTTAACACCAAGATCCTTAAGCATTTCTGTAGAAACTTCACCAGTGTGAGCTCCGTTTGCAGTAGCTGCGCAGTCCTGTGCTCCAAGAAGGATGTTGCTTCCCTTCAAAGCCTGTCCTACAGCGTCAAGGTATACGAAGGGAACGCCAACCATGTATTTGTTTGTCTTGCCCTTAAGAGATGCAACCAAGTCCTGGGCAAGCTTTACAGCTTCAGCCTTGCTGGTGTTCATCTTCCAGTTACCTGCAATGTAATGTGTACGTGCCATTTGTCTAGCTCCTCGTAAATTCAATAAGTTACCGAATATTACATCAAATCAAGAGAAAATTCAATGCGTCTATTTTACAGAATTAAGAATCTTCTTAAAGTATTTTTTCTGGGCTTCGTAGGCAAAGTCAAAAGTCGTAAGGTTAACTACAGCATCGTCAAGAAGCTTTATGTAGCTAAAGTTAAAGACCTTGGAAGACTCGTCAAAAGTTTCTATGCTAAGGGCAAGTCCGTTGTCTTCATTGGAAACCTTAAGCGTTGAAAAGTCTGCGTTTTCTGCAGAGTTCAAAAGAAGCGTGCGGAGCATTTCTTCCTTTGTAAGCTGGCTGGAAAGATCCACACCCTTTGCAGAAAGAGGCTTTACGGAAAACTGTGCATCCAAGTCGGAAACAATACCCATAGTGGCAACCTTACCGCCGTTTGCAGAAGAAATCTTCCAGTTCTGGTCAAGGCTTACTGAATGTGAGCCAAATTCAACCGTCTGTTCTGCCGCATCAGGGATTGAATAGCTGGCCTTCTGCTTTCCATGCTTAAAGTAAACAGGCTGCATCTTAAAGAAAGCCTTGTAATCCTTTGCAGAAAGAATTCCTGCCCTGTTAAGGCGGTAGTCTGCCATAGGATACTTGTCGTTGGAAATGTATAGGAAGCGGAACATTGGCAAAAGCTTGTTGTAGTGGTAAACCTGGGTGTAATCAGGCCACTCGTCGTTCAAGGAAGTGTTGTAGCCAAGCTTTGTGTCGTTCTGGGCATACATAATATGGAAATTCATAAAGTCAACTACGTTCTGAGAAAAAAGCGGATTGTCGCCCGGAACACCTTTTTCATTTACAATAGAAGGCATTCCACCCTGCTCTTCCTTTAGAACAAACACGTAGTTCATGCTCTTCTTTGATTTTAAATCCAGAACTCTGGAAATAACCTGCGTTGTGTTGTCATTCATGTGAAAGACAAGGTAGCCGCGGTAGAAGGCGTTGCCTCCACGGTAATCCAGGTAATAGGCATACTCACCCTGCTGAATGTAGTCAAAATTTCTTGCAAAAACAGAAAGCGAAGAAACAAGCGTAAAAGCAAGAAGAGCTGTAAGGGTAAAAATCTTTTTAAAGGAATTCATGATGACTTCTCCATAAAATGAACAAATGTATTTTTAAATATAAACAAGTATTGAGGGGAAAAGGTAACAGGCGCAAGCAAAGCTTGCGCTGCGAGTTTTTGCTTGCTCGCAACGGGCTCGCATTTTTTCTTCGAAAAAAACGCAAAAACTCGGGCTTTTCTACTGACGCACGTTTTTTAGGACATGCGCCAAGCATTGCCGGGCTTAGCATGCTGCCAAAAGAACCCGGCAATATAACTGCCAGCAGAAGTTACTTCTGTGCAAGAATTGCAATGCCAGGAAGAGTCTTGCCCTCAAGGAATTCAAGGGATGCACCGCCACCAGTAGAAACGTGGGTCATCTTGTCCGCAAGCTTGAACTTGTTAACAGCAGCAACACTGTCACCACCACCAACTACAGTCATTGCACCGCGGCCAGTAGCCTCAGCAACGAGTCTTGCAACAGCCTCTGTTCCCTTTGCAAAAGCGTCAAATTCAAATACGCCAACAGGACCATTCCATACGATAGACTTTGCAGTAGAAAGAACCTTCTTGTATTCCTCAACAGTCTTAGGACCAACATCCATTGCCATAAGGTTTTCTGGAATGTCAACACCGTCAACTGCCTCTGGCTTTGCATCAGGGCTAAATTCAGCAGCACCAACATGGTCTACAGGAAGAACAATCTTTACGTTCTTTGCAGCTGCATCGTTAAGAAGCTTCTTTGCTGTGTCAATAAAGTCATCTTCAACAAGAGACTTACCAACATTGTGTCCCTGTGCCTTAAGGAATGTGTATGCCATACCGCCACCAATAACAAGGGCGCTTGCATTCTTCATCAAAGACTCAAGTACTGCAATCTTGGAAGAAACCTTTGCACCACCGATGATTGCAACCTGTGGCTTTGGAGGATTAGTTACCATTGGCTCAATATTCTGAACTTCTTTTTCCATAAGGAAACCGCCAACCGGCTTTTCGCTCATGAATTTTGCAATTGTAGCAGTAGAAGCCTGATCGCGGTGGGCTGTACCAAATGCATCGTTTACAAAAATGTCACCGTATGTTGCAAGTTCCTTTGCCATTGTCTCACGCTCAGCTGTATCCTTGCTTGTCTCTTCTGCGTGGAAGCGTACGTTTTCAAGCATTGCAACTGCACCCTCAGGAAGAGCGTCAATTGCTGCCTTCTGGCCAAGTGCGTCTGGAAGGAATGTAACGCTCTTTCCAAGCTTAGATGCAAAGTATTCAACAACCGGCTTCATGCGGTTCTTACCGTTAATGAATTTTTCCTTATCTGCATCTGTAAAAGGCTTTCCTGCTTTTTCTGCCTTTTCTGCTGCCTTCTTAACATCCTTTTTTGGGTCTCCCAAGTGGCTCATCAAAACAAGAGAGCGTGGGCTCTGGTCAAGAATATACTTGATTGTAGGAAGTGCTGCCATGATGCGAGTGTCATCCTGAACAACACCGTCCTTCATAGGAACATTAAAGTCTACGCGCATAACAATACGCTTACCCTTAAGATCAACGTCTTTTACTGTCTTAATCATAAAAATATTCCTCCGTATGGATATTTACAATAATAGAATAAATATACCGTGTTTTATAAAAACATTCAATATTTTCTTTTTTTGGACGAACCTTTTTCTGCTCTACCATATATCTTTTGGCTAATACGACCGGACATGCCATTTTTTACGGGCTTTCCGGGGTTCCGCGGGGCCCTTCCCGCTCCATTGCTAACGCAACCGCCTGCGGCGGCCCCTCCAATCCCGCGTAGGGCCTGCCCTAAAAAAATCCTTCCATGGATTTTTTTAGGGATTGCAGAATTGCGTTGCAATTCTGCATGCTGCTAAGCCGCCATCCATGGCTTTTTACGGATTGGCAAGTACGAGTAAAAAATCCATCCTTGGATTTTTTATGGATTGCAGAATTGCGGTGCAATTCTGCATGTTGCTAAGTCGCCATCCATGGCTTTTTTACGTCATGGCAAGCACGCTGTCATTACCGGCATCCCAAAACCGCCATCACCGAGTACCAAGTGTGTCATTACCGGGGTCGACCCGATAATCCACTTACCATAAGCACAATCAGTCATCCCCGTATCAAACCATTCCTTTTACCCCATAGCAAGCAAGTCGTCATTACAGTAATCCCCAAACCGCCACAGTCGGATACCAAGCATTTCATTATCGGAAACCAAG
>JAGCWT010000007.1 GCA_017961705.1 Treponema sp.
AATCAAAGCCGCACCCAAAACAGGGGCACACAGCTTAAGAACCTGCAAAATTCCGCCCTGCATAAGGAGCGTAACCTGTTCCATACTCATATCTTACCCCCTTAGCCTACAACGCTCTGGAACAACTGCTGGGTCAAAAGTCCCCATCCGTCAACAAGCACAAAAAGCATAAGCTTGAACGGCATGGAAATCTGTACAGGCGGAAGCATCATCATACCCATACTCATGAGGATGCTGGCCACAACCATGTCTATTACTATAAACGGAATATAGAGCATAATGCCTATCTTAAAGGCAACCGTAAGCTCATGCAAAATATATGAAGGAACCAGAATATATGTAGGAACCTCGCTAAAATTCTTTGGCTTGTTCAACTTGGCCATGCTCATGAATGTGCGGACATATGAATGGTCTCCGTCCAGCTGGCGGTACATGAATAAGCGCACAGGAGCCTCTGCCTTGTCAAAAGCTTCTTCTATAGTAATTTCGTTGTTGGAAAGAGGCTTGAAGGCATTGTCATACATACCCTTAAATGTAGGCCACATGCAGAACAGGGTCATAAAAAGAGCTATTCCGTTAAGAACCGCGGTAGGAGGAACCTGCTGCAGGGAAAGCGCCCTTTTTATAAAGTCAAGCACAATAGAAAACCTTAAGAAACAGGTAACAAGAATAAGAAGGCTTGGCGCAAGCGTCAAAAGCGAAAGGAGAAGCAAAAGCTGTACGCTGAATGCAACCTCTTTGCCAGAACGCGGAGACGTAGCGCTAAAGGTAACGTTTGGAAAGTCAATGCCGGTAATCCGCTCGCTCATGCTTGTGTTGCCCCTTGTGGAGCCTTCGGGAAAGGATGAACCTTCGGACGAAGACTGGGCTGTTGCTGCCATTGCGCAGAACAATACAAGCAAGGAAGCCAGAAGAAACCTTTTTATGTTTTTTCTTGTAAATAAATGAAGTATTTTTTGCATAATTACTCTCCCTCGCCTAAAGTTCGGGTTCTATGTTTTAGCGAATTCAAGATCCGGTCTGATTTGCCGTTTTCAAAGGCATTGGTTTCTGCACCGCTCTTTGAAGACCCAGGCATGAACAGATCCAAAATCTCGCTGAAATTCTTTGGCTTAGAAGCAGCCTGAGTTTTGTCTGCATAAAGATTAAGGGCGTTAATAAGCTCAGCATCATCAATCTCTGAAATCAAATTGATTGAATTCTCGCTAACGCCAACAAGGTAGGCCTTGTCTATAAGGGTAACAATCTGCACGGACTTTCCAGGGCCAAGGCTAATAGAAGCAGCCCGCCTAAGGAATTTGTCGTCATCAGAGGCAATATAAGAATTTTTCTTTAAGAAGCGGTAAAGCAGATAGATAAGCCCAAGGACAAGCCCAAGGACAAGAATCATCCTTACGAACACCCACAAGCCCCTGCCAGTTGAACCTTCCTCCCCCTGAATTGGAAGCGTAGACTCATCGGTAATAGGCATTAAGGATTCATCCGTAGTAGCAGGTGAATCTTCTTTCTGCAGAACTTCTGGTGCAGAATTTAAAACAGAATCAGTCTGTGAACCAGTTTCCTGAGCATTCACAGACATGACCATAGTCAAGAGAAAAATTGCAAAAACTGCAAGCAGTCTTTTTGAGTTAATCGTAGTGTCCCCCACCCATGAACAAGATACCCCCGGTCTTATCCCCGGCCGGGAGCATCCATTCCCTACATCTGTACGGCTACGTGTTCGAGCGCAGGAAGGATTTCCGTTACGCGGACACCGAAGTTTTCGTCGATAACTACAACTTCGCCCTTAGCTATAGGTTTATGGTTAACTAAAATATCTACCGGTTCACCGGCAAGTTTATCCAATTCAATAATGGTGCCTTCGCCCATTCCAAGGATATCCTTTATGGTTTTCTTTGTACGGCCTAATTCAACCGTCATTTCCATAAAGACATCCATAATCAGGCCAATGTTGCCCTGTTCAGGAGTTCCGCCAACCTGCTGCAAGTTCGGGAACTGCAGCGACTGTACATTTGGTGTATTTGCTACTTGAGACATACCGCCCATACTCATCCCCATGCCCATCATGGGCTGCTGATTGAATTGTTGAGCCGCACCAGTTGCCTGCTGCGGAGCCGGAGCTGGCTCACCGCCGCCCAAGGCTTTTACCATACCATCCGCAACAGGACCGCTGACGGCTTCCCATAAGGTATATGGTGTACCGTCAATGTTGAGCGGATAAGTAAACAAAGCGAAAGTATCCTGAGGCATGCGAACCATTGCCTTTGGCTGGTTTACAGCTTCAGGTGAATTGGTTGCAAGGCCCGGCAGTTTACCGTCTTTGCTTAAGTCCGTAATCTCTGAACCAGAGTGTTGGGCAACTACTTCGCTGATAACAGACAAAGCCATGTCATCAAGCTCAGGAGCGTCCTCTTTATTTACAAGACTTACGATTTTCTTAGCACATTCCGGATCCATAATGAATAAGTGGTCGCCGCTCAAAGCGGTTGAATAGTCTGCCATTACGGCTACAACCACTTCCGGAATTTTTGCAAGCAACTGGTCTCTGTTCAGAGTTTCAACTATGGGGGAATCAACAGAAACTTCTGCACCCGTCATAGTGTTCAACTGAGAACCAAGTCTATCTTTTAAGCCGTCCGCGAAATTCTTGAGGGTCTCCACATCAAATTTGGACCCAGAGGCTGCTGCAGGAGAAGCTCCATTGGCAAGGCCTCCCATGTCAACGTCGGACAACAATGCGTCAATTTCTGCCTGTGAAATAGATCCTTCGCTCATATTGATTCTTCTCCTTCTGCGGACAGTTCTTCAAAATTTTCTTCATCCGATTCATTTATCTTGCTGATGACCTGAACCGCAACCTTCTTGCCAATCGTACCCGCCTGGCAGTAGAACTTCTTCTTGTTGCCAACGCTAAGGGTAAGCGGATCGTTAATCTTTGTGTTGTTAAAGCGCACCACGTCACCCATACGCAGGTTCAGAACGTCACGGATAGGAACGTTCATGCTGGCAACTTCAGCAACGAGCTGCATTTCAACATCCGCAAGCTTTTCCTTGAGTGTGCCAAGGTACTGTGTTGTGGAAGAGCGCCTTACGGAACTGAACCAGAACTGTGATGAAAGCTTTGATACGATTGGTTCAATCGTAATGTAAGGAATACAGATGTTCATCATACCGGCTTCCTCGCCTATCTTGATTTCAAGAGTTACGAGGATAACCATTTCGCTCGGAGGAACAATCTGCGCGAACTGCGGGTTTGTTTCTATCTGCTGCAACCTTGGGCGCAGGTCAATTACCTGTGTCCATGCTTCGCGCATGTTTGCAAGGATACGGACAATAATACCTTCCATTACGGACTGTTCAATATCCGTAAGGTCGCGGTTTACCTTTCCGCCTGTATCACCAGAACCGCCGAACAAGCGGTCAATCATAATAAACGTGATTTCCGGAGCAATTTCCAAGACAGCATTGCCCTTGAGAGGATCCATGTTTATTACAGCCAAGGTTGTTGGTGTTGGAATAGAACGGATGAATTCCTCGTAGGTAAGCTGGTCTACGGAAGCTACGTGGACATGAACCAGCGTTCTTAACTGCGCCGAAAGGCTTGTAGTCGTAAGACGGGCAAACGTTTCGTGCATATTGGAAACAGTACGGATTTGTTCCTTTGAGAACTTGTCCGGGCGGCGGAAGTCGTATATCTTAATACGGCGTGTATCCGACACCGGCTTAAAGTCATCAGTTTCACTTTCGCCCGTACTGATTGCCTGGAGAAGCTGGTCTATTTCGTCCTGTGAAAGAACTTCATTCATCGCCTAATCCCACCTGCACAATTTTTTGAATTACTGAGCCTTTACAACATCTTTTGTTGTAAAACGCACATCCCTAATCTTTGAACGAGACAAAATGTTTTCGTTAATCTGATCGCGTATATCGTTCTTTAAGCCTTCTTCCTTATCGGGAGCAATTTCTGCTTCTGACTTTGAAGAGAAATACTGCCTTAAGAAGTCAACAATTTCTATACGGCGTTCAGTGATTTCTGTAGAAGCATTCTTATCGTCTTTCTTATAGCCAAGCACTACCTGAACAACAACGTTGGCTGGATTAATATCGTCACAAGTCTGCGTGCGGATCTGATCCAAGGTTGTGTACCAAGAAAGAACCTCGCGCTGAGTTGTATACTCTACCCCAACCGGAACCTTAGTCTGGCTCTTGCCGCCTCTGTTCATTATAAGATTGGTTATTATAACAATCGTTACTATAAAAATAACAGCTGCAATTCCGATAAGAATATATTTTAGCAATACAGGCAATGCGCCTTTAAGGCCGCCTGATTTTTTTGCCGGAACTTCATCCCCACCGATGTCACCTGCCAAGTCGTCTGCTGCGCCTTCGTCTGCCATAAAATCCTCCAATTATAAAATACTTACTTTTTTATTATCGGTATTTTATTCTTTTAATTTAACAGTAATCTTTTAAAAATGCCCGTCATCAAGAATGATTATGTCTACACGGCGGTTATATGCTGCCGCTTCTGGCATTTCCGCATCCTTGAACTTTGGACGGGTATCCGCATAACCTGCAATGGAGAATGACTTCTCATTGGCTCCAAAATCAACCAGGTAATGCAATACGTTGGCCGCACGGGCTGCAGAAAGTTCCCAGTTTGTCTTGAATTCCTGCACTCCCTCTTCGTTTGGTCCCACGTCTTCCGAATCCGTATGGCCTTCTATTCTATAGCGCCATGGTTCGTTTTCTTTGCGGTTGCGCTTTTCCAGTGCTTCCTTTTCGTTAATCTCGTTGAAGAACTGAGAAAGGCGCAAGAGAGTTTCCCTTGTTGTTTCTATATTTAAATCTGCACTTCCCTTTTCAAAGAATGAATCGGAAGCAAGAGAAATTACAAGGCCACGCTCATCACTTGTGATTGTGATGCGGTTAGACTTGATGTCCGGCTCAAAAATACTGATGGCCTTCTTCTTTGCAGGTCCAAGAGATGAACCCCTCTCGTTAGAAGGAAGTGAGCTTACAGTATTTCCAAGGTCGGAAAGCCGGCCGGCAGACAGTGATTGTCCTCCGCCCTGAAGCGTATTCTGGATGGAAGCCTGCATTGCAGCCATCATTACTGCATCTGCATCGCTGGGGTCATAAAGCATGACGAAGAAGCAGAGCATGAGGGTAATCATGTCGCCATAAGTACCCTGCCAGGCGGTTGAAGGCTTTCCAGGATCTGATTTTTTTCTAGCCATTCTTCAAGCCTCCTTAGTCCTTAAGAACTTCTGAAGAAATAGCTTTGCGTGTTACAGGATCAAGATATGTAAGGAGCTTTGTTGCAAGGATGCGTGGGTTGTCTCCAGTCTGAATAGAAAGAACTCCCTCAAGGACCATGTCCTTTGCATTCATTTCCCTTGCATTCTGGGCAAGAAGCTTGTTTGACAAAGGTCCGAAGAGCCAGTTTGCAATCATACAACCATAGAGTGTTGTAATCAAAGCAACAGCCATGTTAGGACCAAGGGCTGACTTGTCTTCCAAGTTGTTCAACATACCAATCAAACCGATAACGGTACCCAACATACCCCAACCAGGAGCGTAACCAGCCCACTGGATAAGTACACCAGCCCATTCCATGTGGCGCTTTTCGCACTGGGACATTTCGTTTTCCATGATTGCACGGATTGCGGCTCCATCGTGGCCGTCTACCATAAGGCGAAGACCTTCGCGGAGGAATTTATCGTCAAGGTCGTCAAGACCTTCTTCCAAGGCAAGAATACCTTCACGGCGGACCTTTTCGCTAAGGGCGACCATATTCTGAACGGTTGACTTTTCACCGTAGTCAAAAACCTTAAAACAGCGTCCCATTATTTTCCAGACACCAAGGACTTCATGTAACGGGAAAGCAATGAAAAGGGCGCAATAAGAACCACCGACAGTAACGAAGATGGAGGCAAGGTTCCAAATATCCCCGGCACGTCCACCACCAGAAATAACTCCGATAATTACCATCGCCACGCCGCCAAAAAGGCCAATAATTGTAGCTACATCCATTTAAAAAAATCCTCCCGACTTTAACTATTCCCTTTGTTTTTGCAAATCACAGTTCCTGATTCCAGATGCCGATTCGCCTTCGGTATTCGACGACCTTATTCACCACCTCTTCCGGAGTGTCGCTCACAACTACTTTCTTTCCGGAAAGAAGAGTAAGCGTAAGGTCAGGATTCTGTTCCATGCTTTCTATTTGATGCGGGTTAATCCAGTATTTCTTGCCATTCAGACGGGTAACTTCTATCATATCTTAATATAATGTACAGTTATCGTCTGACCGTCAAGTGGGTCAACTGATTTTTCCGCATAAATTTTCTCTTTTGAATATCGGACAAGGGGAGCTTCTTCTTGAAGGAAAAATACAAAGCCACGGATGACAGCTTGGCAGTATGCAGATACAAGCGGCCCTTCGAGAGCCCTTCGAGTGCCTCAGGGACCACCTCAGGGACCGCTCTGTGACCACCGGAGAGACCTCGCTGTGACCGCCTGAGGGGATTTTCTCGTACTTGATTTTATATAGCAAGCCCATGGAGGGGACGCTTAGCAGCATGCAGATACAAGAGCCCTTCGAGTGCCTCAGGGACCGCCTCAGGGACCGTGTCAGGGATTGATCTGTGACAGCTGGGGATTTTTTTTTCAAACATACGCCGCCATGGAGGGGCCCGCCAAAGGCGGGTTGCGGAACGAAGTGGAGCAATGGAGGCGGAAGCCGGAACCCCGGAACGGCGGTGGCGCAAAGGCCTGTCTGCCGAATTAGCAGATCCGTAACCTGGTAGAGCAGAAAAAAGCACCGTCCAAAAGAAGAAAAGACATAATTTTAATTCCTGCCGCTTTTTCTAAAAAACTGTTATATTAAGGAAAAATAACAAAAAAAATATTGAGATTTAAATGAATCAGTATTATTCTAAAACCATATGAAAAGCAAAATATTGGTCATTGAAGATATTCTTGAAATGTCAGAACTGATAAGCCTTTATATGAACAATGCGGGTTTTGAGACAAAAGCTTGCGAAACGGCTGAATCTGCCCTTGAAATGCTTAATGACGGCTATGTTCCTGACCTTGTGCTGCTGGATCTTAACCTTCCCGGAATGAGCGGGCTGGAATTTTTGCAGCAGTTCAGGAAGAACTACAAGACCACTATTCCGGTAATAATCGTTTCTGCCCGTGACGCAGACGAAGACATAATTGCAGGCCTTGGCTACGGAGCAGATGAATTTGTTACAAAGCCCTTTAGCCCCAAGGTTCTGGTTGCCAGGGTCCAGTCCAAGCTTAACAGGCTTTCCGCAACGGAAGCTTCGGTGGAAGAAACAATTACCTTTGGCCCCTACACTCTTTTTTGCAACAGCTGCGTTCTAAAAAAAGGCACAGAAAAGATTCCGCTTTCCACAAAAGAGTACGAAGTTCTGGAATTTCTTGCCCGCCACGCAGGTGAACCGCTAAGCCCGGAGGTTATCTATACAAACGTATGGAAAACACAGTACGGGGACATTACCGCGGTTGCAGTTTACATACAAAGGCTAAGGAAAAAAATAGAAGAAGACCCTTCGTCTCCAAAGATAATCACGACGATGTTTGGAATGGGCTACAGGTTCGATAAATGAAAATCAAGTCGCAGTTCAAACTCTTGATTCTCGGCATCGTAATAATCCCGCTGATTACCATAACGGTTCTGCCAATAAACAACTACCTTACCTCGCCCCAGCGCACCCTTCTTTCTGGCTACAAAGAGATAAGGAAGATTAAGGAAATAGACCTTACGGAAGAAGACTGGTCCATTGTCCGCAAAAAGATAGAGAGCATTCCGCCCAACGTGCAGGTTGCCTTCTATTACAACTCAACGATACTTATTTCCAACATTCCAGAGCTTAAGACCGGCATGTATCTTACGCCTTTTGAAATTTTTGAATTCATGAAGAATACAAACGCCGACTATGACTACCAGTTCCAGTCCCCCCTTATGACCAAGGAGGAGATGGAAAAAAACGAGGGGTTAAACTACAGGATTCTTGTTATAAGCAGGGTTCCCACTCCGGAAAAAAGCAAGGCCCACAAGCCCTTCTTCTACCTGCAGGCCCTTATTTTTGCAGTTCTTTTTGAATTTTTCTGCCTAACATCCGTAATCAGGCTTTCCAGGGTAATATACAAGTCCATAACGGTTCTGGAGCAAAGTACCCTAAAGATTGCCAACGGAGACCTTGACGCAGAGATTAAGATGCCCAAGAACAACCGCCTGGCAAACGAGATAACTTCCCTTGTGCAGAGCCTTGAAAAGATGAGGACATCCCTTAAGGACGACCATGAGCGCAGGGTAAAATTCATCATGGGAATAAGCCACGACCTAAGGACGCCGGTTTCGCTTATAAAGGGGTACTCAGAGGCCATTACCGACGGCATTGTTAGCGACATGGATTCGGTAAGGAATTCACTTTCCATAATAAACGCAAAGGCAGACCAGCTTGAAACCATGATAAACGACCTTATCAATTACGTAAAGCTGAACAACACGGACTGGAAGCAGACGCTGGAAAACGTAAAGCTTGAACCCTTCCTTGCAAACTTTGCACAAAGCGCGCTAAACACAAGCAGTGTATACAATAGGAAAATAAACACATTCATAGACGTGGACAGTTCAATTGAAGTTCCCATGGACAAGAACCTTGTGAGCAGGGCACTGGAGAACATACTAAGCAACGCTGTCCGCTACACCAAGGATGGCGACAGCATAAGCATTTCCGCTGTTCAGGAAGGCTCTGTCGTATTGCTTAGCATTGCAGACACCGGCATTGGAATAGAGCAAAAGGACCTTGAGCACATATACGACATATTCTACCGCGGAACAAATTCCCGCCGCGAACAGGGCATGGGCATTGGGCTTAGCGTAGTAAAGACGATCATAGACACCCTGGGCTGGAACATAAGCGTTACATCCAAGGCAGAAGAAGGGACAACTTTCTTTATAAGGATTCCATTCGGGAGCGGCAAAAACGGAGAATCTCCTGCTCAATAGACTTTCTGTCTTCCATGTCAAAGCTAAGGGCGTTTGGGATTCCCCTCATAAAAGTGTACTGCCTCTTTGCATAGCGGCGGCTGTCCATCTTGATTTTTTCTTTTAGGCTTTGTATACAGCCGGAATCTTTGTCAACCTTGGACAAGTCAACCTTGGCCGGGTCAATTCCAAGGCTTGGGTCAAAAAACTCACCGTAGCCAATGGCCTTCATTCCCGGGGCATCGCTTCCAATCCCCTGGCTGCAAAGACCGGAAAGCTCTTCACAAAGCCCCTGTTCAAACATGGAATCAACGCGGGCATTTATGCGGCTGTAAAGGTCTTCCCTGCTCCTGGTAAGGACTATAATGCAAAAATCGTAGCATCCGCGCAGTTTGTCCGGCACGGCGTAGGAACTTAGGGCTTTTCCAGATGAATAGTAGACTTCCAGGGCCCTGCAAACACGGTAGGTGTCGTGAACCCTTATTTTTTTTGCAGACTCAATGTCGCATTCCTTTAGCTCTTGGTATAGGGCATAGGCACCCTTTTGGGCAAGCCTTTCCTTTATTTGCCGGCGGATTTCCGGGTCACTTTCTGGTGTACTTGGCAGCCCAAGCAAAAAAGAGCGTATGTAAAAGCCGCTTCCACCGGTTACTATTGGAAACTTATGGCGGGATGCAATATCCTGGCAGGCACGGTCAGCTTCTTCCAGCCACTCTCCCACCCCAAACTGAACGCGTGGGTCTGCTATGTCTATGCAATGGTGGGGTATGTCTTCCCTTTCCTCTGCGGAAGGCTTTGCGGTTCCTATGTCCAGACCCTTGTAAACGGCCTGACTGTCTGCGCTTACAACTTCCCCCATGCCTTTAAAATACGAAAGACTGCTCTTGCCAAAGATTTCCCTTGCCAAAGCAGTCTTTCCGCACGCGGTGGGCGCAAATATTACAATCACCGGGAGCATTTTTTTTACTGACGCGGCCCCTGCTCGATACGGTACTGAACCTCGTTAGTAAACAACTGGCGGGCTGCAATGCTTACAACCTTGTCGTCATTTTCTTCTACAACAGGATCATTTACCATAGCCAACTGATAGGCGCGACGGCTTGCGGCAACAGTAATTTCATAAATACTGCCTTTAAACTTTACCAATTCTTCAAGCGGGAATATCATTCCATACCTCTTTATAATTTGACACTGTATTATATCAGATTTTAAAAAGTCTGTCCATAGAAAAGGCAAACAAGTTTTCAAGTATTTTCCATAAAAATCTGGAGCACAGGCCTGGTAAAAGGGTTTTTGCCGCTACACGGCAAAAAAATTCTATTGTGTTCCCGTGCTGCGGGGTTCCGCCTTTCGGCTCCATTGCCTACACTCCGTTTCGGCAACGGCTTCGCCGCCCCTACGCCCGGGGCTAGGCTTTTTGGCAAGAAAGAACGGCCATCTGACTTTTATTGGTGGGCACACAAATCCCTATTTGACGGAGAAAAGGGGTGGTTTTTGGGCGGCAGCAGAAACGCTATCTATAGACTAAACAAAAATAAAGTTTTTTTTCCAAACTACTGCTTCACATTCACCAACCTTCGTAAAACTTGGGATAAAAAATGAAAATCAAGACTGCTATTAACCACAATGTTTCCCACACTATAACACTGTAAATAACAAAGGGTTCATTTATGGAATGCTTATATCTTATTACCAACATTCCTCCCCAGCCTATTAAAATAGAAATTGCACCTATGAGCCAAATAAAAATATAACCGAATACCATTTCAAGAATTTCCATACACATTACTCCATATTCTTGAGTTCTTGTTGTAAGGCTTTTAATCTGTCGGAATTATCCCAAACATCCGTTACTGTCCATTTCCAATCTGAATAATAACCAACAACTCCATCATACATCATCTCCTGAATTTTTCCCTTTGCATAATTATACTTACGAATAAGAGCTTTTTTTGAACTTGAAGTTAATTCCGAACCAACAAGCTTCCTAACAACTTGATCCAATTCGATTTCTTTTTTATGATTAAATACTAATACTAATGAAGCAGCATCAAACCCTGTTCCAAAATGTCCCAAAATTTTACCTTCTGTTTTTATAAAATCAGTGAAATCATTAGTGTGTTTTAAGAGTTTTTCTCCTAATTCTCCTACGATTTCCATATACGAAAGATTACCTAATGCTCCACCAAATTTAGAAACAAAATCATCTACCCAACTTGAACAATCATTAATTACTTCCATTCCTACAAGTTTTCCATATGCCACACCTCCAAGCTTTAACGCAAGACCGAAAACCGGTGGAAGAAAATCCATACCAAGATATGCACCTGCTCGCCCCAAATCCCAGAGTATACTAGACGAACAATCATAAGTCCAACAGTTTTTTCCATTTCGTATTGCATAAGCTGTTTTTCCATCCGGGTCTATATAGCGTACCGGATTGTTGCCGGCGTAGTGGTACAAATCGGCATTTGTTGAACGCAAACACAAATTCCTGCGGAATTTTGGGTAGACTGATGCAAGAACCCATTTTTTTGAGGACTGTTTTAAATTTTTCCTGCAGGAATTTTCCATTTTTTACTTTTCAGACTCCTCTTTTCATTAAATTCTTCGCAAAAACAACCCCAAAAAGGGGCTGTTTCTCCGCTTCCCCAACAAATCCCTATTTGTGGGAGGAAATGGGGGTGTTTCTGGCCATCCAGAAAACGCTAGATGTGGGGCATGTATATAATTGGTATATTTGTACATTTATCATGTTATCCTTCTTTCTATATAATTCTCCATCGTTTATTGCTGATACCTTTTTATATAAAAATCAGATACAATAGGAATATTTAGGTCTTTTACAGGTTCTCTCAAATAAACCTTATATCTATACAGATAATAATTATCATAATCATTAAAACTGCTGTCAGAAAGTTTCAGATCAGAAAAATTGTTTTCATCGCCTAAAGAAAACAAAAAAAAATCTTTCTTATTTTCATTAAGGAATTTGAATAGCTGTTCTTGATTTTCCAAGGCATATAATCTAACAGTCATACCAAATGGGGAATTAAAGGATTTGCATAAAAAGACTTCGTTTTCAAGATGCAAATTACATTTTAGCAAAGGAATTTCTATAGCATCGCCCGCACCGCTGTTATCCGAATAATTACCGCTGGAATAAAAAGTCATTGCATCATCAATTTCTTTTTCAAAATCTTTGTATATGCATATTTCAAAGTAGAAGTCTCTATAATTGTATTTACGCTTGCAACTCCCAAAAGAAAATAAAGTCATCACAAATATTGTAAAATAAATAATTTTTTTTGTCATAAAGAAATCCTCTTGATTATTCATTTATATAATAATTCTCGTTCCTCGGGGGTCAAGCTATGGTGTTCCGGATCTGGCATACGAAATTTCAATTTAAAAAACAACCGCTTAGAATTCAGTTCCCGGATTATTGAATTTTCAATTTCTACTGCATTTTCATCAATGTTGAAGCGTCTTGGTAACGCATGACCTGATATCTCATGCAGTAGAATCCTTTCTGGTGATGATTCCTTTAAGAAACCATTTTCACTAGGGCTCACTTGTGTTGGACGGCCTGTTATAACAATAAAAATCTCATCATTTTTACCATTAGAAAAAGTCTCACCACCATCTATTTTAGAAGTCTTTTTTGTATATGGATCAACAAATATATCTGATATTTGTATACTTGTTTCTGTCCCGGTATTTCTCAGTCCCTGAATATCATCAGAATATTTTCTGCTTCCTTTTTGGTTTATTTCACCACTTAGAATTAATTCATCATTTGAGCTTAGTTCGTATTGAATATAAGAGTATTTGTTTATTAACCTTACGATTTCATTTTGCTGTTCAACACTTCCTTTGACAACAATTTTTTTCCCATCGGGGTCTATATAGCGTACCGGATTGTTCCCGGCGTAATGGTACAAATCGGCATTTGTTGAACGCAAACACAAATTCCTGCGGAATTTTGGGTAGACTGATGCAATAACCCATTTTTTTGAGGACTGTTTTAAATTTTCCTTGCAGGAATTTTCCATTTTTTACTTTTCAGACTCCTCTTTTCATTAATTTTTTCGCAAAAACGACCCCAAAAAGGGGCTATTTCTCCGCTTCCCCAACAAATCCCTATTTGACGGAGAAAAGGGGCGTGTTTTTGGCAGCTGCAAAAGCACTATATGTGTGGTATTATTTTGTAAAATAATACTAATAATACGAAGATCTTATATATTCGCTCCATAAAGATTCGCCGTCATCTCCAACAGTACTTATTGTTTTATGTAATTTAAATTTTTGTGTATCATTAGTAGTCAAATCTTTCACTAATAATTTATTATCATGTACAGAAAACTGATAATAATTATTTATAGATTTTTTTCCTGATTTTTTTAAAACAATAATTGATTTGATTTCAGAAATTTTTATATCAATCATTGCCAGATCTTTTTTTTCTAATTCAACATTACCAACAACAGTCCATTCTATATATAATTCTAATATTGTTGTCTTATTTACAACAAGATAACCTTTTGTATAGAAAGTATTGATTTTCTCTTTATTGGATTTTTTTTCTGAATTCTCAATTACATTTTCAGGGATCCATATAGTACCATCAATATTATTCATTTTTAAGTCCTTGTCAGTGAATAAATAGTATTCACTTTTTTTAGAATTCAAAAAAAACTCCAGCCAATTTTCTTGTGCATAGGAAGAAAAAAAAGCATAACAAATAAGAATGAATAAAATATTTTTTTTATTTAATGTTTTCAAGTAACAAATCAAGTTTCTTTTCAAGTTGTTCATTTCCGTAATCCTCAGAAATTTTAATTTTTTCAGCGTGACTTAATTCTTTATTATTTCCTAAGCTTTGATATTTTTCTTGAGCACTTATTCGAGCTTCTTCAATTGCGGAATTCCTGCGGAATCCACCAAAAAATGGGGCAATTTCCGTGTTCCCCATCAAATACCTATTTGGCGGGGAAACATGGGTGTTTTTGCACTCTGCAAAAACGCTAGATGTGGGGCTTTTTATCAGTAGTTTTGTATTCATTTTATTTTCAAATTTCCCTCTTTGGTTACAAAATAGTTTATTGAATTATTTTCTATGCAATCATGATGTTTACATTCTTTTAAATCTTCATTGTATTCAACAACAGTTCTATATCCGTCTTCCGTATTTGCATCTATTAAGAGACCATATTCCGTTTTGTTCACTACACAATTGTTGTTTGAATTTGACATTTGGGAAGAAAAACCATTGTCGCCAAATGTTCCTTGGCAAATATTTTTTTCTGCTCCTATAAAAAAAGAAAAACAATCATTCGTTATATAATTTATTTTCGCAGAATTATCTTTGTTTTTTATCTCTATCGCCATAATAGATTTTGTTTCATTATTTAAAATATACCGAATTTTGCAATCCTGTGAAATATTAATTTCTTTCTCTTGTGAACAACCTATAAAAAAAAGACATATACTAATAGCAAGCAAAAAGTTTAATTTCATTTATTTATCCTCAATAAGACTTGCATCATCTGGAAAACCAAGGACTCTATTTATTATAGAGTTTGCAAGATTGTTTATATTTTCTTGGCTGCATCCAAATCCGAAATCACCAACTTCTGTCGAGTCTGCAAAAGCAATTACTCCAGAAGTTTCTGCTATATTTATAATACTGTTGGAATATTTATAATTATTTTATTCATAAATTATTTTGTACCCCCATATTTTTTTGTTTTTTTGAATCCATGAGTCAATATAAACTTTGTTTGAATCATAATGAAGATTTTTTATAACTATACTAATGGATTTTTCCTTCGTATTAATACTTTTTATCTCCATTGGAAATTCTCCAAAAGTACAAGTCCCGAGCAGCAAATGATTTCGCGCGAACAAATACATTTTTTTGTGTCCAGAACCGAAGCTCATTTTTGGGGCCGTGTAATTCACAACCAACAAAACACAGTCTGTTTCGTAAAAAGATATAGATTCTGTTTCTTTGTTTTTTAAAAGTCTATTATACAAAACCAAACTCAACACAGAATAAGAAACGAAGAACAATACAATGCCAAGAACAGATATTTTAATAAACCACGTTATTTTCATAATCATTTTCCTAAAAGCGTGTAGCTCTCTGGCGGTTTCCTGCCTTACCGCAAAGGAAAAGCACTAATCTTCAGACAAATGCCCTTCCTTCACGGCTCAAAAGCCCATGAACTTTTAAGCCGCCTCTCTTCTGTCAAAAAACAGATGCCTCCGGCCACTTTCATGGAAGCAGTCGGAAGCATATTGTGAAACCTTTCAACATTATTGAAGAAAGATACAGGTTTGTAAATTGTACTGTAAATTATAGCACAAAAGCCCAAAAAGTTCTATAATAGCCCCATGCCGGAAAGGAACAAAAGCACACAAGCCATAATACTCTCGGTAAAGCAGCAGGGGGAAAACAACAGAAGCGCATGCATAGTCTCTCCCGACCGTGGAGTTTTTTACGCAACCCTTTACGGAGGCTCAAAAAGCAAGATG
>JAGCWT010000110.1 GCA_017961705.1 Treponema sp.
ACGAGCGCATTCACGAGGAGGCTGGAGGAGCTTTCGCAGGAAGTGAAGGGCTCCAACAAATTCAGGAGGCAGTACATGATGCAGAACATCTACATAAACGACGCAATCTACCAGGGCAGGGAGATGGGCCGTGCCGAAGGAATTGCAACTGGAATGGAACAGGCAACACGACGCAACATTCTTGGTGCCTATGAAAAGAACATTCCCGTAGGAGTAATCGCATCTTTTGTAGGAAAAACAGAAGCCGAGGTTCTGGAGATAATCCGCCAGGGGCAAACGGAAGCTGCATCCCGCTGAGCCTGCAAGAAAGTCATGCGCTTTGCAAACGGCCACCAGTGTTTTTGCTGTGGACAGAGACCTCTTTGCCGGCCTTTATAAACTTTCTGTCGTAAGGGGTACTTGAAACAAGGCCTACGCCGCCATGGAGGGGCGCGAAGCGTTCTCGCAGAGAATGGAGCCGGAAGGCGGAACCCCGGAACGGCGGTGACGAAAAGAAACGTCTGTCGAGTTAGATATAGAATGAATGGTAGAGCATACAAGGCTACGTCCATAAGAACATAATACCGAAGAGTATCGTTCAAAAAATTAAACGGTTATGGTTTGACACATTTTAGGAATATCAATATTATTGTCCACATGCCGCAAGTTAGAGAAAACAAAATGGGGACTATGAGTGTTCCCCTGCTTATCGTGAATATTTCCCTGCCGATGATGATTTCCATGATGATTCAGGCACTTTACAATATAGTGGATTCCGCGCTGGTTGGCCGCATAAACGAGAATGCGCTTACGGCACTTTCGCTTGCCTTTCCCCTGCAGAACCTTATGATTGCTTTTGGCGTGGGTACTGCGGTTGGTGTTAATGCCCTGCTTTCCACAAAGCTTGGCCAGAAGAAGGCTGAGGATGTGGACAAGGCTGCCATGAACGGTCTTTTTCTTGCCTTTTGCAACTACGTCTTTTTTCTTTTGCTTTCACTTTTTATTCTGCGCCCATATTTTGTTTCTTCTGCCAAGGGGGTTGCACAGATTATTTCTTACGGTGAAGACTACATGCATATTGTAATGAAGGCTTCGTTCGGTTTGTTTGGCGTTGTTATGCTGGACAGGCTTTTGCAGGCTACGGGTCGGACTCTTTTTACGATGATTTCGCAAATATCCGGTGCCCTTTGCAACGTGCTGCTTGACTTTTGCCTTATCTTTGGTCTTGGGCCTTTTCCAAAACTGGGGGTTGCGGGAGCTGCCATTGCTACGGTAATTGGCCAGTGCCTTAGCATGCTTCTTTCGCTGGTCTTTAACCTTGCCTTTAACCACGACATTCACTTTAAGTTTAGGAACTTTAAGCCTGACTTTGCAACCATCAAGCAGATTTATCTTGTGGCCATTCCAACGATTCTCTTTAACGGAGCAACTTCCATAACAACCTATCTTTTGCAGCTGATTCTTGGATTGTTCAGCACTACGGCGATTGCGGTTTACGGCGTATACTTTAAGCTGAACAGTTTTGTCTTTATGCCGGTCTTTGGCCTTAACAGCGGTCTTGTTCCTATAATTGCCTACAACTACGGGGCTTGCAAAAAGAAGCGCATCTTTAAGTCGGTTCACACGGGGCTTTTGTTTGCACTTTCAATAATGGGCTTTGGCCTCTTGCTTTTTGAGCTGATTCCTGGCCCTTTGCTAAGGCTCTTTTCTGCAACGGACGAGATGCTTAAGATTGGTATTCCTGCAATAAGGATAATTGCTCCAAGCTTTATTGGTGCTGCAATTTCCATAACGCTTTCTTCCGTATTCCAAGCCTTTAGTTCTGCTGTCTACAGTATGATTGTTGCCTTTATGCGGCAGCTGGTGATTCTTTTGCCAGTGGCCTACCTTATGTCTCTTAGCGGTAACATACGCAACGTCTGGTTTTCTTTTCCGATTGCGGAGGTTGTTTCCGTTGCCTTTTCTCTTTTCTTTTACGTGCGCCTTAGAAAGAATAAGATTATGCCAATACAAGAAGTATAAAAGATAGTAAAAGCATTACGCTTCCTGCAATCATTAGCAGGGGGTGGGGGCTTTTTTTTCCGTCTGTGTGCCTTTCTTTTACGTATTCAAGGTAGCTCTGGTTTTTTGCTGTTTGGACTGATGATTGGCCTGACTTCTGCGTTTGGTCTGAATCCTGTGCTTTGCGTGATGAAGGAATGAATCTTTTTGCCAGCCGTGAAAAAGCGTAGCTGATTGAATCAAAACCGCCGTTTCTGCTTACTGCCACAAGAATTCCTGAACCCAAAAAAATGACTGCGGAAACAAAGCAACCGTCGCACCACAGGCGGATGTAGGAAAGCTTGTCCAAGCCGCTAAAAACATGCCTTTCGTAAAGGACTATTCCTGCAGCAAGTGCAAGTGCCGCCAATGTGTTTGCAAGTGCCAGAAGCAAGAAGCGCTTTGAAACCTTCATTATTCCAAATCCACAACGAGCGAACACTTGGAGGCCACGTCTGTCTTTTCAAAGTAGATTTCTTCCAAAGGCTGCCTTGATGCAAAAATGGAATTCTTTGCGGAAGATCGGTTCCTGAGCCTTTCTTCCAAAGCGGAGGGGAGCATTCTTACCAAAACCGAATAGTCGTAGTATTTCTGCAAATTTTCGTTCATGCAGAAAGTTCCTTCAACAATGTTTATTTTTGCCGGCATGACTGTAATTGAAGGCTCCAGTTCTTCCGTAGAAAAGTTGAACCTCTGGTAGATTACGGGCTTTCCGTTTGAGAGGGGAATTAGAACCTGCTGCTCAAAGCGTTCCCAGTCAAAGTTGTAGCCGGGCTTTGCTATGCGCTTGGGGTCTCGTTGTTCCTTCCTGAGCGAAAAGTCATCAGTGCGGAAAATCGTGGTGTCTGGAATGTAAATCCTGTGGAGCACATGGGCCAGCATTGATTTGTCGGAGGCGGAAATGCCGTCTATGGCTACAATGATTTTTTCTTTTGTACATAAAAGAGCATCAATCTGCTCGCTTACTATTTTTATTGCCTGCTCAAGTCTCATTTTTCCACCTCTATGCCGTTAAAGTAAAGGAGTTCCGGGCGGTATTCAAAGTGCATGTTGTCAAAGTTTACCCAATTGCCACCCCAGATGAATCCTTCCTTTTCAAAAATATCAATAAACTTTTTTGGCGGCATCCAGCGCTTGGAATTTGGAATTGCCATCCAGTCGTTTGGATTCCTGCCTGTTTCGTATTGCCAGAAAATAGACTTGCCCTTAAGCTTCTTTGGCAGAACGTCTATTGCTATTCCGTAGCTGTGGAGGGAAAGCCTGTTTGTACCTGCTATGACCCTCCAGTTGTAGGCGGCAGAAGATTTTATGCTTTTTACAAAGGCCTGAAGTTCCTTGTCTTTTGCAGCCGCACTCTTTATTTTCTTTTCGGCTTCTTTGAACTGATAGTATATGCGTTCGTGAATTCTTGTTGGGTGGCCTAGGAATGTGGTTCTTACCAGGTGGGATTCCATGTCTGCCTTGTTGGTGGCAGAATACATTGCGTCAAAGAAGAACATGGAGCTTCCGGGGGCGGTCTTTCTGTTTGCGGCGGAATATTCAGCCTTTATTTTTTGCCTCTCCACTTTGCTATGTTTTTCCGGTGCGCAAGAAAGTTCAGGGTATTTGTAGAGGATTTCCGTGTAGTTCTTTTTGTTGCCAAGTTCTTCCTTGGGCAAAAGCTTTCCTTCTGCCCAGTAGAATTCTGCGCTTTCGTAATGACCACCACGGTCCGGGTCCGGGGGAAAGCGCACTGTTATGTTCCAGTCGTCAATGTTTGTGTCGTAGCTTACAAAAAAAATCAGGTCGGGGTAGGCTTTTTGAAAGATTTTTAAATCTTCTGGAATTGGTTTGGAAATTAGCGCCTGTTTTATAGAAAAATCCGAAGCTGCCACCCTTGCAAGGGAAAGTGAAATTGCAGCTAGAAAAAATGACAACCTAAAAATCCGAACTGACTTCATTAAGACTAATTTTAACAATCATGGAAAAGTTGTGCAAGTGCTTTTTGAATATATTCTATTGAAATGTTGTCCTGGCTAAG
This sequence comes from Treponema sp., assembly GCA_017961705.1. GTDB lineage: Bacteria > Spirochaetota > Spirochaetia > Treponematales > Treponemataceae > Treponema_D. The sequence continues at coordinate 4,040 of JAGCWT010000110.1, forward strand.
GCAATTTTTTTCCTCTGAATCGTGAAGGAAAAGGTAGGCCTGGTTTTCCGCATAGTCAAGGTTTGGCGGAATGGTCTGAACAAAAGAATTGTCCCCTTTTTGCAGGCAGTCTTTGTATGCGTTGATTGTTGCCATGTCCATGCAGAAGGACTTTAAGTGTTCAAAGTAGCCCCTTAGGCTGGAAAGCATGCTGAATGAATTTTCAGAGCAGTTGCCAAAATAGTAGAGGGGGAATTCCTTTAGCCAGTCGCAGAGCTTTAGGACGTTTGCGTTGTAGCCCTGTGCCAGTATGCAGAGGCTTTTCTTGCATTCGGGAAAGGTAAGGTAGACCATCTCCGTTTCCACGATGAAGACATTTTCTATGCCCTGCAAGATGCCGCTTTTGGGAAGGTTGCAGAAGTCTTCTATTGGAACCGTAAGCTCCTTTAGCTCCATCTGGCCAAGCATAAGGGGTACTTCTTTGCAAAGCGAACGGAACCTTGCAGTTGTCTGTTTGCCCAAAAGGCCGTGGTCTGCCTCAAAGGAAATCTTTATTGCCTTTTGGGTAACAAGCGAATGGATAAGGTTCTTGTTGTCTTCTATGAATTTTGGCGGAATTGAATTTATGAAGGGTAGCTCGCGTATGTAAAGGTTGCAGTTCTTGTTGCTCTTTAGCCAGCGCGCCACTTTGCAGATGTTTTGCCAGAAGTGCTCGTCTTCGTGGTAGCGGCCAAGTTCTTCCAGGTGCTTGAATGCCCATGCCGGGAGTTCTTCTGGAAGCAAAAGCCCCGACTCTATGATTGCAAAGATTGCCTCGTTAAAGCCCTCTGTTTCGTATTCGGAAGCGTCTTTTCCTGATGATGCGTCTCTTCCCGATGAAGTGCCAGTTGTTGAACCTGCACCCGCCGAAGCGCCCTCTGCAGAACTTGCTGTTGCATTCTCCGCTGAATTGCTCTTTATTAAAAATGCCAGGTAGTCGTCTTCCGTTAAAAAGCATATCCGCTTTAGAACCTTGCGGTTGCCCTTGCTGCGTGTACTGACAAGCTCAATCTCCAGCGTATATCCAGAACCGCAAACATTCTTGCTGTTCTCGTAAAGTTCGCTAAGAATCTGTGCCTTTTCCTCCGGGTTTTCCGCTTCCTTTGCAAAGTTCACCCTAACAGGCATGGGAAAAAAATGCGTGTTCTGAACAAGTGCCCCGGTAAGGCCGTCAGAAATGTATTTTATAAAAAGAGGAAATTCTTTTTGCGCAAGTCTCTTGATTTCGTCCAAAGCAGTCATAATGCGCCTTTATCTTACCACAAACTGGCATGCGTTTCAAATTCTTCTTTGGCAAAGTTAACACTGCGCAGAATTAGGCTCCCAGAGTGTATTGTCCTGCCGCTCCAGTTGCCGTCAAACGACCTGCGGTCTTTTAGGGCAAAAGCAGGATGCAAAGTCGCGCCATGCCAATACGCTCTTCCGCCTGCTTCTGCGCACATTTATTTGCAAATGGATTTTCAGCCATATTCCGCTTCCCGTTACGCACAAAACTGATTTCCGCTTGCTTCTACGCACATTTATTTGGTAAACAGCAAGCAGGAATAGTGGTCAGCTAAATGCTAAACTCATCATAGGCCTTTCCGTCCACAAGGTTTTTCCAAACAAAAAGACCGTTCTCGTAGACCATGTAGGAGTGCGCGCTGTTTTCCTTTGGAATGGAAACTGAACCCGGATTCAGATAGGTGAACTTTCCGCAAGACTTTTTTGCAGGAACGTGGGTGTGCCCGCAAAGAAGAATGTCGCCGTCGCAAAGAGGCGGTGGATTTTCGGCATTAAAAATGTGTCCGTGGCTTGCGTAAACAAGGCGACTTCCTGCGGCAAAAACAGCATACTCTGCGCAAATCGGAAACTTAAGCACCATCTGGTCAACGTCTGCATCGCAGTTTCCCCGGACACAAAAAATCCTCTGTCCAAGAGCATTCAGCATTTCAATAACTTTTTTTGGCTCGTACTCCAGAGGCAAGTCATTGCGCGGCCCGTGGTAAAGCAGGTCCCCCAAAAGCAAAAGCCTGTCCGCATCCTCTTCCCTAAAACGCTCCGCC
>JAGCWT010000111.1 GCA_017961705.1 Treponema sp.
CAATCCTGACTTGCAACTCCTAAATATTTTTTATCACGAAAACCAATACATATTCCATGTTCTTCATCACATTTACAATCACCATAAAAAGAAATTTCTGGATAAATTAAAGAACCGTCATTGGATTTCCAAATTTCCGATACATTTATTGCAATTGCCGTTATTGAAATTTCTTTTTCAACATCTTTAGGTTTGATTCGCTTGTCGCTTCACATTTCATATTCAATATTACAATACTCTGCAATTTCTTTTTTATAGTCATTTAAATTGATATTGTTTATCAGCCAGTTCAGACATTCGATTTCTTTTTCACTTAAAGCGAATCCCGAATTCTTAGGTTCGCCATTGTCATCAACTCTATTGTCACCTACGGAAAAAACAACAAGTTCTTTTTTCTTGTCGAAAATTCTGACTTTGACAGTTTCCTCATCATTAAGCTTTTCAATTTCAATCGATTTTCTTTTGAACATTAACATTTTTTCCTCCAAATGCGCCCCAGTGCGGGCGTCCACATAACAGCAATTATACCGCCATAGGAAATGTTTGTAAACGCAAAGAAAGGCTGCTTCAAAAAAGGCAAGAACTCAATGCCGTCAATTGTACAAATAAAAGAAATCGTGTAAAATTGTGGTATGGATAGTAATTTTGATTTTATTATTGTAGGTGCAGGACCTGCCGGAATGGCAGCAGCCCAGTATGCCGCTCGCAGCGGTTTAAAGACTCTTCTTTTGGATGCGGGTTTTCCCGGTGGTCAGGTGTCCATGATTTTTAATCTGGAAAACTACCCTGGATTTTTTCCTGCCGCCAATGGATTTGAATTCATTGCAAAGATGAAGGACCAGGCTCAGGCTTTTGGCGCAAACATTTTGCAGGCACAGGTTTCTTCTATAGACAAGATTCAAAATGATTATTCACTAAAGACTTCTGCAGGAACCTTTACCGCACCAGCAGTCCTTCTTGCAACAGGGGCAGAACACAGGAAGCTTGGTGTTCCAGGCGAAAAGGAATTCTTTGGCCGCGGTGTTTCCTACTGCGCTACCTGCGACGGTCCATTTTTCCGCAACAAAAAAATCGTGGTTGTTGGCGGCGGAGACAGCGCTTGCGACGAGGCAACATATCTTTCTACAATCGGACAAGTAACAATCGTGCACAGAAAGGCAAGCTTTAGGGCGCAAAAGGCAGTTGCCCAAAGGGTTCTTTCAAACCCAGCAATCACGGTAAAATTCAACTCAAGCGTTACGGCTGTTTTTGGAGACACAAAGGTTTCTTCCGTAGAGCTTACAGACACTGTTACCGGAGAAAAGTCTGTGCTGGAAACTGACGCGCTTTTTGTTTCCGTTGGCATGCTTCCAAAGACAGACTTGCTTTCCACCCTGCAAAAGGATGAGGGCGGCTACATAATCACAAACGAAGACATGGAAACTTCTGTTCCTGGTCTTTACGCAGCGGGCGACGTGCGTTCCAAAAGCTTTAGGCAGGTTGTTACCGCATGTGCAGACGGTGCCATTGCCGCAAATTCCGCGCAAAAGTTCATAAGGAAAATTCGCGGGGAAGAATATAAATGAAACTCCCCCACTCCTCGGTGATTCTTGCATCGCTCATATTTTTTTCTTCCTCTGTAAAAAGCCAGTCGGTTGACCTGCTGCAAAAAAATCCCGTGGCAAAGCCTGCATCTGCTAGCATAGCGGCACAGACCCTCCTTCACTCTGACCAGGAAAGGGAACTTCTTGCCTCAAAGCTTCCAGAAAAGATTGACTTTTGGACAAAGGCAGACAACGACGTTCTTGCACAGGCACTTGTGGACCGCATGGACAACGCGGAGCTTCTTTCGCAGATACTCATGTTCGGTTGGGCTGGAGCAGAACCAAATGCCCTGTTGCACCAGTGGGTTACCCAGAGGGGGCTTGGCAGCGTAAAGGTCTTTGGCTGGAACACGGACAACATTCACCAGGTTGCGCGGGTAATAAAGATGCTTCAGACAGAGGCAGCGGCACGTCCCTACAAGATTCCGCTTTTTGTTGCAACTGACCAAGAGGGAGGCTGGATTCGCCACGTAAAGGGAACAACTTCGGAAACACCCGGCAACATGGCAATAGGCGCATCCGGCTACCCCTTGGACGCATATTATTCTTCCTATTATATAAACAAGGAAATAAGCGCTCTTGGAATCAACATGAACTTTGCCCCGTCGGTAGACCTTTACACAAATCTTGACTCAACCATAATCGGTTCGCGCTCCTTTGGTTCAGATGCAGACAAGGCAGGAATATTTGGAGAGGCATTTTCACAGGGTTCAATAGACGCCGGTGTAATTCCAACAGCCAAGCACTTTCCCGGCCACGGAGACACAAGCCTGGACAGCCACGGAAAGCTTCCCGAAATTCAGATTGACTACAACACGCTTCTTTCCCGCGAGCTAAAGCCTTTTGAATACCTTATAAAGGCAAGGATTCCAGCCATAATGAGCGGCCACCTCATGTTCCCCCAGATAGACAAGAACCCGGCAAGCCTTTCAAAAAAAATGCTTACCGACATACTGCGCGGAGAGATGGGCTACGATGGGCTTGTAATCACAGACGACATGATGATGTACGGAGCATGGGCTTTTGCAGGAACACTTAGCAGGGCTGTTACCATGGCAATAGAAGCAGGCAACGACATAATCCTTTCATCTTCCACAGCAGGACTTGGAGACAGCCTTTGGACGCAGAACATAAGCAAGATGAATACGGACAAGGCCTTCCGCGCAAGGGTAAAGGATGCTGCCTACAGAGTTATCTTTGCAAAGCTAACATATTTTAAAAGCGAAAACTACGCACCGCTCTACCCCGACGAATCAAAGATAGACTCCCTCATTCCAGACCGTGAAGGACAAAAATTCTTTCTTTCACAGGCATGCCGATCAATCAGCGTATACAAAAAAGGAAGCGAGTTCCCCTTTAAAAACCAAGAAGGCGGCAAAGTGCTAATAGCAGGCCCCTTTGTTAATTTTTTGCAGGAAGGAAAAAAACGCTACCGTGGTGCTGACTCCTACTACTTTGCATACGGACTTACGGAAGACCAGAGCAACTTGAACGAATGGAACGCCACAAGCCTTACAAACGTTGCATCCGCATACGATACAATCATCATAAACGTATTCGACGCACACTCTGCTTCCATTGCAAAACGCCTGCGCAATTCAAGGAAGCGGGTAATAATCCTTTCCACCATGTCCCCGGTTTCCATACTGAACGACTTTGACTGGGCAGACACAATCCTATGCGGCTACAGCTGGTCATCATATTCCTACGAGGCGATTTTCGGAGCCCTTAGGGGAGACTTTGTACCGCAGGGAATAATTCCACTGGAGATAGGCGAATGAGCAGAATAGAGGAAAACTTTGCGGAAAAAGATTCAGAAAAAATAAGGCAGGAAGTTGAAGAGCGCTGCTTTAGGCTGAACAAGGCCTTTATCTGGACGCCCATGAACACAGAAAAAATCAAGAACCTGATTCTGGAAATAAACAGAAAGATGAACAGCCTCTACGACAAGGTGCAGATTTTAAAGCAGGACTTTGACTCTGGTGCCGAAAAGGGAATTGAACTTTACAAGGACTATATAATAGAAGGATCCCTTTTGTACGAACCGCATGAAGACCTTAGCGACGTAACGCCAGAACAGATGCAATACCTTTCTGAATACGGAATAAAGGGACAGAGGAACATCTACGCTTCCCACCAGAAAATTGAAGACCGTGCCAACCAGCTTTTTTTGGGAAAGGACGTAAACTGGAACACGGACATTTTTGACCGCCCGGAATTCAAAAACATACCGGTCTGCTACTATGTTAATTCCGTTTTTTTCCAGAGCAAGACTTATTCATTGCAAGACATGCTTTCCATGGAAAATGATGAATTCAAATTCCACATTGAAGTTTACTTTGACCCAGAATCTTGAAGCAGTTCCGGTGAACCCGCAGCGCAGCTTCCAGCGGCCTGTCGAACCACGGTTGGTGAGCGTTGTCGAACCACGCCCCAGTCTTCAAGATATGCAAAGACGGATTTTTCTCCAACCCAGTGGGCAGCTCCGGCGTACACAAAAGTAGTTCCACCCATCTCAATATAAGAGAGGATTCTTTTTGCCCACTTTTCGTTGCGCTCGTCTTCGCTTGTAAGTTCCGCAAGTTTTTTTGGGTCTCCTGAAAGATATGCTTCGTAAAGATTCTTTGCGGCAGAATTCATCTCTTCTTTGAATTTTTCTGCGTCTATTCCTTCAAGGATTTCCTTTAGCTGCAAAAGCTGTTCATCGTAAGTTCCACAGCTAATGGAATCCAGCTGCTCCTGCAAAGTTTCAAGGCCAAGGATTTCCCTGTTTTCTTTTTTTGCAAACTTGGCAAAATATTCGTCCAGTGAAAAATCTGCCGAAAGTTCCGACTGGGCTTGGGGGGAAGAACAGAGGGCAAGTATCATGCACCAGGGTTCAAGGAGGGTAAGAAAATCAATCGTCTCCTGGTCCAGTATAAGGCGCAGTTTTTCCTTTTCTTCTGCGGTAAGACTTTTTGTAACGACCCGCCCCTCTGCCTTGGAAAAACTGTGGGAGGTTCTTTCCCTTAGCTCATCAGAAAATTTTTCCAGGTCGGAAGCGCTAAGCTCTGCAACTATTCTGTCCGAAGCACGGAATGCCTTTAGCACCCTTTTTTCCAGAGGGTAAAGCCTTTCATCCCCAACGTGGATTGTCCCCTGAATGTATACGGTAAATTTCTTTCCCTGCGAATTGTAGCCCCGGATTCTCCAGAGCATTCTTTCCTCTTCTTTTTCCAGCAGGGGAGTTTCGTATCCAAAAAGACGGGAGGCTGCTTGTGAAAGCGAACGGCATGACGTTGCTGCAAAAAGAACTGCCAGTAAGCCAAGCAGAACTGCGAGCCTAAGCTTAATGCTCACTCGATTGTGCCCTGTTTGCGCAGGTATTCAAAGACGGAATTCTTTCCAACCCAGTGGGCTGCTCCTGCATAGATGAATGTGCTTCCGCCATTTTCCAAAAATTCCTTTATGTCTTTTGCCCAGTCTTCGTTGCGCTTGTCGTAAACCAGCTCTTGGTATTCTTCACCAAAGTCACCGTATTCAGAAACATCCCTTTCGTTTGAGGTTTGGGAAATAGAGGCAAGCTTTTCCAAGTCGTCAGAAAGGTAGGCATTGTAGAGGTTGTCCAGTTCTGCCTTTGTTTCCTGAATGCTATCTTCTTCGGAACATTCTTTTATAGAAGATTTTAGAATCATAATCTGCTGCTCGTAAGTTCCAAAGGTTAAGATGTCAAACTGAGCCTTAAGGTCGTCCAGGCCTGCAACTTTGCGGGAAGCTTCGTTTGCAAGCTTTAGGAAATAGGTGTCAAGTGAATATTCTGCGGTAAGCTCCGTTGTTTCCTGAACGGTTTTGCCAAGCAACGTAAGGGAAAACACCCAGGGTTCAGCTCCGTCCATCATGCTGAATGCAAGGGGGCTACCCAAAAGGGTCTTTAGTGACTCTACCTCTTTTTCGCTAAGGTTTTCTGAGACTTTTTTTCCGCCAGCTTTTATGAAGCTTTCCTGAACAAGGCGCATTGAATAGAGCTGCAATTTGCTCATGTCTTCGGATGAAATTTCCCCGGCCAGGATGTCTGCACTGTTAAAGGCATCAAGAACTTCCTTGTCCAGCGGAAAGAGTTTTTCTGAACCAAGGTGGATTGTTCCCTGAATGTATACAACTGAAGGATTTCCATTTTTGTCCACACCGCTAATCTTCCAGAACATGCGGGGCATTTCTTTGGTAAGTGTTGCCTTTTGTAGGGAAACATTTTGCCCAGATGAAGCCTTTGCAGTTGAAACAGTTTCTTTTGCCAACGAATTTGTGCAGAAGACAAATGCCGCTGCAAAAAAGATGGCCAAGGCTTTGCAAAACTTTTTTCTTATAAACATACTCTTCTCCAAATAAACTCCAAACAGTTTACAATTTTATTATCAAAAGCAACCTACGCCGCCATGGAGGGGCGCACGAAGTGCGTTGCCGTAGGCAATGGAGCCGAAAGGCGACTCTCGCAACGAAGTTTCAAGCGACCCCGGAACGGCGGTGACGCAAAGTGACTGACGGTCGAGTTAGCCAAAAGACAAACTGGTAGAGCAAAAAAGACCACCGTCCAAATAAAAAGCTAACTAAATAAAAACTACCCTAAATATTGTAAAAATTCAATAGAAATGGCATAATATGCGCTATGAATACATTTCCATTAAACAACGAAAAGCTCAAGGAGCTTGTAAAAAAATATCCCACGCCATTTTATCTTTATGACGAAAAAGGCATTGTAGAAAACATCCGCTACTTTACAAAGGCATTTTCTATTTTCCCAAAATTCCGCGAATTTTTTGCGGTAAAGGCTTGCCCCAACCCCTACATCCTGCGCATTTTGGAAAAGGAAGGATGCGGTGCAGACTGTTCAAGCCTTCCAGAACTGATTCTTGCCCAGAAGAGCGGCATGACCGGCCACCGCGTTATGTTCACGAGCAACGACACTCCGGCAGAGGAATTTGTTCTTGCGGCAAAGCAGGGAAACATCATCAACTTTGACGACTTGACCCACGTTGAATTTGCTCGCAATGCCCTGGGCGGAAGTCTTCCCGACACGGTATGCTTCCGCTACAACCCCGGTTCAGAAAAGCACGGCGGAAATTCAATAATCGGTAAGCCGGAAGAAGCAAAGTACGGTCTTACAAAAGAACAGATGATTGAAGGCTACAAGCTTTGCAAAAAGTACGGGGTAAAGCATTTTGGCCTCCACACCATGGTTGCCTCCAATGAATTGAATGCAGACTTCTTTGCGGACACTGCAAGAATCGTATTTGACATGGTTCTCCTTGTTCAGAAGGAAGTTGGCGTTAACATAGAATTTGTTGACCTTGGCGGCGGCGTTGGAATTCCCTACAAGCCTGAGCAGAAGAAGGTTGACCTTGAATACGTTGCAAAAGAAATAAGGAAGCTCTACGACAGCATGATTGTTCCCGCTGGCCTTGACCCAATGGGCATAAGCTTTGAATGCGGAAGACCAATCACAGGCCCTTACGGCTGGCTTGTAACTACGGCTATCCACGAAAAGCACATCTACCGGGATTATATTGGTTGCGATGCCTGTATGGCAGACCTGATGAGGCCTGGAATGTACGGAGCATGGCACGGAATAACGGTAAGCGGAAAAGAGGATGCTCCGGCTGACCACGTTTACGACGTTACCGGAAGCCTTTGCGAAAACTGCGACAAGTTTGCGGTTCAGCGTCCACTTCCAAAGATTGACAGGGGAGATTTGCTCATAATCCACGATGCAGGTGCCCACGGAAGAAGCATGGGATTCAACTACAACGGTAAACTCCGCGCAGGTGAACTTTTGCTTAGAAGCGACGGTTCCGTAATGCAGATCCGCAGAAGGGAAACGGTGGAAGACTACTTTGCAACTCTTGACTTTGCAGGACTCGACTCCTTCAAGGCATAAGGAATTTTAAGGCACAAGGAACTTTTATGAAGACCCTAAAGAAATTGATTTTTGCCGACATAGTTCTTTCTATTATATACGCGGCTTTATGCTTTCCCTTGCAGGCAGACATTAGCGCAGTGGCTTTTCCGCTTTCTGTAATAACGGCAGGCCTGGTCTACTTTGCGGGGGCATACCTGCTGCTAAGAAAGAATTCAATAAAGCACATAACATTCATAAGGAAGGTTTTTGAATACCAGACGCTTCTTGAAATGCTAAGCTTTATTTTGGCAAGGTCTGGAAAAACGGAGCACCCCTTTGCATTCGACCTGGTTTGCATACTGCTTTGGATTGCAATAACACTTGTCTCTGGAATAGTTGTCTACCATTACCTGAACCCCAAGCACATTTTTTCTTTGAACGAAAAGTGGAAGGAAGAAAGCAAGCTCTATCCGCCAAAAACATACACGGGTATTTCCTATGCAGCGCTCCAGCTTGTTGAATGGATAGACGCAATCGTATACTGCCTCTTTGCAGTCTTTATACTTAACATTTTTATCTTCCAGCTTTACGTTATACCGTCGGAGTCCATGGTGCCAACCTTCCTCATCAAGGACAGGGTATTTGTTTTTAAAACGGTTGCAGGGCCAAAGTTCCCGCTCAGCAAAGTGGGCATTCCCTACATCAACCGCTACAAGAGGGGAAACGTAATTGTACTGCGGAACCCCCACTACAAAAGCGACCATTCATCGGAAGTAAAGAAAATCATCTCCGACTACGTTTCCATGATTACGCTCAACCACGTAATTCTTGACCGCGACGAAAACGGAGAGCAAAAGGCAGACCCTCTGGTAAAGCGCATAGTTGGGCTTCCCGGCGAGCAGATTCTTATGCAGGACGGACACCTCTACGTGCGCACTAAGGAAAGCGGCCCCAACGGACAGTTTACGCTTTGCAAAGACGACGAAAACTGGGCAATGTGGAACCTTAATTCACTGGATGCAGGGGCAAAGAAAAAGGTGCGTGACTTTCCTCTTTCTGCTGACGACTGGCTGGACGTTCAAAAGCTGGAAGAAGAAAGGCGCTCACTGGACTTGGCAAAAGCAGCGGACGAATGCAAGCTTCTTGCACTTACCTTTGAAAAAGTTGCAAAGGGAGACGATGCAAGCGAAAGTGAAATAGCGGAAATGTTTTCCCAGGAAGACTTATTTGAATACAACTTCTTTAGCAACATCAGCATGAACGCAATAAAACTTTTGCAGGAAGCTGGCGGTGCCCAGTGGTTCACAAGATTCATGACCGGCTGGACAAACTACGGCAAGTACGTAAAAGAGGGGCTTGTTGGCGGCGACCTCTATTCAGACGCAAACTTCCGCCTTAACGTAATGATAAAACTTGAGTGCGGAAAAATAATCACAAGAATTGCAAACCTTGTTGCAGACGGTGTTTCCGCATCCGAATGGAGCAGCGACGACGTTATAGCAAAACACATGGCCTATGCGCAAAAGCTGAACGCCTACCTTGCACGCCTTGACCAGCGCAACATGCCTGCCTTCCCCGCAAACGCAAGCGACGGAAGCCCAAGCTACATACCGGAAAACTGCTACTTTATGATGGGAGACAACCGCTACAACTCTCTGGACATGCGCCACAGCTACGACTACAAGCTAATCCCCATCACCAAGTTCGACGAGCTTTCCATTACCTACTACAGTAACATGGAGCCCCAGTTCGTCAACCGGTCAAAAATCCTTGGCCGCGCAAGCCTCCGCATCTGGCCGCTGAACCGCTTTGGGCTTATAAAATAAAAAGCCTAAGCCCAGTCCCTAGGGGAGTACATCCTGCTAGGGATTTTTTTAGGAAAAAAAATGAAAGAAATATCTCTTTCAGAATATAAGAAATTATATTTTGACACAAAGAAGTGTATTCCAGGTGAACATCATTTTGTTGCTGTATATTTATTGAGTAAATTCAATAGAATACCAGATTATTTAAATCCTGATGGAATGAAAGATAAATGTGGAGATATTGTATTTGAAAATAAGACAAAACAGTTCTCTATAGAAGTAAAAATTGGAAAAACAAGTTTTTGCTTCTCAAAGAATGAAACAAATTCTTGGTTCACAGATGATAAAACAGAACCATTTCCAAATTATTTAATTGCATTAACACAAAATTATTTGTTTATAATCGAGTGGAAAAAATTTTCAGATTTATTCGTCAGGCTAAAAAAGCCAAAGATGATTTTATCAAAATCCGGAAACAGCAGTAGAATTTCTGAAAAAGAATTATTGAGTGAGGTCAAAAACTATTCTTTTAAAATAGATACTTCAAAAGAAGAAGATATAAAAACTTGTTTTGATAGAATCAACAAGGAGATAGAAAAATTATGGATGATTTAGGTTTACCTTGGTACATAAACTCAGCTGTAGAAAATGTAGAAGTTTATAAAATAACAGAGGATATGATAACAGATAGAATCTTAGCTAAATATGATTCTGATTTATCTCTTTGTAATCTAGGAAGAGAAAATATGCAAACTATGTTTTACGATAAAGATGGTTGGATTTATTTAAAGGCTGAAAAGTATTACAGATTTAACTTACGGATAAAAGAGTTTGCAAAAAAATAAATATTTAGCATAGCATACGTTCGTAGCCAGCAGGCAAACAATCTGTGCATGATGCACGTAGTTCCAAGCGCGACTGAATTGGAGCATCGGGGTTGCTTGAAACTTCGTTGCGAGAGACGCGGGACCCTACCCGCTCCATTACCATTGTGAGCGCCGCCCCTTCGACAGGCTCAGGGGACGTCTCTCACAATGGCAACTAACGCCCCTCCAATCCCTGCTGCTAGGCCACCGCTAAAAAAGAACAGTCCACTTGTATTTTCAAGCGTGGCAAATATTCTATTAAAGAATTTCCTTATTTTTTTCTTCCCCATCTTTTTGTGCGGATTTCTTTTGAGCACACAATTTGCATGTGGAAGAATTTGAACATCCGCAGCATGAGGGGGCAGTTCCGGTTTTCTTTGCGATGTAAAATTTTTTAAATAAATGGAGGACGACAAAAGCGCAGTATACAGCTATCAGTCCAATTATAACAATGCTTACCATGTCGTCCTCCTTTTTTTACGAACAATCTACTTATGCAGCAAATGAGTCTTTTTTGTCTGCTTCAGCATAAGGGTTTTTGCGGAAAAGTGCAATAAGCAATACCGCCAAAAGAACAAAGGCTACTACTGTTCCAACGCCAAATGCTCCGTGTGCAAAGAGCATGCCCAGCTGGTAGAATATCAGCGTAACAATCCAGGCAAAGACATTCTGGAACAGTATTGCAAACCAGAACCACTTGCGGCTCTTAAGTTCATTTGCCATGGTTGCAATTGCCGCAAGACAAGGTGAATCCAGCATGTTGAACAAGAGGAATGCAAAGGCTGCAATTGCAGTGGCAAACCATCCGCCAACTGCATCGGAAACAGCATTCTGTGCCTCTTCTTCTTCAAGGGCTGCCTCTGCTGTATCGTCATCAACATTGGCAAGTACACCCATGGTTGTAACAATTGCCTCTTTTGCAGAGAAGCCGGATATAGAAGAAGCTGCTGCCTTCCATCCGTTTTCTGCGTCACCAAATCCAAGCGGAATAAAGATGTAGCGCACACCATTTCCAACCTTGGCAAGAACAGAATCCGCTGAATCTTCCACAAGGCCAAATCCACCCTCGCTGGCTTCTACCGCATTTCCTTCTTCGTCAACATAGGCTTCGTGTGCCGGGTTGAATCCGTAGCTAGAAAGGAACCACATTACAAGGCATGCAAGGAAGAGGATTGTTCCCGCCTTCTTTATAAAGCTCCACAAGCGTTCCCATGTGTGAAGGAGAACGGTCTTTAGCTGGGGAATGTGGTACTGGGGAAGCTCCATAACAAATGGGGCTGCAGGACCGTGGAAGTATTTTGTCTTTTTAAGGATGATTGCTGCAATCAAAACTGCGGCAACTCCAATCAGGTACATGGAAGGTCCAACCCAAGAACCGTTTGTTCCCGTAACCTTGGAAGCTATTACAACACCAAACATGGCTATTACAGGAAGCTTTGCTCCGCAGGGAATCCAAGTAGTGGTCATGATTGTCATGCGACGGTCGTTTTCGTTTTCAATAGTGCGGCTTGCCATGATTCCAGGAATTCCACAGCCGGAAGAAATCAAAAGCGGAATGAATGACTTACCCGAAAGACCAAACTTGCGGAAGATTCTGTCCATTACAAAGGCAATGCGGGTCATGTAGCCAACATCTTCAAGAATGGAAAGCAGCAGGAAGAGGATTGCCATCTGTGGTAAGAAACCAAAGACAGCGCCAAGTCCACCAAGGATTCCGTTTACAATGCAGTCGGTAAGGATTTCGTTTGCACCGGCATTGTTCATCAACTCTTCTACCCAGCCCTGGATTCCGCCTGCAACAGTATCGTTTGCCCAGTCGGTTCCCATAGTACCAATCGTTGTTACGGAAACCCAGTAGACGAACCACATTACGAGTGCAAAAATTGGGAGGCCAAGCCAGCGGTTTGTTACGATTCTGTCTATCTTGTCGGAAGTAGTAAGCTTTTCGCCTTTCTTGGTAACAATACCCTTTAGCAAATTTGTTATGTAGTTATAGCGTTCGTTGGTTATGATAGATTCAATGTCATCACCAAGCTTTGCCTCCACTTCTTTTGTTAAGGATTCAGCCTTGGAAGCCTCTGCTGAAGAAAGGAAAAGTTTTTCAATAACCTTTTGGTCGCGTTCCAAAAGTTTTATTGCAGTCCATCTTTTAAGACCATCCTTTACGCTTGAAGGAAGGATTTTTTCTGCCTTGGCAATTGCTTCTTCCACATCAGCAGAGAAAGTTGCCTGTGGAACCTTAGCCCCGGAGGATGCGGCTTCTTCTGCAGCAAGGGCAACTTCTTTTACACCCTTTCCGTGAAGGGCTACAGTTTCCACAACCTTGCAGCCAAGCCTTTCCGAAAGCTTTGCAATGTCTATTGAACCGCCGCTTTTCTTGAGGGCATCCACCATGTTAAGCGCAATAACGACAGGCTTTCCAAGTTCAAGAATCTGCGTGGTAAGATAGAGGTTGCGTTCAAGATTTGTTGAATCCACAATGTTGATTACGGAAGAAGGTTCTTCGCTGCAAAGGTAGTCGCGGGAGACAACCTCTTCGTTGGTGTAGGGAGAAAGTGAATAGACACCGGGCAAGTCAGTTACAATAACCTCTTTTGCCCCCTTAACCTTTCCTTCTTTTTTTTCTACAGTTACTCCCGGCCAGTTACCTACATACTGGGTTGCACCTGTAAGGGAGTTGAACATAGTCGTTTTTCCGCAGTTTGGGTTTCCCGCCAAAGCTATTTTAGTTGCCATTTATTCCACCTCTATATTTTCCGCATCATCCTTGCGGACAGAAAGTTCATATCCCCTGATTGTAACTTCAACAGGATCTCCGAGAGGAGCCACCTTGCGCACGTATACAGGGCATCCCTTTGTAAAGCCCATGTCCATAAGGCGGCGCTTTAAGGCCCCCTCTCCATTCAGCCGGGCTACAGTTACGGTAGAGCCGACCTTTGCATCTTTTAAAGTATTCATTATCATTCTCCTGTCCCCTTGCCCGCCACTTTTAAAAAGCAGCAAAGAGACTCTATTCCCTGAGAAAATGCACGCGATGTGCGGTAAAAATGTAAGAGAAAAATTATACGATAATCTTTGAGGCCATGGACTTGTCCAGTGCAAGACGAGAGTCCTTAACCTTTACGATGAGACCTGTACTGACTTTGGAAATTACAGTAACGGACGAGCCCACGTTGAAACCAAGCTCATTAAGATGCTGTTTTACAGCAGAATCGCCACCAATTTTCTTAATCTGGACTTCACGTCCTGTATCAGTAAATAACAAGGGCATAATGTTTCTCCTTACATGAAACAATTGCAAAAGCCATCCTGCCCGGCAAGCCACTGCCTTTTTTGGGAGAATAAGATTTTGCAAACCATTATTACAATTTGCTAACCATAATTAATATAATATAACTTTTATTAGTTGTCAATAAGCGTTTTTAGGGAAGATTAACTTACAGACAAAAGTTTTCCGCCGTCCATGCGGTAAATGCTGTCTGCATAGTTTCTGGCCTCGCTTTCGTGGGTCACCAAAAGCACCGCAGCCCCATGGTCGGAAGCAGACCGAAGCAGGGAAAGAACGGTCCTGGTGTTTTCATCGTCAAGGTCATCGGTCGGCTCGTCTGCAAAAATTATTTTTGGTTCAAGCAGCAAGGCACGGGCAACAGCCATCCTACGCAACTCCCCGCCGGAAAGCTCATTTAGCCTTGCGAATGCCAGGTGGCGGATTCCAACCATATCCAAAAGCTCAAGCGCACGTTCCTCGCATTCATCCCCATCATCATAAAGAGTCGCGGGAAGCTTCACGTTCTCCAAAACGTTCAGGGCAAAGAGACCAGTCTGTCCCTGGGGAATTACGCCAAAATTCTTGTTCCTAAGCTGGGAAAGCTCCTTGTCGCCCATTGCATACAAGTCCTTTTCATCCAGCAAGACTTTTCCGCAGTCGGGAGCCAACAAACCCGAAGCCATGTAAAGCAGGGTACTTTTTCCGCTTCCTGAGCGACCTATTATTTCTGTAACCCTGCCGCTTTGAATTTGTAGGTCGCAACTTCTTACAGCCTCAAAATGACTGGATTCCCTTGTGGGCCTATAATATTTTTTTGAAATGCCCTTCAGATTCAAAAGCATTTAGTTCCCCTCCCTTAAGATAAGTCCGGTATCGATTTTGGAAATGGAAGCTACCGTCCCGCAAGATGCAAGCAAAGAAGCCGTCATTGAAAGTGCAAAAGAAAAAAGAGCAAGCAGAGTCATTCCAGCCACTCCGGGCAAAAGGAATGGAAGGTTCAGGCTTTCTTTTATAAGCGGATGAAATGAAAGTGCAAAAAGCAGTGCCAGAAAAATTCCAGAAACGCTTCCTCCTGCGTTCACAAAAAAAGCTTCCCTCATCACAAGACCGGAAACCTTCTTCCTGGAAGCCCCCATAACGCGCAGAACGGCAAATTCCTTTTTGCGCTCTCCGATTGTCATTGAAAAAACAACAGCCATAACCACAAGGCAAAGAAGCCAAATTATCCCGACCATAACGCCCACAACTTTTGAAACACCCGCCAAACCGTCTGAAACTCCGCTTGTCATGCTCTTTGTGCGGACAGCCTTTACCTGCTTTACGTCATGCTCGATGCGCCGGCACAAGTCGTCCAGGTCCTGTCCTTCTTCAGCTTTTACCATGATGGAAGATATATAGCGCCCAGCCCCCTTAAGCATCTTTTCGTTTACCCCCTTTCGTATGGAGGCATCTATCAAATCCTGTATCGTATCAATACTTGTGTAAACAGCATTGTCCAATCCCGTTCCTGTTTCGCCAAGCTGGGCAACAACCTTGCAGGGCACGTCAAAAAATTTTAGAGTTCCCCCAACGGAAGAAAGAATCTTGCTTCCTATTATTACGTCTCCCTTTTCAAGCACACCGCCAAAATCTTTGGTAAGCCAAGGCTGTACGGTAAAATCACTAGCGGGGTCAAAACCTATAATCTGAAGTCCAATCGAGCAGCAGCCAGAACTTAATGTTGCAAGGAAAACTTGGGCACTAGCCTTCTCCACTCCGTCAACGGAAAGCGTTTCTTCAAGGCGGCTTCTTGGCATATAAAAAGTGGTGCGGTTCCCGTAAAGCAGAATCGATTCAAGCCCCTTCTTAACAAAGGCACCGGACGGCGTTACAATGATGTCGGCTCCAAGGCGGTATTCAAGGCTTCTTAGTCCCTTCCTTAGAGAAAGAAGAAGCAGGCTTCCTCCAAAAATTGAAAGAGAAAGCAAAAGGGCAAATAAAAAAAGAGCAGCACTCCTTCCTTTTTTACCAAGCAGGTTGGCAAAAGGCAATTGGGTAAATTTCATCAGTTACTTTTCCTTGAATAAACTTTTCTAAAAAGCAGGGCAGAGTCCAAAAGGCAAAGCAGGCAGAGCAAGATTGCCACGGTAAAAACAGAA
>JAGCWT010000112.1 GCA_017961705.1 Treponema sp.
ATATTAAAAAATTTGTAATTCGGAGGCTCATCAATGACATCACCAACAAAAGACGATTATCTTGAAAAAAATGCTTCTCAAAATCCAGCCATCGAACTGCTCTGTGCAATGAGTCCAGAACGAATTCCCGATGGCGGTTATGTTTATATTTCTTCAGAAGAATGTGCCAAGCAACGAGGCGGGGGTTATAATGTCATCTTAAAAGATATTCTTCGCGGACAGCTTCGTAAAATAAACCGCTATTCTTATTGCGGGGCGGAAAATGAATTTTCTGCGGCAAATATTGAGCGTGCCATTGACGACCTTGATATTTCTCTTTCTGACGGACTGATTACAGCGAGTGCAAAAATCTATGATAAGCTTTTGCTTGGTGAAAGTTATCCAGAAATTGTTGGCGAGGGAGATAAAACTCAGAACTTTAATCTGAATTATATTGATTGGAAGAATCCAAGAAATAATGTACTCCATGTAACGCGAGAGTTTTTTGTTGAAAGTCAGGATAAAATGCACAACGCCCGCCCGGATATTGTTCTTTTTATAAACGGTATTCCTTTTGCAATTATAGAATGCAAGGCGCCGACAGAAAGCGTGGATGCAGCCGTAAATCAGAATTGGCGTAATCAGCAGAATGAATATATTCCTCAGCTTTTTAAGTTTTCTCAAATTATAATTGCAACGAACAAAAACGAAGTTAAATATGCCACAACAAAGACTCCGCCAAAGTTCTGGAGTGTTTGGAAAGAAGATTCTGATTTTTATGAACAGAGGCTTGACCGTTTTGTTACGAATAGAGTAGAAACCGTGCAGGACATGGCCTTAATTTCACTTTTGTATCCGAGCCGTGTTTATGATTTTATTAAATACTTTATTTTGTATGATGCAAAAGTAAAAAAAATTGCCCGATATCAGCAATATTTTGCCGTCAAAGAAATATTAAAGACAATCCAGCAGGATGATGGCGACGGCAGACGAAAAGGCGGCGTTGTCTGGCATACTCAGGGCAGTGGGAAAAGTCTTACTATGGTAATGCTTGCAAAGTATATTCTAATGGAACTTCGAGAGCATAGCAATGGAGATGAATCAATTAATCCTCGTGTAATTGTTGTGACCGACCGCAAGGAACTTGACCGTCAGATTACCGATACTTTTTCTCATACAAGGCTACGACCTGCGCAGGCAGCAAGTGGGCGTAATCTTGTGGAGCTTATAACAAAAGGAAAAGCGGATGTAATCACTACAATCATAAATAAATTCAATACTGCTGAGCGTCTTGATACAAAAGATTATTCTCGTGATATTTTCCTTCTTGTTGATGAAAGCCACCGTTCAAATTATGGACAGCTGGCAACAAAAATGCGTTCTGTTTTTCCGAATGCCTGCTATATTGGTTTTACAGGAACGCCTCTTATGAAACGCGAGAAAAATACGCTTTCAAAATTCGGCGGCCTTATTCATAAATACACGATTGCAGAGGGAGTTAATGACAAGGCAATTGTTCCGCTTATTTACGAAGGACGTTTTGTTGAACAGCATGTTGATGAAGAAAATATTGATTTATGGTTTGAACAGACAACAAAAAGACTGACCGAAAGTCAAAAACAGGATTTAAAGCAAAAATGGAGCAGTATCCGCCGGCTTACTTCTACTGATGCACGCATAAAAAGAATTGCACTTGATATAAGTAATCATTTTGAGCAAGGGTATAAAGCAACCGGCTTCAAAGCTATGCTAGCCGTAAATTATAAACGTGATGCAGTGCGTTATCTTGAATGCTTTGAACAGTGGGGTGAATTTAATTGCGCTGTTCTGATTTCTGCTCCTGATGTACGGGAAAGTGTTGATGATTCAGATGAAGGAGCGGACGATAAAGTCCTTCGCTTCTGGCATAAGATGATGGAGCAGTATGGAGATGCTGATGTTTATGAAGAAACAATAAAAGATAAATTCCGTAACGGCGATATTGATATTCTGATTGTATGCAGCAAACTTCTAACGGGCTTTGACGCTCCAATCTGTCAGATTTTATATATTGATAAGGAATTGAAAGAACATGGCCTTTTGCAGGCGATTGCCAGAACAAACCGTCTTGCAGAAGGAAAGGAATATGGCCTTATTGTAGATTACCGTGGTCTTGTTGAGAACTTAAGCGAGGCGATGGATTTATATACCGGAGCTGGTTTTGAGAATTTTGAAACTTCAGATATTCAGGGAGTTATGACAGACATAATTTCCGCTGTAGGAAAATTGCGAGAAGCTTATTCTCAAATGCAGGAGCTTTTCATAACAGTTGAGAATCTAAAAGATACTGAAGAAATTGAAGTTTTTCTTTCTGATAATGAAGCTCGTGAAAAGTTCTACAATCTTCTTTGCGCATTCGGAAAGAGCCTGCATGTCGTGTTGAATTCTCAGAGTGCGTATATTGCAATTCCGCGGGAAGAAATTGAAAAATACAAAAATGCGTTCACATTTTATGAGAGAGTTCGTCGCAGTGTGAAAATTCGTTATTGTGACGGAATTGATAACCGCGAATATGAGCCTCTTATGCAGAATCTTTTGGATACGCATCTTTCTGTTGTAGCATTAAAGAAAATCACTCCTCCAATCGATATTTTGAATCGCGAAGAATTTGAAAAAGAATTGGGGATTCTTACTACTGATCGTTCAAAGGCAGATGCTATTACTTATCATCTTGCAAAAGCAATTCGTCAAAATCGAGATGAAAATCCTGCTTACTATGATTCTTTTTCTAAGCGAATAAAAGAAGCGCTTGAACAGTATAAGGATAAAGTAATTTCTGATGCAGAATATCTTTCTAAAATGCGTGAGATTATGAAAGATTACCAAAATGGCAGAACGCAGATAGAATATCCTCCAAGTATAAAAAACAATATTAATGCTCAGGCTTTTTATGGAGTGATTTTAGCTCTTTTTGCACAGAATGAACGTGAAGTGGATGTTAAACCTGATAATGACTTTATGGCTCAAATGTCAATTGATATAACAGAAATATTCAAATCTCATATACAAGTTGGATGGGAGCAGAATATTACAATTCAAAACCGTATTTCGCAGAACATTGATGACTTGTTTTATGAATATGAAAAATCGCGCGGATTTAAAATTTCTTTTGATTTGATAGATAAGATAATTGAAAACTCAAAAACTGTTGCAATGAGGAGATTCTAAATGGGGTAGAATCTAGAACTATCTTTGTAACAGACAAGAATAATGAGTCTCGAAAATTAACTTATGAATTGGAACGAAAGAGTGTAAAAAATATCAACCTGCGCATCCGTTCTAATGAAACTCTTTTTGTTTCTGCCTCACCACTTGTTGCTGTAAAAAATATTGATGATTTTATTCTTTCAAAAAGCGATTTTATTTTTAAATCATTGGACCGTTTTTCAAAAAAAAGAAAATGGGAAATTGATAATAAAAACTATGTTAGCGGTGAGAGTTTTTATCTCTTGGGAAGACAGATGAGGCTGATTGTAAAACAAGCTAATCAAAATTGTGTTGAAGAAGATGGTATTTATATTACTCTTGCTTGTAAACGCTCTGATGATTATGGCTTAAAAAAACGTCTGATTGAAAAATTTTTTTACCAAAGATGCCATGAAGAATTTAATAAAATAATAGAAATAAGTTATCCTCTATTTAAGAAATACAAAGTTCCGTACCCAAATCTAAAAATCCGAAGAATGAAAACAAGGTGGGGAAGCTGTATTCCGTCAAAAAAACAGATAACTTTAAATGAAAATCTAATTCATTTTTCTCAAGCATGCATAGAGTCTGTAGTGATCCATGAATTCTGTCATTTTCGATATCCCAATCATTCAAAAGAATTTTATAACTTTATGACAATCCTAATGCCAGATTGGAAAGAAAGAAAAAAAGAACTTGATAACACTATTTTGTGGTGATTTCGTTTATCTCTTATACAAAACCAATTCACAAAATCATTGCAATTCCTGGTCATGCAAGATTTCTGAATCAAAGGGCAGCTCTTCGCGTATATTTTGCGGAAGTACACCGGCTTTTTCCATAAGTTCAGCGGCATTGGTACGGCAAAGGCCACATTTTGTGCGCTCGTAAAAAATTTTAAGCGGCTCAAGGCAATCCGGAGACAGATTTTTTTCGCAAACAGCAAGCAGGTCTATTAAATCCCAATGGGCATCCTCAAAATCTTTGATTCTGCTGATTTTCTCCGCAATTTTTGCACCGTCACCTTGGCGGTAATTTTTTTTAAGCAGGGTAAGATAAAAGGGTGAATATTCATCGGAATCCAGCGCCTTTTCTGCTAGCGAACGTATTTCTGGAGAAGCCAAAAGAGAAAGGGCATCAACCAGACAATTGTTAAAATATGAATTTTTCCGTTTAGAAAGCCACAAAAGCAAGTCTTTGGCATCATAGGGATATGGAATGTAAGAAAATATCCACAGATATTTTATAAGCTCCTTCTGGCTCTTTACGGTTTTCATTTCATCGGCAAAATATTTTGATTCTTCCAAAGTCAATTTCTTTACGTAGCGCGCAGGAACATGGCCACGACCGGTATAAAAGGCGTTTTTTACGCGCTCAAAATTGCTTTTGCCATCTTCCTTTTCTTTTTCTGCCTTCCTTTCTTCTGATTCCTTTTTGCATTCTTCAATTCTTTCTAAGTAAGAGCGTATGTCTTGGTCTGATTCTGCAAGCTCCCCAAGTTTTGCCCGCACACTTTCGCCATCCATGTTTGGAACGCAGATTGTATAATAATCGTCGTGGTACCAGTCATCGTGCACTTTGAAGGCCTTGCCAAATTTTCTTGCCACGCGCACCATGCCGTCAAATCCGTCCAGCTCTATAACCGCCGATGAAGGAAATGCATCTATCAAAGTTTCATCATCACATTCGTCAAAACGCTTTCGCAAAAGCTCACCAAAGGAAGGGTCAAATTCATGTGCAAGCTTTGCCGCCAAACCGTAAAAATGAATGCAGTCCCAGTCGTCCGAAACTTTGTCATCTTTAAGATGGGGCTTTATGCTTGCAAGCACAAACTCCCTCTGACTTTCCGAAAGGACACGCATAAACTGCATTACATATTCACTTCTGACGCCCTCGCTCTGGGGATCATAGCTGTAGTTTTTTAGGCAAAGCTGAATTATCTCGCGCGTAAAGTCAAGTTCTTTGTGCTCACGAAAAATAAGAAATGCCCGCCCGGAGCCAAGTTCTGCATACTTCCAAAATTCTGCGTGTATCTCTTTTGCTTTTTGCATATTCTGATTATAGTGGAAAAAAACGCTGTTATGCATTAACCTTCTCATTGATTATTCGGGCAAATTCTGATATCCTCTTATTACTGCCACCGGGTAGGAATGCGTCAGACATTCAGTCTCATCGTTAGGTCTTAGAAGATGGACAACCAAACTAAAAGGAGTGTCCATAATGTTTTCATACATCTGGCCAATTTTACTAATCGTTACAGCAAACACCGTTTATCAAATCTGCGCAAAAGGAATTCCTGTGGCAATGAATACTTATGCCTCAATGACTATTACTTATGCCGCAGCATCTGTTTTCTCTTTTCTTATGTTCCTCGTCTCATCAAAAGGGCATCCAAGTTTTAAGGACTTTGCACTCACAAACTGGGCAACCATAATTCTTGGAATTGTAATTACAGGGCTTGAAGTTGGATTCATCTGTGCCTACAAAGCCGGATGGAAAGTAAATACGCTTGCACTTGTGGCAAATACATTGCTTGCAGCTGTCTTGATTTTTGTTGGTTTCTTTTTATACAAAGAGCAGCTTAGCATTTCAAAAATTGCAGGAATTGTAATTTGCCTCGCCGGGCTTTATTTTATCAACAAGTAGCATCCACACATTAGCGGCAAGTACAAATGTTAACACGAAAGCACTTCCTTTCCCGTATCATTTTTTTGCATCACAATTATTGAAAAAAAGGGTACTTGAAATAGAGCCTAGCCCCGATTGGAAGGGCGGCGTAGCCGTTGCGCTAGCAATGGAGGCGAAAGCCGGAACCCTGGAAAGCGGGATAAACTGCCCTCCGTGGCATTTTATCCCGCAAGTTTTCTGCTAACAAATGACGCGCCGTCCATGGCGCTGCTTGTTCCACAGGGTAAAATGCCGCGGAGGTCTGGCCGGCACGGAGGAGCGGACACAGGTTAAAGAAAAAATGCGCTCCAAAAAATCAGGAAAAAGAATATTTTCTAGCCAAAGAACTTGACATCTAGCCAACAAAAAGTCATAATAAAATTAGAGCCTTAAGAGGAGGTGCCTATGTGCAGGGAATCAATTTACAACGCGCGCAATAATTTTTCTTCCTTAATAAAGCTTGCGGAAAGCGGGGAGCCGGTTGAGCTTACCAGGCACGACAAGCCGGTTGCAGTTCTTATAAGCTGGGATGAATACAAGACAATCAGGCCCAAGAAGAGTTTTTATGAACGCTGGCTTGAAATCCGCGAGAAATACGCTGATGAAATTGCACAAATGATAGCTGAAGGTGACGAGGGAGGCATTCCCATTCCACCGGACGAGCCCCTTGACGAAGCATATATAAAGAAAATCGATTCTATCTGGAGTGAAGTATGAAGCCAGTCTACCTGCTCGACACAAACATCATTTCGGAATTTTCAAAGCCAAGGCCAAACTTGAAGTTGCTAAAAAAAATTCTCAATCATGGTAACATGTGCGCCATATCTTCCACGGTTTGGCAAGAAACCATCTTTGGCTACCAGAGAATGCCGGAAGGAAAAAGAAAGCAAATCGTTGGAGACACCATGCAGAGCATAAAGGATTCCTACGAAATAATTCCTTACGATAAATTTGCATCGGAAATCTGCGGCGAGCTACAGGCAAGATGTGAGGAAAAGGGTAAGACCTGCCCCCGCTACGCCTCCCAAATTGCTGCCACCGCAATAGCAAACGGCATGATTCTAATAACCCACAATACGGAAGACTTTGCCACTTTGCAGGAAGTTAGCATGCTAAAGGTTGAAGACTGGTGGGAATAACCGGGAATAACTGCCGCTAGCCCCTTTCCTCCAGCTCGCGAAGCTTCTGTGCATCCAGCTTTATGTGGAGGTTCTTTTCCTGAGTGGGAATAACAAGCCCCTTGGGACCGTTCTTGGCACGGCGCAGGTACTTTACCTGGGTGTAGTAAAGGTCTGCCTCCGCATTCTTACGGGCCTTTGAATGGTAAACCGCAAGATTCCCCGCATAAAGCAGTGTTTCCAGAGGAACCGTCTTGTTTTTCTGGGCCTTTATAAAGACATATCCGCCTGCATAGTCTCGTGTGTGAAGCCACATATCTGCCCCCTTAACGTAATGCCTAAGAAGGTCATCGTTTTCAGAAGCGGTTCTTCCAACAATAATTGTCCAACCGTCAATCTCGTAGTGGAGACCCGGATGCGGCTTTTCCTTATTCTGTGCGGGTGCAGTGTCACGTCGGAGCATCTGCTCTATTTTGATTACGCTCTTTTCTTCCAGAAGCGCCTTGTATTCAGCCTCCAGTTTGGCTAGGTTCCTGCGGGAAAGCTCTATGTCGTGGGCAAGTGCCTCCTGACCGCTAACCGCCTTTTTGTACTGGGAATAGTAAAGCTGGGCATTCTGCTGTGGAGAAAGCTTGGGGTCCAGGCGTATGTGAACCTGCTGGCCGCTATCGTAATCAGTGCAGTCCAAGCTAGAACCGTTGGCTTCTTGGGAATAGGCAAGAATCAGGTCTCCGGTGTGCTTTAGCTTTTCCGCCCCCGCAAAGTCATTCTGCTTCTGCAAAAGCTTTTCTAGCGCCTGCTCCATCCTGCTCTTTTTGGAATTGAACCAGCGCTCTGCCTGGGAAAGAAGATTTTCGCGGGAAAGGGAGGATGAATATTCGGAATAAAAAAGGTCAACCTTCTTGTTAAAAGAAAGAGAATCAAAGTCACCGTCTTGGCCAAGCACCTTGCGACCGTTAAGCATGCCCCCATTCTGTGCAATGGCATCCTTTAGCTCATCAAAAGTCCTTAGCGGGAACCTCTGCAAAGCATCAGATTTTTCCTCTTGGGAAGGCTCCTTTTCTTCTATAATAAAACTTCCGCCGGAAACTTCCCCCTTCTTTGGACGGCGGTACATGCAGTCAAGAATGCTGCCAGATTCATCTGTAACAATCACGTTGGCAGCCCCAGACCAAAGGCGAATGTAAATAAAATACTTCGTCTGCCAGGTAGAAACATCCATCTTTATGATTCTGTCAAGCCCAAGCTGGGAACAGCTGTTTATCCTCATCCCCTGGACGTGGCTCTTAAGGAATTCGTTAAAGCGCAGTGGCTTTGGGTTCTTGGGAATCTTCCCCCAAGTTTCGTTTATGCGGCAGGCACCGGCACAAGTGCAAATAAGAATTGTCCGCAAAGAACCGTGCTTTATAACGCGGAAGGTAAGCGTATCGTAGCCCGGCTGGACAATCTCCTGAATAAATGCATCACTCAGGTCCAGCTCAGAAAGCACTTGGTTTATTTCGTTACAGTTTAAAGACATAGCCTACCTGGAAACCTTACGCTGAACCGGACGTGCAGCAGCAAGTCTCGAAGCAGCAGGCCTAGAAGCAGTTGGCCTAACCGGAGATTTTGCCTGTCTAACCGCCTTAGCTCCACTTCTGGAAGCAAGCTTAGATGCTGTCCTTAAAGCGGCAGAAGACTTAGCAGATGAGCGGACTGTAGACTTACCCAAATTTTTTGCCTTAATCGTAGCACTGGTCTGGTTAACGAGGCGCTGGGCAAGAACCTTACTAAGGAATATACCGTAGTGCGGATTCTTTCTGATAAGCGAAAGGAAGGCAGACTTTGGCACCTTGATTACACGGCAGCTTCCAACAGAAACAACGGTCGCAGTACGGCGGTCGTTCAAAAGGAAGGCCATCTCGCCAATGAACATATCGTTTGGAGTAAGAACGTTAACAAGCTTCTTCTTTACGTAAACGGCAAAGCGCCCGCTAACAATAAAGAAAAGGTCGTTGGACATCTCGTTCTCGCGGCAGACAACTTCCTTGTTCTTGTATTCAATCGTATCAAATGGCTTCATTATGCCCGGAATAGTGTTAACGGCATTCACCTTGTTGGCAATTGTAAACGTAACCTGATTGCCCCTCTCGTTGTAGGTAAGCTTCTTAACGCACTGCTTGCTAAGCGAAATACCGCGCCCGTGGGTGTCAAAATTGTTCTTTTTGTTCATTATGGCACGCCAGTCAAAGCCTTCCCCCTCATCCTTTATGCGGAAAGCAGAAACAGTCTTTCCAATTGCGTAGGAAATATGGATTTTGCGGTCACAATAGCGGGGGTCAACGCGCCTCTCGGAAATAAGCTCCAGCATATCGCGTCCCTTCATCAGCCAGTCGGTCTTTTCCTGGTAGGTAATGTTAAGGTTCCCGTGCTCCAGGGCATTGGTAAGCATTTCCATAAAAGTTATGTGGAGTGCATAGCGGTCGTCATCAGAAATGCGGTTGGTGTTATAAAGATAGCTAACAAGAAAGTTCGTGTAAAAGCGGATGTCCATGGGGTCGTTGTTGCAAAGAAAAAGCCCGGACTCCTGACCGCCAATAATGTCCTGCATACCGCGGGTGTAGAGAAACTGCTGGTTCTGGTACAAAATGCGAAGGATTCGGCTAAAATGACGCTCAAAGTCATCCAGCTTCTGAACCGTAAGCATGTTGTTGTCCTTAAGCTCCTCCAGCTGCTGAACCTGCTCCGCGTCGCGCGCAACCGCAATAATACCGCCGTAGTGCAGCCAAGCGTCAGAGTTAATCGTCTCCAGAATCTTGGCACAGTCAATGTTCTTGGAAGTATAATCCAGAACCTTGATTTCGGGCATTTCGTAATTTATGTAGCTAACGGCACTTTCAGTAGAACCAAAAATCTCGGAATTAAAGAAAGCCGAATACAGCTCGCAAGACTTCTGCACGGTATCAATAACCCTCTGGTTCGTAGAAAAAGTAACTATCTTCTTCATATATAATAGTATATCACTCCGCACTCATAAATTCTACTAGTAAGCCCAAACTTTAAAACTAACTGTAGAAATATTTTCTGAATTATTCTGGACGGTACCTTTGTCCGCTCTACCATTCACCCCTTGGCTAAAATCGGCACTTGCCATTTTTTACCCGCAAACAAGCAGCACCATGGAGGGTGCGTCCCATCTTAGCAGAAAACCTGTAAGTAAAAAATGGCAAGCAGGCCATTTTTTACGGGCTTTCCGGGGTTCCGCGGGTCCCTCCCCGCTCCATTGCTAGCGCAACCGCCTGCGGCGGCCCCTCCAATCCCGCGTAGGACGCCTAAAAAAATCCATCCATGGATTTTTTCTGGATTGCAGAATCGCTACGCAATTCTGCACGCTGCTACCCCGCCCCTCCATGGGCTCTATATTGATTATCAAGAACCAAAACCCCTCGTTCCCTGCACTCGCAGCGCAGCGTCAAGCGGCCCGTCGAAGGGAACATCCCCAAAAAAAAGCCCTTGTTTGCAAAAAACACTCCTGTACAAGAGGGGGTTCTTAGGGGCTACCCCCTAAGCCGTGCCTGCCCCGGAAAAATCCTTCCATGGATTTTTTCGGGGATCAGAGATTTGCAAAGCAAATCTCCGCGCTGCTAACCCGCCCTCCATGGCTCGATATTTGTTAGCAAGAACGAATTACGTTCCCTGAGC
>JAGCWT010000113.1 GCA_017961705.1 Treponema sp.
TGATAAAGAAAAAATACCCCGACACTTGGGAAGAATACATAAAGGTGTATTGAGAAATAAGATTATGAGTTTTTGAAATACAAAATCAACTTTCCCACTAGAAAGGGTGGCAAAAGACTGTGAATCAGGATGGAGGTAATGAAATTGAAATTCATAGAAAAAATATGGAATAGAGATGAATTTTACAAAAGATAAAAAGAAATAAATGCTATTTGAAGGAAGAAAAATGAAAACAATTTACAAGGTAAATCTAAGTTTGGTCATATTAATGCTAATGGCAATATCGCTTCTTATAGTTTATAAGTTTTATTCTGAAAAAATTGGATTGGCTGTGCGCTCAGAGGAAACAAAAAATGAATATCTTTTAAAAAATCATCAAGGAAATATAACTTCAGTAACGAAAGAAGAATGGGATTTTGCTCATAATCTAGAAATAGCTGCAGTGATTTCTGGATGTATACTTTTCGTAACTATCGTTTATTTTTGTTCCAGATATATCTGGTTTCCTATGCTGAAACATAATATCCGGAAAACAAAAGACTTTCTAGCTAAAATAAAATGAAAGCGACATGCAAAAACCAAAAAGTTTTACAGTTGTTGAAAATATAATTGTTTCCCCCGAGGAGAGGACGTGTGAATCATATGGATACTAAAAACGATAATTGTAACCCTAGGTTGCTGCCAGGTATTATCCTGTTCTTCTTTATGGATGTTTTATTGATAATTCAGATTGTTTTGCACAAGGATTTTTTAGTAAAATATAATACTAAAAGTCTTATAATTATTGCTTCTGTTTCTTTTGTATTATCATTAATAGGTAATTTATTTGCAAAGAAAAAACACGAAAAAATATTCGGATTAATTCTTATTTTTGTTTTCATTTTATTTTTTGCGTTATTATTTATAAACTGCAAAGTTGTTTATGGATTAATATGACAGATTCAAGACTTATTCATGACTTATATTTCTTCTGTACCCCACATCTAGCGTCCCCGCTCCATAGCAAACCCACCCAGCCGATTTCCATCAATCGTCATTTGTAGGAATAAAACATATTTTATTTGTCCCACACCAAAAAACCATGCTATAATAGACCTATGACAAGAGTCTTCAAAGCGTTTCTAATGCTAACTGTAGTTTTAATGGCCTTTCCCGCATGCAAAAAAAAATTGGTTCAGGCGGCAGAATCAAAGGATGGCGCAGAAAAATCGGCGGCAAATTTTACGATAGGATTTTCCATAGATACGCTTGCAATTGAACGGTGGCGGCGTGACTGTGACGTTTTTTTGAACACGGCAAAAGACCTTGGCGCAGACGTAATTGTCCAGAATGCGGGCAACAGTGTGCAGGAGCAGCAGAAGCAGATAGGCTACCTTATAAACAGAGACGTAAAAGCCATTGTCATAGTCCCAAAGCAGGCAGATTCCCTTACTGAATGCATACGGCTTGCAAAAAGCAAGAACATTCCCGTCATCTCCTACGACCGCCTAATACTCAACGCGGACATAAGCCTTTACATTACTGTAGACAGTAAGGCCGTAGGAACCCTCATGGCAAAGGAACTCCTTACGCGGAATTCAAAGGGAAAGTGGTTCTGCTTTTACGGCCCCCAGGAAGACTACAATATGTCGCTCATAAAGCGCGGCGTGGAAAACCAGATAAAGGGTGCACCGGTTTCCATAAGCCTTGTCTATTATACGGACGGATGGAATTATGACCTTTCCTATCAGAAGATGATTGAGCTTATAAAAGAAAAGAACCTGCCGGATGTGATTGTTGCCGGGAACGATGCCGTGGCAAACAGCATAATTCAGGCTCTTGGCGAATTTTACCCGGAAAACAACATTCTTATTGGCGGACAGGATGCAGACATTGCCGGTTGCCAGAACGTTGTGTCTGGAAAACAGACGGTAACAATTTATAAGCCAATCAACGAGCTTGCCCAGAAAGCGGCGGAGATAGCATGCTCACTTGCGCAGGGGAAGACCGTGGAAGAAGCGTCCGGTACAAAGGATGTAATAGACAACGGATATGGCGAGATACCTGTCCTGTGGATGCAGCCTGTTGCCGTTACCAAAAGGAACATGGACGAAGTTATAATAAAAAGCGGCTTCCACACAAAGGACGAAGTCTACCGCGAGTAGGATGAACTTTTTTATTTTTCTGGACCATACTTTATATGCTAACCCGCTTTCCAGGGTTCCGGCTTTCGCCTCCATTGCTTCGCAACGGCTGCGCCGCCCTTCCAATCGGGGGTAGGCTCTTTTTGCAGAAGAAAAAGTTGGCTTTGCTTCGGCTTTAATTTGACATTGCTTTTGCGCGGTATTCCGTGGGGCTAACGCCAAACCTCTGCTTAAAGAGTTTGCTAAAATAGTTCTGGTCATTGTAGCCAACACCCGCCGTTATTTCCTTTATAATCATAGAGCTGTCTTTAAGAAGCTTCTTTGCCTTTTCCAGTCGCATGGAAGTTAGGTAGTTTATAAAAGTGTCCCCGGTTTCTTCCTTAAAGAGTTTGCTTAAATAGAAGGGGCTTACGTTAAGCGTCTGGGCCAGCGGTTCAAGCCCCTGCAAGTCTGCAAGATGCTCTTCTATGTAAACAAGGGCCTTTTTTATTATGGGGTTTTCTGTCTGCGACTTAAGGTTTTGTATTTCCAGGGCACATTCCATGGAGCGCTCAGCCAAATATTGAATCTGCTCCTGTACAGAATCCGTCTTTTCAAAAAAAGAAAATGCGCTGTCTATAGCAGGATTCTTGTAGGATGGGTTCAGCTCAACAACGGCATTTTTTTCCTGTATTACTAGCTCAAAAAGTGCACCCTTAATTTTGTCCGGTTCGTCCTTGTGTTCGGCAAGGATGGATGTGGCACACTCACGGGCATATTCCCCGGCATTTGCACTGTCTCCCAGACGGATGCTGGTCAAAAGCTTTTGGGCTGGTTTTGCGGTCTGCGAATTGCCCTGCTGAATGTTCTGGAGACCAGAAAATTCAATTCCACCGGAAGAGTCTATCTTGTTTAAAAGGACGGATGCTGCGTTGTAGGCTTTTTGCGCATCTTCTATGTTATGCTCTATTCCGCTAACGCCAATTTTAATTTTTGCGGAAATCTGTATGGAAAGAAGGGTAAAGAGTTCGCCCATAAGTTCATGCTGGATCTTTTCGGAAAAAGAGTCCATGACGCCAGATGCAAGCGGAAAGAATATTGTTACGCGGTTACCCATAAAGGAACCGATGATGCACCTGCACTTGGCAGAAAGGATTTCTCTTATCTTTTCGTAAACAGAGCCCCGGTTGTTGGGAGCCGTGTCGGGAACTTCCAGGCAGGCAAAGAAGTAGTCGCTGTCCGTAATTCCAAAGTAGTCAAGGTAGTCGGTAAAGTCCGTGTTGCCGTTGTTAAAGATGCAGGAATAGATAAAGTCGCTTTCCACCATGGGCGAAACAACGTTAAGCTTTTGGTGCAGCTTTATGGAATCCGTCTGCTTGCCGCGCTCATTGTCCACCGCGTTCATTGCGTCGCGCACCGTCTGGATTATAAGATTGCGGTTAACAGGCTTTGTAAGATACTTAAAGGCTCCCATGTTTAGTGCCTGCTGGGCATACTGGAATTTGTCGTAGGCCGTAAGGATTATTACGATGATGTTGGGGTTGAGCTGTTTTATTAGGCTTACCGCTTCAAGACCGCTTAGCCCCGGCATGCTTATGTCCATAAAAAGAATGTCTATGTTCTGGGAACGCACTTCTTCCAGCGCCTTTGTACCAGAGTTTGCGGTAAAAATTTTTACCTGCTCGGCAAAGTTTTTGTTCAAAATCATGGTAAGAGAATCAGTTACAATTTTTTCGTCGTCTGTAAGCAAAATGTTATACATGGTCTTCTCCTATTTGAATTTGCGACGGTATTCTTATGTTGAACATGGTTCCGCATCCGTCCGGATTTTCCGATATGCTAAAAACGTCTGTGCGCTTAAAATAAATTTGCAGGCGTGAAATTACGTTTATAAGGCCGGTTGAAACATGTGCCTTTTCCTGCATGGCCTTGTCCTGAACCAAGACGCCTCCGCTTTCTTCCTGGGCAATTGCCATCACCCGCTCTTTTACGCCCTTGTCAAAGCCAATGCCGTTGTCGCTTATGGAAATTAGGATAACGTCTTCCTGTTTTTTTACGCTGATTGTAATGCGGCCGTTTTCCGAGACACCGTTAAGACCGTGCTTTATGCAGTTTTCCACGAGCGGCTGTAGAATCATGTTGGGCATTTTTACGCTTAGAGTTGACTCGTCAATGTCCTTTACAAATTCGTAGCGTTCTCCAAAGCGTACCTTCATTATGTAAATGTAGTTGTCCAACATTCCAAGTTCTTCGCTGATTGTGGCATCGCTTCCGGGGTGCTGGATGTTGTAGCGCAAAAAGTCTGCAACCTGTTCCAAGAAGTAGCATGTCTTGTCTGCACCTTCCATCATGGCAAGCTGTGCTCCTGTGTTCAGCGTGTTAAAGAGGAAGTGGGGCTTTATCTGATCCTGGAGGGCTTTTAGGTGGGCATCCGTGTACAAGGCCCTCATTTCTATTTCTTTTTCCCTAAGCTCGTTTTCGTGCAGGGCTTTTTCCCATATAGTGTCTACGTATTCCCTTATGGAAATAATCATGCTGTCAAATGCACGGCAGATGTTGCCAATTTCGTTCTTGCGCTTGTTCTGGAAGAGGGGAACGTCAAAGTCTCGCTCGGCAACCCTAAGTGCAACGGATGAAATTTGCTTTAGTGGCGTTGTTATGTGTGCAATATGAATGTAGAGCAGAAGGGCCGTGTTCAGCAATATCATGATGACAGCAAAGATTGTGCGGTGGATAATCTGCTGGGTCTTTGCATTGCTCTGATTGTAGTTTGCCGCATTCATCTTAAAGTAAAGCATATTAAGGTTCATAATCTCGTCATACAAAAATGAATAGCAGTCCAGGGTTTTTATATAGTACAGGTCGGCATCCTTTGAATTGTTTGCGCGGCGGGCAGCAATGGCTTTGTTGCTTAGGGCAAAAAAGGAATCGGAAAGCATCTTTATGGTGTACTCTTTTTGCTCGTTGTATACTGTAGAAGGAACGCTTCTGAGCTTTTCGGCCCCGCTTTCTGCAGCGGCTTCAAAGTGGTAGTACTTGTCTATGCTTTCAAAAGTTCTGTAGCTCATGTAGGATTCCATGGCGGCTTCCGTCTGCTCAAGGTTTGTAAGGTAGGCGTCCAGTTCCGCATTTGTGCTGAAAGAATTTCCTGTTTGCCACATAACGCCCATAACAAGTGTGGAAAGATAGAGTACAATAAAAAGCGTAAGTACAAAGCTTGTAAGAACGCTAAGCATGAGGCTTGTCCGAAGATTTAAATTCTTTAGAAAATTGTTCATTCCTTAACTTCCCGAAGCTTCCTGCCTTAGCACTTCTATTTCTGCGGAAACATAGCTGTTGGCATAGCCGTTGTTTATGTATTCAAAAAGTTCTTCCATGGCCTTTTGACCTATGTTGCGCGTCTTTACCGAAATTAGCTCGGTAACGATGTTCTTTTCAAAATAGGAGTGGCAGTCGTCGCTGTCTCCAAAGCCAAGGATTTTAACCTTTCCGGAAAGATTTAAGTCGCGGACGCTTTGTGCCGCAAGAATCGTATTTTCTTCCGAAAGGGGAACCACAAGCTCAAGCCCTTCTTCAGAAGCAAGCCTTTGCCTAAGGTAGTCTTCCTTGGAAAAGTTTGTTTCGCTTATAACGGTGATTGTCTTTATGATGATTTCTGGATGCTCGTTGGAGATGATGTTTATTAGGGTGTTCATCATGGTGCTGTAGCTAGAGTTGTTGCCCTGGGCAGAAGTAAGGATTATTACCTTCTTGCTTTTTCCGATAAGCGAAATAATTTCGTTGGCGGTAATTTTGCCCAGCTCGGAAAAGTTTACGCCTATGAATGAAAGCTGCTGCAAATTTGGCAGGTAGTTTCCTATTGTAATAAGGGGAATGGGGGTTCCGTTGCGGTTAACAGGTACTTGCAGTGGCTCGTTGCCGCTTATGTAGGCAATAACTCCGTCTGCACAAAGGTATGAGGCATAGTCAAAAAGCGACTGCATTGGAATTTCCTGAGCCTTTGATTTTCCGGTGTAAACTTCCACGGCCGCATTGTAGTTTTCGGAAACATCCATTGCACCTTTGGCAACCTGGTTCAAGTAAGTGCCGTTGTCGCTTTTGCCAACAACAAGTATGTTGTATCCGCGGGAAGAAGCCGGAGACTCTTGGGAATTTACCACGGATTTTAGGGACAAAAACTGAATGCCCAAAAAAACGGCAAAAATCAAAATTATTGCGATTAAAAGAGACTTTACCAATGTATTCAGTATTTTTGAGTTGAAATGCAGCATTGCCTTCTATTGTATCATATAAACACGGAAGTTTCAAAAGTGCTTTTTACAGGGGATATCCCCTAAGAACCCCAAATTGGATGCTTACTGTGTTTTTTACTATGTCTTACTTGTTAAAATGAAAAAAAGGTGGCATAATAGATTTGAGGGGTATTTATGTCTAAAAAAAAGATTGATATACAGGAAGCTGTTGACCAGATTGCACAGACTGCGGAAGAATTGGGCGAAAAAGCAACTGAGGCCATAAAAACCCATCTTAACATTCCTTCTTTTGGTGAACAAAGCGCGGACAGAAGGCAAATTCAGGAAGACATACGCACAGTTTTGCAGAGCCAGCGTGAATTTTTTGCTAGCGGCGAGACTTTACCCATTGCCTGGCGCATTGAGCAGCTAAAAAAACTCTATAATTCAATCAAAAAATACGAAAACGACATATATTCAGCCCTTAACGCTGATTTGCTCAAAAATCCCTTTGACTCTTATGCCACGGAAATAGGAATTGTCCTTTCCGAAATTTCCTATGCCCTTCGCAATGTGAAAAAGTGGGGAAAAATAAGGAAAATTTCCTCTAAATTCTTTATGTATCCTTCCAAGAGCAAGGTCTTTGCAGAGCCATTTGGAACTGTTCTTGTAATGTCTCCGTGGAACTATCCCTTTCAGCTTAGCCTTACGCCCCTTGTTAGTGCCATTGCGGCCGGAAACACGGTTGTTCTAAAAACCTCTGAATTTTCCAAGGCTACAAACCAGGTTATACGCCAGATTCTTTCCGAATGCTTTGAAAGCAACTATGTTACTGTAATAGAGGGCGGTTCCGTTGTAAACCAGCTTTTGCTGCACGAAAAGTTCAACTTTATCTTCTTTACCGGAAGCCAGACTGTTGGAAAAATCGTTATGGAAAGCGCGGCAAAATTCCTTACGCCGGTATGCCTAGAGCTTGGCGGAAAGAGCCCCTGTATTGTGGAAGCAAGTGCCAACATTCCTGCTGCGGCAAGGCGCATTGTTTGGGGAAAGCTTCTTAACGCAGGGCAAACCTGTGTTGCTCCGGATTATGTTCTTGTCCACGAAAGCAAAAAAGACGAATTCTTGGCGGCTGTCCACGATGAAATAACCAAGCAGTTTGGCGAAAATCCTTTGCAGAGCGAGGAATACGGCAAGATTATAAACAAAAAGCACTTTAACCGCCTTATTTCCATTGCACCGGAAGCCCAGAACGACCTGGAGGCGGAAAAAATTGCACCTACCATACTGGATTTGGGGCCGCTCGGAGGGGAAAAGGCATCGCGCCATCCTTCAATGCAGGAAGAAATCTTTGGGCCTATAATGCCTGTCCTTACTTACGAAAATCTTGAAGATGTTATCTTGTACATAAACTCCCGGCCAAGTCCGCTTGCCCTCTACCTCTTTGCAACGGAAAAGACCGTCTGCGAAAGCGTAATAAAGCGGGTCCAGTTTGGCGGTGGCTGCATAAACGACGTAATTATCCATCTTGCCAACAACCGTCTGCCATTTGGCGGCCTTGGAGAAAGCGGCATGGGTCAGTACCACGGAAAGGCTGGCTTTGACTGCTTTACCCACTACAAGAGCATTGTCTTCCAAAAGGAAAAGGGCGACTTTAACATGCGCATCACTCCGCATAAAAACCGCCTGTCTTTTGTTAGGAAGATATTAAAGTAGCTTTACCGATTCAATTTTTTCTTTCTCTTTTGGCAGCAGCTTTTTACTTTTACTGTGAATTTTTTAAAAGAACCTTCCACCACTTTTATTACCCGCTTTCCGGGGTTCCGCGGGGCCCAACCCGCTCCATTCTCGCTTTGCGAGAACGGCTCCGCCGCCCCTCCAATCGGGGCTGGGCTGATGGGGGAGAGGATGTTGAGCAGATGTGGGACTTTGCTAACCTTGCAATGGAGCTACTACAGTAAAACTTGTGTATGTTATTCCTAAAATTGTACCTGTAATTTTTACGCCTGTGCTTATATAAAAATTATTAGAGAGAGCAGATGCATTATTTCCTGTAATTAAAGTTGTTCCATAGTTAAGAGAAGAAGTTCCTGGTGTTATAACATTCAGATAAATTCCACCGCCTGAATTTGCATCATTGGAAGTTATTGTACCGCTTGTTAGAGTTAAGCTTCCAAACGAATAAATACCGCCACCCAAAATAGTTGATGCAGTGTATCCATTATCTTTTATTGAACCGCCTGTCATGGTCATTTCTCCGCCTGTATATACAAATACACCGCCACCCATAGAACTGCCGCCTGTAGTAGTAGAATAAGTATTGTTATCGCTTATGGTTCCGTCGGATAAGGTCATTTTTCCAGATCCAGATATGTATACGCCTCCACCTTGTGCACAGCCAGTATCTCCTGAAGGGGACTTAGCAGAGTTTGCTTCTATTGAACCGCCGTCCATATTTACTATGCCGCCTACATATATATAAAGTCCGCCACCGGCAGCAGATATTGTACTTGTTTGAGCAGAGTTACTTTTTATCTTGCCTGTTCCTCCAAAATTAAGAGTTCCTTGTTTAATATAAATACCGCCACCGCCAATATAATCTATGGAAGAGGATTCTACCTTATTAAATTCAACGGAGCCTGCGTTAAAGGTTATTGAACTGTCTTCACTAAAAATGCCGCCTCCGTAGGCAGATGCAGTGTTGCGTTCAATTGTACAGCCGCTTATTGTGCAAGTTGCCTGTTTTAGATTTGGCAATGCATCTGTTCCAAAATTAAATGCGCCAACATATACACCGCCACCGTAACTTGCGGTGTTTCCGTTGATATCGCCTATTGTTCCGCCGGAAAGTACAAGGTTAAGGCCTCGGTTTGCAATTCCGCCGCCAAAAGTTGCTTCGTTTCCACTGATGCTGCCGCCAGACATTGTAAATGTTCCGGTTGAAGTGGTTGACGTTGGCTCAAGCGCAACACCGCCACCATATCCGTATCCGTCTTCAAAATCAGCAATTACCTCATTCTGCGAGATTGTTCCGCTTTCCATAGTCATAGAACCTCTGCATAAGATACCGCCACCATGTGGTATTTTTCCTGAGGTAGAGGATTTAGCTGTATTTAGTATAATCTTGCTGTCATCACCGGACAGTGTTAGCGAACCTCCGTCATTTACAAAAATGCCGCCGCCACCAAATGTACCTAGGACTGTAGATTCGGCACTATTGCTTTGTATTGTAGAATCCGTTATTTGGGCATTACAGCTGCCACCTATGAAAATTCCTCCGCCAAGAGTTGCCTTGTTGCCGCTTACGGTTGTATTCTCCAAAGTTAGGCTGGAACTATTTTGGCTGTAAATACCACCGCCAAAACCTTGGTTGCCTAAGTCTATATACTTTGCCTCACATCCGCTTACCGTACAATTTTTGAGCGTCAAAGTTCCTGCGTTGTAAATACCACCGCCGTCTCCTCCGGTGTTGGTGCAGCTTGTTACCTTAACATGCTCTGCTTCTACTTCTGTTCCGCTTGCAATTGTTATTGGTCCAACGAAAGTTGAGCTTGCACCTAAGCCGTAAAATTCCAAGTTCCTAACTGTTGCATTACAGCTGAATTTTATGTTATATCCGTCACCATTTATTGTCTCTGTTGAAGTTGAAGTTGCTGCTACATTTCCTGCAAGTGTAAGATCTGGCAAACCTGTAATTTCAATGTTACGCGTTAATGTGATAGTGTCTTTTACATAGATGCTGTATTCTCCATTGTCAATTGCATAGCGCTCTGCTGCAACTTCCAAGGACTTTTCTAATGTTGCATAGGGGTTCGAATTTGAGCCATCACCTGTTTCATCACTTGCACCAGTACCGCCAACATAGATTATAAATCTTGCTGCGCTGTTCATTATTACTTTGCCAGAGGCAGCAACAAATTCAAGTGAATAGTCAGAGCCGTCTGGTGTGGTAAAGCAGGCTGCTTGTGTGGCCGTAGCGGAGCTTATAACGGTATCGCCAAAGGTAAATCCTAGTGTTAAAGTATACAGTTCTATAGCAATGGTATCTGCAGAAGAAAAGTCTGAGCCTAATTCCAAAGGATGTGCATTTGACTGCAAATAAATAGAACCGTCTATTGATGTTTCACCGCCAAGGGTTAAACTTCCTGCTGCAGAATTATAAATACTGCTGCCACTTACAGCTGCGGTGCAACTAGAAATTTCACAAGCGGTAAGAGAAACTGTTCCTGCATTATAAATACCGCCACCAAATCCATAGGAGCCAGTGGCGCTACAGTTTTTAATAACAAGTCCCTGTTCAGAAACAAGCTCTGCTCCGCTTCCAACATAAAAACCACCGCCAACACTAGCTGTACCGTTTTCTACCGTAGAATCATTTATTGTAAGTTTGGAACTTGAAAGATTAACATTAATTCCCCCCAGCCCGCTAAAATTCAAATTGGAAACTTCTGCCTCGCCGCTAATGGTAAGGGAATCGTGGCTAGAGCCGCCGCTAACTGTTACCGCAGAAGAACCCTCACTTGTGATGGAGGCCTTTTTGCCGGAGTTCAAGGTGGCTGAACCGCCAAGCGAAATGTTGTCTCTTACTAGTATTTCAAATTCGGTGGTTGCCGCTGCTGATGAATTGTTTACAAGGTTAACTGCCTGTTTTAAAGTTTTTACCGGACTAAAATAAGAGCCAGTACCGGAATCCGAGCCGGAAGAGCTTACGTAGATTGTTACAAGTTCTGCACTTGCTAAAAGAGAGCCTGTTATTTCTATGTGCCCGCTAGATACATATGATGCGTCTTCAAAAGTGTCTGTAGTTAAATTTGAATATATGTTTACAACTTCGTTTATGCGGTAAAGAATTGTTCCAGAACAGTCCGTCCCAGAATAGAAAAGAAATTCAACTTTGTAGGAACCCGGATTTACGTTTGACTGTGACCATAGCCAGTCACTTGTTGTGTTTGATGTTGCTGTAGAAATTCCGCTGGTTAAAGGATTTACCTTTATGCTCTGAATGTTTGTGCTAGAGGCGCAAGAGAGGGTAAGGCCAATGCTTCCC
This sequence comes from Treponema sp., assembly GCA_017961705.1. Classification (GTDB taxonomy): domain Bacteria; phylum Spirochaetota; class Spirochaetia; order Treponematales; family Treponemataceae; genus Treponema_D. The sequence goes on from JAGCWT010000113.1 coordinate 11,379, forward strand.
TTTCCCGTGGAAGACGAACTAGCATAGTTCAAAACAAGGGGATCGCCTAGAGAGACAGAAGGTGAATCGCCTGTAAGGGGTATGCTAACAGCGTTCTTGGTTGCAAGCACCTTTTTACCCGATGAATCCTCGGCAGAAGCGGTTAATGCCCATGTACCGCTTGTTAGGCTAATTGTAAAAGTTATTGTGTCGCCTGCAACAGTAATGCTTCCGCCAGAAGATGCCTCTGAACTGCTAAATTCTATTACAGAAGAACCCGATGTTGCCTTTATTTTGTAAACAAGAGATGTGGGTGCAGTGGGAAAAGCCGTGCGCCCAGAAGAATTGCCTTTAAAAGCGGAAGGTGTTGCACCGGAAAATTTGATGGATCCAGACAAAAGAACACTTCTTTCCGAATTTGCAGAAAAAGCAGCGCCTCTTTCTTCCGGGGCAGAATCTGGCACAGAAAAAGAACACCCTGCAAGTAAAACTGTAGCAGCAAGAGGAAGTAAAAATGTCTTTATAAAATTACAGCGCACTTTCATCCCTTTTCAATACTAATTATAGCATTTTTTAAGGTTTTTGACTACATAAAATGATATAGCTCCCCCACAATTTGAGAACCGTTTTCATATTGACAAAAAATTGTTTTTGGTGTAATTTGATAATCGTTCTCAAATTGACGGCCTATGAAAGCGGAATACAAGACAAGGCAGCAGGAATTATTGACCTCTTACCTAAAGCAGATGCAGGGAAAGCATTTTACTGCGGAAGAAATTTGTTCACATTTTGAATCAAAGGATATAAGGGTAAGTCCGGCTACTGTTTACCGCTATCTTGAAAAGATGGTTAGGGAAGGGGACGTCCTTAAGATTTTTATTGATGAACATTCGGCATCTTGTTTTGAATATGTTGGGGACAAGGGCTGTAAGGAAAAGAGCGGGCACTTTCATCTTAAATGCGAGGAATGTGGCACTTTGATTCATTTGGACAGTTCTGAACTTTATGATATGCAGAACTTTCTTGCTAAGAAGAAAGGCTTTAAGATTGATGCGCCAAGAACGGTTTTTTACGGGATTTGCGAAAAATGCAGCAGCAGGAGGGAAGGCAAAAATGAAGAATAGTCTTTGCAAAAAGATTGCCGTTTTTAAGCTTTGCATTTTTATGCTTGCCCTTTTGTCTTTTGCATTTCTTTTGGGGTCAGAGTTTATTCATGCTGGCCACGAATGCTCTGGAGATGGCTGTCCTGTTTGCCTTTTGCTGAATACGGCACAAAGGACTTTGCGTTCAATAGAAAATCATCCAGACACACACTTGCTTTTGCATTTTCTGTTTGCTTTTTTGGCACTTGCATTTTTCTTTTCTAATTCAAATATACAAAAAGAAACCCCTGTTTCCAAAAAAATCCGCAAGAACAACTGACAATTTTTTCTTTGCAAAATTTTCATGGCAGCGGAGGGGCTTTGGTTTTTACAAAAAGAGCCTACCCCCGATTGGAAGGGTGGTTGGTTAAAAATTGCATCCATGCAATTTTTAACCATGAGTTTTCTGCGAAAACTCACCTGGTTTTTATGCTAACAAATGACGCACCATCCATGGTGCTGTTTGTTTAGCATTTGCGGGCCCCGCGTAGCCCTGGAAAGCGGGTTAGCAATTTAATGCTGGTCCGAATAAAGAAATAGAATTTTAATACACAGATTTTATGGAGAAAAAAATGAAAAAGATTTTTACAGCAGTATTTGCTTCTATAATTTTACTTGCCGGAATTGGCACGATGGCAATTGCAAAAACAAACTCAAAGGCAAATTCAAAGAATGGTTCAAAGATAAAGGTTGTGGCAACAATTTTTCCTGCTTATGACTGGGCAAAAGAGGTTATTGGCAAGAACGATGTAGATTTGACCATGCTTCTTTCTAAGGGCGTGGATTTGCATAGCTACCAGCCAACAGTTCAGGATATTGTAAAGATTTCCGAAAGCGATGTTTTTATTTACGTTGGCGGAGAAAGCGACGGTTGGGTTAAGGATGCGCTTAAGAATGTACGCAACAAGAACATTCAGGTTGTTAACATGATGGAAGTCATGGGTGACAGGGCAAAGGCAGAAGAAGTAAAAGAAGGCATGGAAGCTGAACATGAGCACGAGCATGAGCATGAACACGAAGCTGACCATCACGATGCCCACGACCACGATCACGATGATGATGAGGAAGAAGAGGAACTTGATGAACACGTTTGGCTTTCTTTGCGCAACGCCCAGCTTTTAACATCTGCAATCAGCGTGGCTTTGCAGAAAGCGGATGCAAAAAATGCCGCAAGCTACAAGGCAAATTGCTTGGCTTACAACAAACAGCTTGCCGCTTTGGATGCCCAGTACGAGAGCGCAATAAAGGCTGCTTCCAAGAAGACTCTTGTGTTTGCAGACCGCTTCCCCTTCCGCTACCTTACCGACGACTACGGACTTGATTACTTTGCAGCTTTTGTTGGATGTTCTGCAGAAACAGAGGCAAGCTTTAAAACCGTAATGTTCCTTGCAAACAAGAGCGACCAGCTTGGCGTGAACAATCTTCTTGTAATTGAAAACTCTGACCAGAAGATTGCAAAGACGGTAAACAAAAATTCTAAGAACAAGAACCGCGGTATTCTTGTTATTGATTCAATGCAGGCAACAGATGCAAAGGCTGTTAAGGGTGGTGCAACATACCTTAAGGCTATGCAGTCAAACCTGGAAGTTTTAAAGAAGGCTCTTAACTAGTATATCGAACAACAATTAACGGTCACCCTGAACTGCTACGCCATATTCGCACGCACTTGCTACGAATATGGTTTCAGGGTCTGTATAAGACAAACCTTTACCTTATACAGATTCCGGGTCGGGGCCCGGAATGACCAGTTATTTAAGATTCCCGGGTCTTTCGCAACGAAGTTTCCAGCGAGCCCGGGAATGACAATCTTTTAGGAAAAAACAAAATGGCAAACATAACTCAAAAACCGGTAATCCTTTTAACAGGATATTTGGGCTCTGGCAAGACAACTGTGCTTAATGAATTTCTAAAGCAGGAAAAGCGCAGGATAGCCTTGATTGTAAACGACATGGGAAAAATAAATGTAGATTCCAGGCTTTTAAAAAACGGTGCAAAGGTTGAGCAGTCAAAGCTTGTGGAAATGCAGGGCGGCTGTATTTGCTGCACCTTGCGCGATGAATTTATTGAACAGGTTCAGCGGGTTGCAGAAGACAAGGATGTGGAAGCGGTATTTGTTGAAGCATCCGGCATTTCTGATCCATCTTCCATAGCGGGCGGCTTTTTGTATGCGGAACAGGAAAAGGAAATAACAAGCGCATACCTTAGCTCTGTTGTTACCGTTGTAGACGCAGACCGCATTTACAGGGAATTCCTTTCTGCCTTGGCACGCCGTAGCAGCGGTAAAGACGAAAACGGCTTGGACGAAACGGACATAACAAACCTTATTGTTGACCAGATTGAATTCTGCGATACAATCCTCCTGAACAAATGCGACCTTTTGGAAGCAGAAAAAGTTGAAGAAGTAAAAGGTGTAATCCGCCAGTTGCAGCCGGAAGCAGAAATAATTGAATGTGTGAACGGCAAGGTGGACTCTAGCCTTGTTCTTAAGGGCCAGCACTTTGACTTTGAAAAGGTAAGGGATTCTTCTGCGGTTGAGCGCACGCTTAATCAGGAAGGAAACGAAAGCTGCACCGATGAATACGGAATCTCAAGCTTTGTTTACGAAGAGCGCCGCCCCTTTGACCGCGAAAAATTCTTTGCCTTTATGGAAAAGAACTATCCCCAGGAACTTATCCGCGCAAAGGGCTACATGTGGTTCAGCGACAACGACAAGGAAGTGATATTGTTTGAGCAGGCCGGACACAATGCCACTGTAACAGGATATGCCGTCTGGATTGCCGCCATGCAGGACGGTGAAGGCAAAAAAGAGCTAATGGAAAACTACGACGACGAATATTTTTCCTGGGACGAAAAATACGGCGACCGCATGAACCAGATTGTCTTTATTGGCAAGGGTTACAACGAAAGCCAAATCCGTAAGCAGCTGAACGAATGCCTTGCGGCGTAAGCAGTAAGTTTTTAGGCCGGGACTTTTTAGGACGAAAATTTTCTTTGCTCTACCATTCTGTTCTTGGCTAACTCGACTGTTAATGCCTATGCGTCACCGCCGTTTCGCCCTTCGCTATCCGCTCATACCGGCCTGCGGCCGGTACTGCCGGGGCTCCATGGCGGCGTAGGCTGGGGCGGGATATTTGAATGCTGGAAAGAGGGGGATGTTATTTAGGTAGGGCTTTAGTATAAAAAGCAAACTCAAAGATTGCCGGTTTACCTTGGCAATCTTTGAGTAATTAATGGGTTTGTGGTTTAATGCTATTATATAACCGAAACTTCTTAAAAATCTTTTTCCCAAGTAGGGTCTACTTTTTCACAAATATTTTTTTCTTCGTAGGGGTTGGAATTTTTTTCAAAAAACTTGCAGCGGGTTATAGCAGGTTTGATGTTTATCGTCTCGCCTATGTAAAAATTGCTTTTATCATTTTTGGGAATTTTTGCAATAATTTCTGTACTGCCTAACATAAAATGTATGTAATTAAAGAATTCAAACTCTTCTATGGATTTTACTTTAGCTTCTATGTTGTTTTCGTCCCAAGAGGTTTCTTTGTAGTAAAAATCTTCTAGGCGAATTCCAAGAGTGACTTTTTTCCCTATAAATTTCTTTAAGCCTTCTTGCTGCTCTTCTGTTGGTAAAATGTTTTTTCCCGCATGTTCTACTATGATAAATGGTTCATAAGTTGAATTGGGATTTTCTATTTTCTGAACCTCAACTTCAATAAAATTCATTCCACCTGTTGCCAAAGCGACTGTTTTATTAAAAGGATGGTTATATATGTACTGATACTCCCCTGTTTGGTAAATAGAATTATCATGTATTACTACTACAAAGCCAAAAGCTTTTCCTCCAGTATTAATAGAACCTAAATAATTATTTATTCTAGAAATTTGCTCCGAATCCTTCCATGAGTCATCGGGTGTTTCTAGGATATTAATTTCGCTTTCAGGATTACTTTCGTTTTTTGCGAAGAAAATATTTTTGCCCAAAGATTCTTCTTGATAAACCCAAACAGACTTTCCTTCATAGTTTTTTAACTTGTCTTTGGTTGAACCGGCAATTGTTAGTGTTTTGGAAGATGTTGTTGCTATTAGATTTGTACCAGTAGAAGTTAATGTTGATTCCTCATAGGAGATATTAGGCACATCTACCCAGTTTTTTCCGTTATACCAACTTGTTGAATATTTATTTGTTAAAACAGTAAGAACACTTCTGTTTGCAGGGTGTTCAAGCAGGTATTCATAGGTTCCCATTTGCTGGACTTTTTGGTTGTAGCATACTGCAAGATATGTACCTTTTTGCCATTTTGATTCTGGGGAATAATCTGAATCTTCTCCAGAAGAGCCGTTAGCACAGGCAAAAAACAGAAATGTTAGAAGAAGAAATACCCCCCCCCTCGATGTTTTAAGTTTACTTTTAATCATGTTTTGCTCCTTTTTTGGATTATATGGTTAATTTGAGTTAAATGGAACTGATAAAACGTCATCGCCAGGCCATATGGTATCGTTTATTCTACTATTGGCTAGGATAGTTACACCAGCAGCTATATGACAAAGATTTGAAGTTGCAGTAGATTCACTAGTTGTATTTCCTGTATCTTTAGTAGTGGAATTTAATGCAAGTTTTACAGTTCCTTCAGAAACGCAAATACCACCGCCACGTCCAGAGTTTGATGCTCTATTATCATATATTTTTACAGGATTTTCCATTGTTAATATACTGGAGGTCTCGGTACGATCCAAAACATAAATTCCGCCTCCATCTCCTGCCCAGGAACTGTTTTCATATATTTCTGTATTGCCCCTTAAGTTAATTGTAGCTCCGAAACAATAAATTCCGCCTCCATTTCCATAGCTTTGGGCAGAGTTGTGATGAATTTTACAGTTTGTTAGTGTTACTTCCCCTCCTCTGCTGTAAATGGCGCCTCCTGATGATTGGGTATTATCACAATAGGATATTTCTGCACCTGTTAATTCAATAGTACCAAGGCTATTATAAATTCCTGAGCGTCCGCCAGATGTATTATTGTCGCAGTTTTTAATAAGAAGATTTTCGGTTGACTTTAGGGTTGCACCAGATTGTACAGTAATACCAGCTGCATAAGCTTCGTCACTTGATACATATTTTCCACTGCCGTTCATGACTGTACTGTTGTTTAAGGTTAAGTCATGGCCAGCTACGTTTATGCCGCCTTTTAGGCCGGAGAAGTTTATGCTGTCTACTATTACGCCTTCTGCATTAACTTCAATTTGGTAGGCAGATGAGTCGGAACCACCATTTATTGTGCGGCGAGTTGAGTCTGTGTCGCTTATTATTTTTATGTGTGAAGTTGTTATGCTTAAATTGTCTGAGAGTGTTATGTCTTCGCAGATTTTTATTTCGTATTCGTTTCCTGCAGTTGCTGCTGATAGAGTGTCTACATGTGCTAGGGCTTCTTCAAGAGTTGAGAAATTACAGTCAGAGCTGCTGCCAACTGTAAAAGATGTGCCGCCAGATGAGGCTAGTGCGAGGATGCCAGTGTTAGGCGTGGCGGAAGTATTGTATTGTATGCAAAGAGTGTCGTCTTCGAGTTCAAAGTATGTGCATTGTGCTGCTGTAACTGAGGTTGAAGTATCAGATCCCTTTAGGAGTGCATCACCAATGGTAAAAGATGAATCACTATATGAAAGAGGAATTTCGCTAGTTCCGGAAAGGGCAAAATCGTTAGCTAAATAAAGAGGATTTGTATTTAAATAAATTCCGTCTGCAAAATAAGTAGAACCAGAAAGGGTTAATTTTCCTGCTGCATACACGCCATTTCCTTTGCCGCTAGCCGTATTGCCGGAAATGTCTGTGCAGGAGTCTACCATAAGAAATCTTCCTGATGTAATAGAAATTCCGCCACCATCTGCATTAGAAGAATTGTTTTTGATTTTTGTAGTTGCTACAGAGCTTGCAGCCTCTTGTGTTGAATAAATCTGCAAGCCACCGCCTTGACCAGCAGCTTTATTAAATAATATTTCACTATCGCAAATTCCTACAGTGGCACTAGGTTTAGACGCATTGATTGCACCCCCTGCGCTTCCTGCATAGTTGCCATTTATTTTTGAATCAATGGCTGTAAGTGATGAGTAGGCATCAAGAAGAATACCGCCTCCGGCACCTTCAGAATAATTTCCTCCGGCTTCAATGCAGGTGTCCTTGTCTTCACTGGCTACACTTGTGGGACTTTCAACTCCAATAGTACAGTTGTCCATGTTTATATTTGCCGCTACTGTTGAAGTACCAACTGCGTGGATGGCACCACCTTCGTTTGATGCGTAATTTTTGGAAAGCACGCAATTGGTTAGGTTTAGAGTACCTTTTGAATAAATGGCACCTCCGTAACCTGCCATACAATTGGTTATGTTGCAATTTGTTAAAGTTACGGTTCCTTCCGAATAAATGGCTCCACCAGGCCCACCAGAGGCAACGCATAGGTTAAAATCAAAATCTGTAGCTTTAAATGTTGCACCGCTTGCTGTAAAAACGGCGCCTCCGCAATAGTTAGAGTCAACAACATTACCAATACATATACTAAATTCACCATTTCCCATTATGACTGTGCCGCTTTCAACTTTAAATCCCGCCATTTGAGAAAAATTTATGTCTGTAAAGTTTATGTCTGCAGTGCTTGTAAGTGAGTGTGAATCTCCGTTTACAGTACGCTTTGTACCGTCATCAGCATCAGTTATTATCTCTGTTTTTTTTGTAAGTGCTATGTTTGAAGTTTCTGTTGTATTTGTTTGCAGGATAATTCTGAATCCATCCGCAGGTGTTGCGGTTGAGTTGGTTACTAGGTTTGCAGCTTGGCCTAGGGTTTTTACGGGGCTAAAGATGCTGCCTGTTCCTGTGGCAGTGCCGTTTGTGCCGTGAACATAGAAGGTTGTGAGTTGCGTGGAGCTTAAATGGCTTGCTTCTAGCTTTATTTCGCCGGATGATGAGTCAATGTAGAGTTCATCTCCGTAGAATTTGTTTGTTTCAAAGCCTTTGTAGACATTTACGATTTGTTCCAAGTAGTAGATGGTTTGGCCACTTGAGTCTTTAAAATAAACGGTGAGCTTGTGGGGGCCAAGGGGTACAGATGATCTTGCGTATGTAAATGTTTTGTAACTACCGGAAGTTATAAAGGATGAGTTATTTACGCTGACTGTAGCGGTGTCAAATCCTACCATTTTTGCTGCTATGGAATTAACGGGAATAGAGTCCGCGTAGCTTATTTTTAGATTAACAGTTCCCGTGCCGGAAGCGGGGGTGGTTGGGTATTTTAGAAGAAAGTTTTTGCCACTGTCGTTTGCTGCGTCTATGGTTGCCGAGGCGCTTAGGAATACGGTGCCGCCAGACAGGGCTTCTGCTGTTACGGTCCAGTTGCCGCTTGACGGAAAAGAAAGGCTGTATGTTATGTTGGAGGAATCAGAGTCGTCTACCGTTCCGTTTGTTGTTTCGCTGCCTTTTTGGGCGGTTACTCTATAGGTAAAAGATTCTGGAACTGTTGGAAAGGCGGTTCTTGCAGACTGTGTGCCTGAACTTGCAGAAGGTAGTGCACCGTTTACGATTAGTCTTCCAGAAAGGGTTGCACATGTGGTGTGGGTTGTGCTTTCCCTTTGTTCATCTGGTGCAGACGCGATGTTTGAGCAGGCCGCAAGGGTAAGAGAAGCTGTGAAAAAGAAAATCCTTAAAAACTTTTTTAACATCTTTTTTACCCTCTAGGTTTTATTAACCACCATCTCGCAGGAATATCTTGTTCCATTGAAGGTTACAAAGATAACAATTACGTAACTTCCTGCCGGATAGGCAGCTGGGAATGTTAGTTGTAGCGGAGTTGTAGCTGCTGGTACTGCTGCAGGTGTTGGCGCCGCTGTTGGAGATGCATGGCGGTAGTCATATTCGTAATAGGCCTTTATGTCCCAGTCGGTGAATTTTGTTGGCTCGTCTGTTGGGGTAACAGTTGTGCCGTTTTCGAGGGTTCCGGTTGCGGATATTGTTATTGTTGTATCTCCAATTGATGCTATTGAAGTAGGAGTTGGTTGTAGCATAAGCTTTCCGTCTGGGGTGTAGACGGAGATGCTTCCACCGGAAACGGCAAGGGCGGCTTCCCCTTCTGCTGTTTTTATGACTCCGAAAGCGTCGGAACTCGTAAAATATGTTGAAGGGGCTGCGGTGTTACCTGATGATGTATAGCCATCTGTAAATACGCGAGGGGTTCCGGGGCTTGGGCTGTCTAGTATTAGGTTTGTAAGTTTAATTGTGTTGTTGCTGCTACCTGCCATGTTGCCGTCAATAGTGAGTATACTGCTAGTACCTAAATTAAAAGTGAGGCCGATAACTTTTCCTTTGATAGTTACGTCACCTGAATTTATAACGTTGTTGTTTGAGGAAGTAACGTTTTTAAGCGTTACCTTGGCAGTAACTACTTCTTGTCCGTCTGCTTTTGCAAGGACTACGTTCTCCAGCACTTTGTTGGCGCCAACTATTTTTTTGTTGGTATCGCTTCCTGCAATGGTTGCATTTTTTACTACACAGCCATTACCGATGCTTAGTTTAACATCTGTGAGCGTATGGTTTTGGCAGTTAATACAATCTGTTGAGAATATATTTGTATCGGGTTGTTCGGGACCAAGGTCGTTTAGTACTAAAATGGTTCTGACGGCTCCACCTGCATCTGTGAGCGATGGTAAATTCTCATCAGCATATTTTATTGTTTTATACGGATTCTCTATAGTTCCATTTCCAGGGGCATCGACTCCTGTTGATTTGACGTATACTTTTGTGGCTATTACTTGTACCGAGAATGTGGTTATGCTTTGTGTATAGCCGGCCTTTGTGGCGGTACATGCTATTGTGTAGGTTCCAGGTGCAAGGTTAAGGTTACGGTCGGAAGTTGTAGTGCCTGTGTCTATTTCAGAGCCTGCGTCGTTTGTAACCGTATAAGCTACAGTAACACCGCTTACCGATTTGCTGATTCCGCTTGCCGTACAGGCAGTTGTTGGGACTTTTATTTTTACCTTTGCATAAGAAGAGTCTTCTTCCTGCCCCAGTTTGATGATTGCTGGTGGTGTTGGTGTATAAATGTCGGAAGCACCGCTATGGTCTGTTCCGGAAGAATCTGCAAGCTTTACGTCTGCAATTCTGTAGGAGTTTGCGGCAGTGGTAGCAGATGACGTAAGTCCTGCTTCGTCTATAAGAGAGATTGTGTAGGCTCTGTCTGTGGTAACAGGGTCGCTGGTTTCGTAGTAGAAAGAAGTTCCGCCTGTATTAAAATAGGGCTGTCCGTTTGGTTGAACATCAGTTCTTGTAGCTACAGCGGCTTGTTGCAAAGGAATAGTAGGAGCATAAGAGAACATTGAAGAACCGCCAGGGAGTAAAGTAATGGGGATAGAAGTTTCACCTATCTTAAGATATTTCAAATCAAAATTAGTTGGCGGAGCGGACATAGAAATCGTAAAGGCTACGACGTATGTTTTGGCACCTGATGTAGCATCTGTTTTTGTGTATGTAACTGCATCTTTAATTACTGGTGGCACAGAGTTGCAGTAGAGCGGGAGCGTAAAGGAAGGAAAATTTGTTCCTGTTTTTGGGTGGGAAAGGTCTATGCGAACGCTGATGTTTTTGGAAAGCTTTGGAGCGAGTGCACCTACTTTTCCCGGGTCTGCATTTTGCAAAAATGATGCAGGATATGTTAACTCCCATTCCGTTGAAGAAGTCATGTTCAGCGAAATTGAATCTGCACCTGGAAGGGAGGCGATTGCGGAATCTACAAGGTGGTAGGACATGTTTGAGCCGAGCGTAAAGTCAAAATTATTGGGGTTTCTTAGCTGGAGCTTTACAATAATGTCGCTTCCAGAGCCTACGCAGGTGTTGCCGTTTGCATCTTTTGCGGTTGGGGCAGGGACAAGGGTTCCGCTGTTGTTTACAAAGATTTTAAATCCAACTATTTGTGAACCGTCGGACAGGTTTTCAAAGTATTCGCGGACGGGTTCGTTTATGGCATCGGAAATTTGAGAACAGGAATTTATGCAAAGCGGGAAAGCAATGCCCAAAAAAGAGAAAAATGCTACTCGTCTAAAAAAACGACTGAATCTCATAAACTCCCACTTTATCCTAGCACCAACCCATTTCCTTGTATTATAAGGCATTTTAAATTTTATTTCAACATTTTTTGTGCTTTTTGTTGATTATCGGGTCTAGCCTACACGTTTTGTTTGTATAAATTTATCGGCAGGGGGGTGGGAAATTTTCAGAGGAACCTACGCCGCCATGGAGGGGCCCGCGAAGCGGGTTGCGGAGCAATGGAGCGGGTAGGGCCCCGCGGAACCCCGGAACGGCGGTGGCGCAGAGGCATGTTCGGTCGAGTTAGAGGAAGAATGTATGGTAGAGCGGAGTAGGGTACCGTCCTAATGAAGAGGAAGAGTGGATGGGTGGACAGATCCTGAAACAAGTTCAGGATGACGGACTTCGTTTAGGATGACGGACTTCGTGCCCTTCGACCCCTTCGAGAGCCTCAGGGACCGTACTGGGACCGCCCTTCGAGAACCTCAGGGACCGTCCGGTTTAGAATTCGCGCTGGAAGACTAGTTTTCCGGCAAGGAAGGTGGCTTCTACGCGGCCGGTGAGTTTTTTTTCTTCTAGCGGGGTGAATTTTCCTTTGCTGGCAAAGTCTTTTCCGCGGACAGTCCAGGTTTTGTCCGGGTCTACAAGGGTCATGTCTGCTTCGTATCCGGGTGCAATGAGTCCGCGTTTTTTTAGCCCAAGTAGTTCGGCTGGTTTTGCAGACATTAGGGCAGACAGCTGTTTTAGGGTGAAGGCGTTTTCTTTTACAAGGGTTGTGTTGCATACTGCAAAGGCTGTTTCCAGTCCGCTGAATCCCGGGGATCCTTCTGCTTTGTCTTGCATTGTGTGCGGTGCGTGGTCAGTTGCAATTACGTCTGCGTCTCCTTTTTTTAGTGCCTGTATAAGAAACTGCCTGTCGGCTTCGCTTCTTAGCGGCGGGTTTACTATGTTAAAGAGGTTTTCGCCTTTGGAGGAAAGTCCTATGTGGTGGGGGGTTACTTCGCACGTTACGTTTACCCCGCGTTTTTTTGCGCTGATTACGGCTTTAAGGCTTTCTTCTGTGCTTACGTGGCAGAGGTGTATGTGGCAACCTGCAAGTTCTGCCAGGCGGATGTTGCGGTAGGTGGCTGCGTCTTCTGCGGCGGCAAGCAAAGAGTCTGCTTCTTTTAGGTAGGCGGCGGCTTCTTTTTTTTCTTCTGCAGACGGCTCTTGTGCTAAAGGATTGCCTTTGTTTTTCTTTAGCAGTTCAAGGGCGGCTTTGCGCAAGGGGCGGGCGGCTTGGGCAAGGAAGGGGTCTTCGCTGTGGCAGCTTACGATAAGGCCTTTTTTGGCGGCGGTTTTCATTGCGCTTAGCATTACGCTGCTGTCCGTTACTTCGTGGCCGTCTTCTGTTATTAGGGGAACTTGGGTCTTTTTTAGCTGGTCAAGGTGGCTTATGGTTTTTCCGTCAAAGCGGGATGTTATGCTTACGCTTTGGATTACGTGGGCAAGGCCTGTTTCTTCTGCTTTTTGGTTGTTGGCAAGGGCTTCTTTTTGCGAAGAGACAACCGGGGACGTGTTTGGCATAAGGACAAGGGTTCCAAATCCTCCTGCGGCGGCGGCACGGCATCCGGAAACAATGTCTTCTTTTTGCGTTAGGCCAGGGTCGCGGAAGTGGGCGTGCATGTCTATGAAGCTTGGCATTAGGGTTAGGTCTTTTGCGTCAAAAGCGGGGATGGAAGGGTCGGCAAGCAGCTTTTTTAGCTCTGTTGATGAGGGCATGGAGTGGATTTTGCCGTTTTTTACCAGGATTGCTCCCTTTTTGTCTGTACGGGCATCAACAATGTGTGCGTTGTAAATTAAAAGCTGCTTGGCTGCCATTAGTCTTCTCCTACGGTTCCTGCGGTGTAGAGGGCATCGCAATAGATGCAGCGGTACTGCTTAAGGTTCTTGTCCACCAGGCGGAATTCCTGGGGAACGTAATGTTCTGTTATTGTGATGCAGCGGGGGTTCTTGCAGTGGATTACGTTTTCCACTTTTTCCGGCAGCTCCATCTTTATTTTGCGGACAATCTGGCCGTCTTGGATTACGTTTACGGTTATGTTGGGGTCTATGAAACCAAGCACGCTGTAGTCAATGTTCAGGATGTTGTCTATTTTGATTATGTCTTTGGTTCCGGTTTTCTTGGAAATGGCGTTTACGATTAGCGCACAGGTGAATTTGGCTTCGTCCAGGCCAAGCCACTTGAATACTTTCCAGCCAAGTCCTGCCTGAATGTGGTCAATTACCAGTCCGTTTTTTATTTCGGCTATATTAATCATTCTGTTTTCTCCTATTATCCGGCATTTGCTTTATAAGGCATCTGCTTTCTTGCTTACAGGCAGCCGGTCAGCTTAGACATTAGGGCCATGCGGGCGTACATTCCAAATTTTACCTGTTTAAAGTAGGCGGCTCTTGGGTCTTCGTCCACTTCCGGGGCAATTTCGTTTACGCGGGGAAGGGGGTGCAGGACAATCATGTCTTTGCGGGCAAGGCTCATCTTTGCTTTGTCCAGAATGTAGCTGTCCTTTAGGCGGATGTAGTCCTGTTCGTTAAAGAAGCGTTCCTTTTGTACGCGGGTCATGTAGAGGATGTCCAGGTCACCGATAACGTTTTCCAGGCGCTCTGCCGTTGTAAATTCAACACCAGCGGGCTGCAATACAGACTTTACGTAGTATTCGGGAAGCTCCAGTTCCTTGGGGCTTATAAAGACGAACTTGTTCTTGGGGTAGAGGCACATTGCCTTTGCAAGAGAGTGGACCGTGCGGCCAAACTTTAGGTCTCCGCAGAAGCCTATTGTGTGGCCTTCCAGCGTACCCTGCAACATGCGGATTGTGGTAAGGTCTGTAAGGGTCTGCGTTGGGTGGTAGTGTCCGCCGTCTCCAGCGTTGATTACCGGACATGCGCTGAACTGGGATGCCAAAAGTGCGGCTCCTTCTTTTGGTGAGCGCATGGCTATTACGTCTACATAGGAACTTACTACGCGGATTGTGTCTGCAAGGGTTTCTCCCTTTGTGGAAGATGTGTAGCTTGCGTCTGCAAAGCCTTCTACTGTTCCGCCCAAATGCAGCATTGCCGCTTCAAAAGAAAGGCGGGTTCTGGTACTTGGCTCAAAAAAAAGTGTCGCAAGAATTTTCCCGCGGCACACATCTTGAAAAGAAACAGGATCTACTAAAATCTGTTCTGCCAAAGAACAAATCTCATCAATTTCTGAAACACTTAAATCTCCGGGTTCTATAATATGCCTGCCTTTTAACATACCGGGGCTACCTCCTATTTCCTGTCAAACCGATTTTGCAGATTATAGCGCAAATTGCGGACAGGTTCAAGGATTTGGAATTTTCTGGACGGTGCTTTTTTATGTTCTACCATTCATTTTTTGGCTAATTCGACAGAAGGTGCCTCTGCGTCACCGCCGTTCCGGGGTTCCGCGGGGCCCTACCCGCTCCATTGCTGTGCAACCCGCTTCGCGGGCCCCTCCATGGCGGCGTAGGTTCCTAATCAGCAATAAACGTTAATCCCAAAGAAATGCGCCTCATGTTTTTGCCAAAGAAATTTGCATCCGTATAAGAAGCATAAAAATTAGCTGCGTTTTTAAGGTTAAAGTTAAGGCTGCAGGAAGGTGCCGCATACCATTCATTGTCAAAATATCCAGCCTTAATTCCCGCGTTTAAGGATATTGGTTCATAGCCAAGCACCAGGTAGGAACTTGCATTTGGGCCAACTTTGAATGCCCACCTTCCAACGCAAAAGTCACAGGCTACCCCAAGCTTAATGGCCGTATAAAAGTTGTCGCCAAAGTAGAGTGCCATTGTCATGTTTGCCGGATGGCTTATTCCAAAATAGTTTCCGTAAGAGCCGTCGTCATCCTGCTTACGGTAGTAAACCAGTTCTCCTGCGCCAACCACAAATCCTGCTGCGGAAAAAAGTGTATAATATGGAACCGTAAGAATACATTCAAGAATATCCGAACGTACTTCTTTCATATAAAGAAGCATGCTTTTTGTATTTACGGGTAACCAATATAGCCCATATGAGTAATCAAAAAAGATGTTCCCTTTTATACTGGCATTTTTTTCCCTGCCGCCATCTTTTTCCTCTGCATCAGGCACTTCCTCACTAACTGGCACGCTTTCCTGACTGGTCTGGCAATAGAGCGGCAAAGCTAGGGCAAAGAAAATGGCAAAAACAAACACTTTTTTCATAATCCGGCATATTATATAGAAAACTCATACGCACAGCAATTATTCCAACCTTGCATTATTGCGCAAAAGGAACTATGATTTTGTAAAGTCCAATAAATCCGAATAATCACCGGCATCAGCTTTTCTTAGCGCTGCGATGTATCGTGTTTTTATTTCTGAAACATTCACGAGATTCTCGTTTCCCCAATAAAGAGCTTTGCCTTCGAGCTGAAAAGAAGTCAAGTCTGCCATAATGCGCGAAACTCTTCCGTTACCATTGGGAAAAGGATGGATTTGTACAAGTCTGTGGTGAAGCCTTACTGTTTCACGGTATTTTCCTGCCCATTTCCACACATTTCCGAACATCTTTTTGTGAAGGTTCCTTAAAAACGAATCAGATAAAACGTCTTTATTTTTGTTCGTTGCAAGCCAAATCTGCGCCTCGGCAATATTTCGTGCTTCTGCCTCGTTAAGTTCGGAGCGTAGAGTTATCCATTTTAGTTTTAGCCCGTCTTTTTCTTCTGTGGTAAGCGGTGTTGAATTGTCGTCTGCTTCAAATATGTCCATGCGTTAATCCCATATTAGTTTTGTTTTGTTGTTTATAAAGTCGTTAACTATATCTTCCGTTGTTTCTTCAAGAGAAATATCCTGATTCTCAAGTGCCATGTTCAAATTCACATTTTTTAGGATTTCCTTCGCTTTCATTTGAGCCTGATCTTTTACAAAATCCTGGAAAGAAGTTTTGGGCTTAAAGTAATACACAAATTCGCAGTTCAAAGCCGCTGCCACTTTTTTCATTGTCGAAAGTTTGAGGTTTTCTTCATTTGATTCCATTTTTGCAATTCTTGGTTGGGTAACTCCCAACCTTTTTGCAAGCTGAATTGCAGTCATACCGATAGCTTCCCTAACAGTTTTTATCCAACTTTGCCCTCGAGGAATCACATTCTGGCAGGACTTTAAGTCAGCTGTTTTTTTGTCCAAAGCCCTTATTTGTATTATCCGTGTATCCATGCTTTATAACCTAAATATTATATTTTAACTATATTATAATATATAAAGGTTATAAATACAAGAAAAAATATAATTTATAAGTTATTTTTTTATAACCTTGCATTATTGCGCAAAAGGAACTATGATTTTAACTATGGACGTACACATTTTAGAAATGCCGCTTGATTACGGTGGAAGAAGACACGGCTCTGATATGGGGCCGTCTGCCGTTCGCCTTGCTGGAATACGGGAAAAAATAGAAAGCTTGGGGCACAAGGTCATAAGCGACCAGAATCCAATAAAAGTTACCGCGCAGGAATTTGCAGACATTGGCACGAACCCCAAGGCAAAATACCTTGAACCTATTGTTGATGCGTGTACGCTTCTTGCTAAGGAAGTTGAAGATGCCGCTTGCGACGGAGAGTTTCCCCTTGTTTTTGGCGGCGACCATTCAATAGTTTTGGGAACGCTTGCGGGGCTAAGTTCATTCTATAAGAAAAAGAACCTTAGGCTTGGAGTTTTGTATGTGGATGCCCACGGAGACTTTAACACTACAGAAACAAGCCCTACCGGAAACATTCACGGCGAATGTCTTGCGGCCAGTGCGGGCTACGGACTTCCGGAACTTGTGAACCTTTACCACGAGGGGCGCAAGGTTGACCCTGCAAACATCTGCTTTGTGGGCTTGCGTGACTTGGACAAGGGCGAAAAACTGCTCATGAAAGAAGCCGGAGTTACGGCCTTTACAATTAGCGACATAGACCGTATTGGCTTTGACCAGGTTCTAACAAAAGTAAAGCTCTTCTTTAAGACCCGCTGCGACGTAGTCCACATTAGCTTTGACATGGACTCCCTTGACCCTTCAATTGCTCCCGGTACCGGTGTGCCAGTCCCCGGCGGCCTAAATTACCGCGAAGGCCTCCTTTTAATGGAAGAAATGTGCCAGCTGAACATGGTAAAATCCATGGAAATTGTAGAAGTAAACCCCATCCTTGACGTTCGGAACCAGACAGCAATCATGGCGGTAAACCTGGCAGCTCGGCTTTTGGGGGAGACTTTGTATTAGAAAGATGGCAGACTGTAGCAGAAAAAAGCACGGCAGGCACTGGAGGGGCCCGCCACAGGCGGGTTGCCGTTAGGCAATGGAGGCGAATGCCGGAACCCCGCAAGCGCCACACACAAGGCCTTTAAGGCAGCAGAAAAAGCTTTCGGATTGGAAAGCAAGTGCCGCAAATAATGTATTCACAAAGAGTGGCTTATTGTATATAATGTTTTAACTCTATGAAATACACTGTTTTAGATTATCTTGAAGCAACCTCAGAAAAATATGCGGATAAAACGGCTTTTGCGGATGTGCAAGAGAGCGTTAATTGGAAAGATTTTGTAAAAGATGCAAAGGCACTGTCTTCTTTTTTGGAAAAACATTTTGACCCAAGGACGGCAGTTCCTCTTGTAACGGAAAAATCCGTTCTAACACTAAAGCTGTTTTTTGCGGCACTGTACGCGGGATGCTTTTATTCATTTGTGGATGCGACTTTCCCGGATGAGCGCCTTCTTTCCATGATTTCAACTCTAAAAGCAAAGACTCTCGTTGTGGACCGTAAATTCCAGAAAAAGATAGAAGGTCTTGGATGCGACTGTAAGATTATTTATACGGATGATTTATTAAAGGAAGTAAAAGAGGCGAATGTTCCTTATAATCCTGCCCGACGCAATCAGATTGTAGACGTTGACCCTGTTTATGCAAACTTTACCTCCGGTACAACCGGTATGCCAAAAGCGGTTCTTGTAAACCACCGCAACGTTGTTGATTTTATTTCCTGCTTTGCAGAGGTTTTTGACATTCAAAGCTCAGAAAACCTTGCAAACCAGGCTCCTTTTGATTTTGATGTTTCGGTTAAGGATATTTTTACCGCAGTCTTTACTGGTGCCGCAGTTCATCTTGTTCCAAAGGCATTTTTCTCTTTTCCAACAAAGCTCCTTGACTATCTTGAAGAGCGCGAGATTACCACAATCATTTGGGCTGTTTCCGCAATGTGCATAATTTCTACTCTGGGTGGCTTTAAGTACAAAAAACCGCTTACCCTAAAAAAGATTATGTTCTCCGGAGAAGTCATGCCGGTTAAGCAGCTTCGCATTTGGAAAGAAAATGTGCCCGATGCAAAATACATAAATCTTTACGGTCCAACCGAAATCACATGCAACTGTACCTATGCGGAAGTTCCACAGTCAATTGGAGAAGATTATGTTTTGCCGATTGGCATTCCTTTTCCAAATGAGCGCGTCTTCCTGCTGGACGAAAACGATGCGGTCATTACCCAAGCAGAAAAAACTGGAGAACTTTGCGTAAGCGGTTCTTGTGTTGCACCAGGCTATTACAACAACAGCGAGCGTACGGCACAGGCCTTTGTCCAGAATCCGCTGAATGCCTCTTACTTTGAGCGCATTTATCGTACCGGTGACTTGGCAAGCTACGGCAAGGACGGTTTGCTTTATTATGTTTCCCGCAAAGACACCCAGATTAAGCACATGGGCCACAGAATAGAGCTTTCCGAAATTGAGGGAGCTGTAGAAAAGATTTGTTCAATAACAAGAGCCTGTTGTATTTTTGCACAGAACAAGATAAGCGCTTTTTATACAGGACAGGAAACGGATAAAAAAGAAATCGTTACGGCTTTAAAAACTTCGCTTCCGGTTTATATGATTCCAAGTAATTTTATTTTTATAGAAGAATTCCCACTTACAAAAAACGGCAAGGTGGACAAGAGGGCATTGGAGGCAAAACTAAATGGTTAACGATGAATTCATAAAATCATGTGCGCAGAAATACGGCACACCGTTTTATCTTTTTGACTACGATGCCTTGCTTTCCCGCGTTCAGAAAATAAAGGAAATGCTGCCTTCAAATTCACGGCTCTGCTATGCAATGAAGGCAAACCCATTTTTGCTTGATGCACTAAAAGAAGACACAGATCTTTTGTTTGAGGTTTGCTCTCCGGGTGAACTTTCTGTTTGCGAAGCCGTAAAAGTAAATCCAGAACAGATTGTATTCTCCGGTGTTGTAAAAACCAAGCAGGACATTGAAAGGGCCTACAATCTTGGTGTTGGAACAATCACGCTGGAATCTTTTTTGCATGCAACTTTTCTTGAGCAAGTTGTAAAAGCTTCTGCCAATCCTCATCCTCAGGGAATAATCGTGCGCCTTACAAACGGCTGTCAGTTTGGTATGAACGAGGAATGCGTAAGAAAATCAATTGCCTTGCTTAAGGACTTGCCCGGAATAAAAATTCAGGGAATACATTTTTTTACCGGTACGCAAAAGAAGATGAAGAAGGTTGCAGAGGAAGTTGCTTTTATCCAAGACTTCTGCACGGAACTGCAAAAAGAATTCAACATCAACTTTGAGCGCATTGAATATGGCCCGGGTCTTGCCTTTGACTATTTTTCTCCAGAAGATTATGCGCAGAACTTTAGCGACCTTGAAGAATTTTCTGCAATGATAAAGGACAGCCCATTTTTCTGGGTTGTTGAAAGCGGACGCTATGTTGCCTCTTCCTGTGGAACTTACGTAAGCTCTGTAATGGACTTAAAACAGAATGCAGAAGTTCCCGCCCTTTTTATTGATGGCGGAATAAACCACGTAAACTATTACGGCCAGATTATGGGAATGAAAAAGCCTCCCATTCATCTTGTAAAAACAAATTCATCACAAAGCATCCAGGGCATTTCAACAAGCAACGGCTACACAATTTACGGCTCTCTCTGCACAACCGCTGACATCATCACCAAAGAATATCCCTTTGAATCCCAACCCGGTGTAGGAGACCTGCTTTCGTTTGCAAACATAGGCGCATATTCCGTTACAGAAGGAAT
Organism: Treponema sp.; assembly: GCA_017961705.1. Lineage (GTDB taxonomy): Bacteria > Spirochaetota > Spirochaetia > Treponematales > Treponemataceae > Treponema_D. The sequence continues at coordinate 31,622 of JAGCWT010000113.1, forward strand.
CTATCTTTTCCTAAGCCACCCCCTGCCCAAAATCTTAAGCTGCCAAAACGGCACAGAAAAACTCCTGCGTGATTCTGTAGAAAGCTGGCCGCTAAATACGAATGGTGATGCAGAATGAAAGGAAAAAAAAGAATTTTTTTGTTTATGATTAAACTTTTAGTTTTTTGTATTGTTTTTTATATTCTAAATTTAATTTTGGCATTTGCGCTCAAGATTGACTCAAATTCGTATACACGCTTGATTTTTCATGAGTTGCATCAGCAAAAAAATATAGATGTCTTGATTTGCGGGGCAAGTCACGTGAGCCATGGTTTTTACTGTGCTCAAGCGGATGAAATTTTGGGCAGAAATACTTTTTGTGCCGGAACACCCAACCAGCCAATAGATGCTACTTATGCAGTAATTCAAGAAGCAGCCTCGCAATGTCCAGTTCGTCATGTTTTTCTTGAAATGGATTTTGCTGCTGCCAAGGGCGATGTTTTTAAAGAGCGCGATGGTTTAAGGGCAAATTATCTTGTGTCAGATTATCTAAAAAATAAGAAAGTAAAATTCAATTACCTTAAGGATGCGTCTGGGGCAAACCTATATTTGAATTCCTTGCTGCCACTGGGGAAAGAAAAATCCATAGACCTAAATCCGATTGCCGTAATAAAGAATTTAAAGTCCAAACTGACAGGGCAGTACTACAAGTATGATTTTTCCTCTGCAGATGATTATGTAGGGAAGGGCTGTGTCATGAAGACGGACTTTATAGAAAATGGCTCCTATTGCTCAGATGGAGAAAAGCCAATTGCTGTAAAAAGCATTGGTGCTGATTATAAAAATACGGTAAGAAAAATAGTCAAATTTTGTGAACAAAACAAAATATCTCTTACTTTTTTTTCGATGCCATGCAGTGATTTTTATCTTGCAGAGAAAGGAAACTATGATGAGTATTATGATTTTGTAAAAGACTTTACATCTTCCATGGGTTATGAATATTATGATTTCAATCTTTGCAAAGATGAACATCTTCATCTGGAGGATGTAGATTTTAGTGATGACAACCATTTTTCAAAAACAGGAATTATTAAATTTACAAATGCCTTCTGCGAATTTTTCTACGGCAATTATGCATACGATGATTTAGCGTTGAAAAAATCAGATTGGTTTTATGATTCATATTCGCAAAAAACAAATGCTCAGCCAGAAAGACTCTATGGTCTTGAACTAAAAAAATCTCGGGCCTCAGACGGTTCTGCACAGATAAAAATTATTCCGCTAATAAATCATGGTGACAGTTCGACTGTGGCCTATGAAGTGTCTGCTGAGCTTAAAGACAGCAAAACTATTGTGATTCAACAAAAAAGTGCAAACGATACAATTTCTTTGCCGACAAATGCTGAAGGTAAAATAAAAATAAGTGCATGGTTTAATGGCAAGTGCCTTAATCATGTGGAAGAATATTTCAATACATCATTGTAAAGGATACAAAAATGAACTTGTTAAATTTTAAATCCTATTCTTTTGTATTCTTTTTAGTGGCATCATTGCTTTGTTATTATATAGCTCCTAAAAAGGTACAAAAATACATTTTGCTTGTAACGAATGCGATCTTTTACTTTTTCTCTGGACCGCTGAATTTTATATTCATTTTATTAACTGCAGCTTCTACTTTTTTAGGTGCCAAAAAGGTTTTTGGCCTGAATTTTTCGGTTAAAGAAAAAAAAGCCGGAGGCATGCAAAAGGAAGAGCTAAAAGATTACAAGCTTTTTGTCCAGAAAAAAAAGCGGCATGTGCTTGTCCTTATGATTCTGATAAATTTTGGAATCTTGTTTTTCCTAAAATATTGGAATGCAATAGCTACTTTTTTGGATGCATATATTAATGCAGATTTATCCTTTTTAAAATTTGGAACTGCTAAAACACTTTTACTGCCTCTGGGTATTTCTTTTTATACATTCCAGACCATTGCTTATTTTATGGATGTGTATAATGCAAAGTACGAAGCAGAACATAGTTTTTTACAGTATGTCTTGTTTGTGTCTTTTTTCCCTCAGCTTGTTATGGGGCCGATAAACCGTTATGATGCACTTGGCAAGCAGCTAAAAGAAGAACATAAATTCAATTTTGGGAATATTAAGCATGGAACACTTTTAATACTTTTTGGTGCGGTAAAAAAATATTGTATTGCAGATCTTCTTGCAGGGCGTATTTCCTCTGTTCTTGATCACGATTACCCGAATCTTCCTGGACTTTTTATTGTAATTGGCATATTAAGCTATGCAATTTATCAGTATGCTGATTTTTCCGGGGGAATAGACATGGTGCTGGGATTTGCAAAAATGTATGGGCTTGAAATGTCTCCTAATTTTCGCCAACCATATTTTGCGGTTTCTCTTGCAGACTTTTGGAGACGGTGGCATATTACACTTGGTACGTGGATGAGGGATTATGTGTTCTATCCCTTTGTTCTTACAAAATCAATGCAGAATTTTTCCAAGCGCTTTATGAGCAAAAAGACAGAATGGGGAAAACATCTTGCCCGAACCGTGCCTGCAGGAATAGCAAATATCTTGGTTTTCCTTTTTGTAGGAATATGGCATGGGCCTGAATTCCACTTTGTTCTTTGGGGCTTGTACAATGGCCTTGTAATTGCATTAGGTGACTTCTGCAAGCCTGCCCTTGAAAACATTGACCAAAAACTTCACATTCCCATAAATTCTTTTGGATGGAAGGTGTTCAGAATTATTCGTACATTCATCATTGTAAATGTTGGCGGATATTTTGACAGGATTGTTGACGTACCAAAAAGTTTTTTGTATTTAAAGCGAACTTTTGCGAATTTTGGAAGCCTTGCCTTACTTAAGGATGCAGATTACATGAAATCAATTTTTGGAAGCCTTCGCTATGTGGAAAGCGAGATTACACTCATTTTTGTTTCGCTTATAATAGTGTTCGTGGTAAGTATCCTGAAGGAACGAAAAATAGATGTTTGTGAAACAATTCAAAAGAAAAACATTGTCCTCCGCTGGAGCGCATATTATATTTTGATGTTGCTTCTTTTACTTTCATTATCTTTCGCTCCAGGAAATCCGGTGTTTATGTATGCACAGTATTAGAGGAAAAATATGTCTATAACATCAGCAATTTTTATTTTATTCGTGTTGGTAACAGGTATTGTCTACTATACTGTTCCAAGCAAAAAACGATGGGTTGTCATTTTATGTGCGGGTATTTTGTTTTATGCATATTCAAGCATAAAAACTTTATGCTATTTTGCTATAACAATTTGCATAACTTGGTTTTTAGCAATTCTTATGCAAAAAAGACAGGAAAAATATGACGTTCTTCTTTTGGTTGCAAAAGATAAAACTGAGAAAAAACAGCTTAAAGCAAAATGTAAGAAGCAGAAAAAACTTATTTTGATTTCTGCTCTTTTATTTGCATTTGGTATCCTGGCTGTTTTTAAATATTTTAATTTTGCTGTGTTACAAATTTCTGCATTGTTTGGTGTACCAAAGGAAAGCTATAGGCCTGTTCGTTTTTTGATTCCTCTTGGAATTTCTTTTTATACGTTTACAATTACAAGTTATCTTTTTGATGTTTATTATAATAAAATTAAAGCTGAGAAAAACTTTGCTCATTATGCGCTTTTTGCAAGTTATTTTCCCTCATTGATTCAAGGTCCCATAAACAGATTCGGTAAAATGAAAGCAGAGTTTTTTGAGAAAGAGCATCCTTTTGTTTTGGAGAACGCTCAGTTTGCATTGCAGAGAATTCTTTGGGGATTCTTTAAAAAGATGGTAATTGCAGATAGAGCAGCTCAGATTACGGATTATGTTTTTGGAAATTATGCACAACTTCCATGGTATATTGTTTATTTTGGACTTTTTATGTATGCAATACAGCAATATGCTGATTTTGCAGGTGGAATTGACGTAGTGATGGGAGTTTCGGAACTGTTTGGGATAAGGATGCAGGAAAATTTCAATCAGCCGTATTTCTCAAAGTCCTTAGGTGAATTTTGGAGACGATGGCATATAAGCCTGGGACTTTGGATGAAAGATTATATTTTTTACCCTCTTTCACTTTCAAAGACTATGCTAAATCTTGGCAAGAAATTGAATGAAAAGTCAAAATATTTTGCAAGAGTCATCCCTTCTTGCATAGGTAATTTAATAGTTTTCTTTATAGTCGGTATATGGCATGGGGCAGAATGGCATTTTGTGGTTTATGGACTTTTCCATGGTGGTATTATTGCATTTTCTGTATTAATGGGCGGTGTGTATAAAAAAGGAATTTCATTTTGCAAAATTAATGAACAGGCGCATTGGTGGTGCTGTTGGCAAATAGGAAGAACATTCTTCCTTGTTATGTTTAGCGGAGTATTTGATTATGTTGTAGATATGAATCAGTCTTTTGGAATGATAAGACAAATGTTTGATTTTAAGAACACGTGGCTAATTAGTAATTGGAATTTGACTTTGCAATCTTATTCGCAATACATTATTCCGTTTGGGCTAGTTTTTTTGTTATTAGTTAGTTTTATAAAGGAAAAGGGGATTGATATAAGAAGAAGAATTTCTGCTTTGCCATTATTAGCAAGGTGGACAATATATATTTCCTTGATATTTTCAATTCCCCTACTTCAATCTACAGAAACGGCAGGTTTTTTATATGCACAATTCTAAAAAAATTATTATGGCAGTTGTTTTTTGTGTTCTAGTTATTTTATTAAATTCTCTTTTTAATTATATTTTTATACCTCCGTATTATGCACAAAATGTTATAAGAGATTTAAATAAGCAAAAAGATATTGAATTGTTAATAATAGGGGATTCTTTAAGCCGCTCTGCCTATGATACAAAAACGATAAGTAGCAGTTTGAATATAAATGCATTTAATTTGAATCAGACCGGCTGTAATTTGGAAACAGAACTTTTACTATTGGAATACACTTTGGAAAAGCATAAGGTACAGACTGTAATTCTAAATTGGGATACAGATACTGTTTTGCAAGAGAACAATTTAGTGCAAAGTTATTATACAGAATTGTTAAGAGTTCTGGATGGGCTAAAATATAAGATAAGAATTTTTCCAAAAACTTTTGAATTGCCTTGGACAAATGCTTTTATATATTGGTCAAATATGTTTTCGCATGAATTCTTAGAGATTATTAAAGTAAAACAATCAGATTTATATAAGAAGGGAGACGTTGTGATTTTCCACCCAGAAACAGCCCCTAGGGTTTATTTGGGCCAAGGGGCCTTTGCATACAGAATTTTGAAGCAGAGAACTGCAGATTTTAAATTTTCAGATGAGAATAGAGATGACATTTTTTTGTATTTTATGGATGAGAAAAATAAAGAAATTGTAAATGAAATTAAAGATTTGTGTAATAAAACCAATACTAATTTGATATTTATGATGCAATCACTTCCTTTAAGTATAAGGGATAATTCCTTAACCTTAAAAAAATATTCAGAGGACATGAAAAATTTTTTTTCTTCAATGGGAATAAAATTCGTTGATGCAAATTTTATTGAGGAGTTTAACAATAGCAGGGATGATTATTTATTTAGGGATGCAGGAGGTCATTATTATATTAATGGCACAAAATCTTATACAGAAGACTTTTGTAATTGGTATAAAAAACAGCCAGACTTTAACAAAAAATAAGTAAATTAATTCTGTGAAAGTTGATTTATACCAGATTATTTGTTAAAATAACTTATGCTGAATTTTCTTTATGACCTTACAGCTACACAGCCAACCCCCGATAGTAAATTCCATGGAGCAGGAACATATGGGGAAATTGTATTTTTGAAGTTGCTTCAGGTTTTTGATGCACAAAAAGTTATTTTTTTTATAGCATATGATTCAAAGCGATATATAAATGAAGAACTTTTAAATGCTGCAGATAAATTAAATTTAACATTTCTTGATATACAAAAAGAATCTCCAAAAGAAATCTGCTCCAAATATAAAATTGACCGTTTTTATTCTGCCTTGCTAGATGAATCAATTCCATGGAAGTTTGCAAATGCTCAAGTCATAACCACGGTTCATGGTTTAAGAGGTTTGGAAATGCCATTGGATAAAATTGTGTTAACTTATGATAGATCTGTAAAGGCGAGAGTTAAAGATTTCTTGAAATTGTACATTTTTAATAAGCGGCAAATTGCAAAAATTTATAAAGGCTACGAAAGATTTTTTGTAAATGATTATAAAATTATCACTGTCTCAAATCATAGCAAAGCTTCTATAATGTCTTTTTTTTCAAAAATAAAAGATGAAGATATAAAAGTATTTTCCAGCCCTACTTTTGATCAATTAAAAGATGATTCTATTCTAGAAATGCCATTACTAAAAACAAGTAACCTTGCGGTAAAAAAATATTTTATCCTTACAAGTGGAGCTAGATGGATAAAAAACAATATGAGGGCAATTCTTGCGTTTGATGATTTGTTTATAGAAAATGCCCAATTGTTAAAAGATTTTAAGGTTGTTATTACAGGAGTTCCAGACAAGACAGTATTTACGCGGTATATAAAAAACAAAGATAAATTTGTATTTTTTGATTATATAGAACGAGATTTGCTTGCTGGTTTAGAAGCAAATGCATATGCCTTTATTTATCCGTCATTGAATGAAGGTTTTGGATATCCTCCAGTTGAATCAATGAAATATGGAGTACCTGTTGCTGCTAGTGGAACATCTTCAATACCTGAAATTTGTGGAGATGCAGCTTTATACTTTGACCCATATTCAATTAGTGAAATAAAAAATAGAATTATTCAGTTATGTAATAAAGAAATATATAATAGCTTTGTGGAAAAAGCAAAATCACAATATAATAAAGTATCTATGATGCAAAAAAAAGACTTGGATAGTATGGCTGAATATTTATTGGAGATAAAATAAATGATATTGTTCTCAGTTTTGATTGCAAATTACAATAATGCAAAATTTCTTTCTGAATGTCTCACTTCAATCAAAAAACAGACTTATTCAAACTGGGAAATTATTTTTGTGGATGACTGTTCAAAAGATAATTCAATTGAGATAGTTGAAAATTTTTCAAAAAACTCTGCTAACTTGGTAAAAATATACAAAAATGATACAAATCACGGTTGTGGCTATACAAAAAAACGTTGTATGGAATATGCTAACGGTCAAATTTGTGGTTATCTTGATCCAGATGACGCATTGGCTGATGATGCAATTGAGTTAATGGTTAAGGCACATGAAAAAAATCCGTTGGCAAGCGTAATAGGTTCACGACGTTTTTTTTGTAATGACAAATTAAAAGTCGTAGATGTTGCTCCGAGTTTGGCACCAAGAATTAAAAATTTTAAGAGTCAGCTAGAAACACCTTTCTATATTACACATTTTGCATCCTTTAAAAAAGAGGCTTATGATAAAACGGGGGGTCTTGATCCATACATGAAAAGAGCTGTAGATCAGGATTTGTATTTAAAACTTGAAGAACAAGGTTGCGTAGATTTTGTTGATAAGCCTCTTTACTATTATAGAAATTCATCAAATTCAATCTCCTTAAATAAGAACTATTATAAAGCGACTGCTTGGCATGTTTATGCAGTTGTAGAAACTTGTAAAAGGCGGAGAGTGTCGTTTGACGATTACTGTTATCTCTTAAAGCAAAAGAAAAATAAACAAGAGAGGTTTGTTGATTTTATTACACATCCATTAACACTTCTAAAGAGTTTTATTATACGAAAAAGGCATATTAATGCATATAAAAAAGAGAGTAGAAGGAAGTAAGTTTATTTTAAATGATATTTTGTAAAACAAGTCTTGAAAAAATTGAGTTCCAGAAATCAAATTTCAAACATTGATTTCTGAGGGAGTGTTTGTTCAAAGGTTTGAATAATTCTCTTCATTTTTTCATTAATATCAATGTCAGAATCATTGATAACTATTTGTTTATAGGTTCTATCTCGAATTGACTTGCACAAATCATCAATGTTGGCTGAGTCTAGTCTATAAAAATGTCGTCTTCTTCGTAAATTTATGGGAGTAAAATTTCCTTTGCATAATTGCCAGTAGCGGAAAATATATTGGTTGATGTCATTTATACTGCGGAATCTATTTTGCATAGCAATATCTAATTCGTCTTTGCAATTTGCCCATACGTCCTCGAAAATTTTTTTTGTAAAACAATTTGCCATATGGAAATCTATGAAGCCAGGAAACTTTTGTAGATAGTTTAATACAAAATTGAAATAATTCAGTTTTCCGTAGATGGGGTTAAACCATTTGAAAAAATTTTTTGAAATGACTTGTTTTTTTTTAAAATTTTTGTTTATAGCATTTATCGTATTAAATATTGTGTTAAGTTGAGGTGCTTTTCCTGAATCTTTTACTTCCAAAATTGCACAGTCACAAGGTAGACCACATTTAAAAAAATCTTGTGGTGACATAAAATCTGTAATGTATATATCATCATTAAAATAAACGAAATGATCTTGTAAACTTGGTATTTTATGTAGACAAAGTTCTATAGGTATTGAAGAAAAAACAGGTAAATATTCTTTTGGAATATAATCAGTATGTTTTACTAAATGTAATTTTGAACAATCCAAATTAAGCCATTCTGGTTTCTGTCCACAGGTAACAAAATGGACTTTATTAACCCAAGGAGCAAATTTTTCAACTCCGCGAAACCAATAACGTAAAAGGCCGTAATCTCTAAATTCAAAAGATTTTTTCTTTTTCCCTTCTGGTGCGAATTTATTATATTCTTCAATCCAATCTGGATCAGATCCATCAACCCATGGAATTATAAAGTCAATTGGAAATTCTTTTTTCATTTTTTATAATCCAAATTTTTTGCTAATCTAATGAGTAATAAAAATCTGTAGTTATTGTATCAACACCCATTTTAAAAAGCCTTTCCCATACTTCTTTCCCACCATATGTAAAGGCATTTACTTCAAGTCCGTTTTCATGGCAGAGATCAATGGTTTTTTGTGAGACATTTTCACCTGTATGGTATGCGTTAACACCTAGTTGGGCGCACATTGGAATAGCACCAACTATGTTACCTTTATCTATATATCCAATTTTTACTTTTTTGGAATAATTACGTATTAACCAGAGTGAAAAAGGATTTCCAGAGGAGATAACAACTCTGTCTTCAAGACCATATTTTTTTATGAGTTTAACAGCTTTTTTTTCTATATCGGTATAGTATAATTCATAGCTTTTAATTTCTATATTTGTGATGATATTAGTATCTTTTACCCACTGGCAATACTCCTCTAAAGATGGAATATGTTCAGGTTTTGTCAGGTTTTGAGTGTTTTTTTTGATTTTCATTTTTTGAATTTCTGCAAACGTACAGTCTTTGAAATCTCCAAAGCCATAAGCTTTTTTGTCGGTGGATTCATCATGAGAAATTACAAGAACACCATCATAAGTTTCATGAATATCCAATTCAATGCCTTTACATCCAAGACGGGCTGCTTCCTTAAAAGCAGACATTGTATTTTCTGGATATAAAGAACTAATCCCTTTGTGTGCAAAAAAGAAGTTCTTTTTATTCAGCTGCATGAGGTCCTGCTTTGATTCAAGGGGATTATCAGAATTTACATTTGCTTTTGTTGAGGCACATGAGAAAGTAAGAAGTAGAATGACTGCGCTAGAAATAAGAGAAAAAGAATTTGTAATTTTTTTCATAAAACCTTTCCTTTTAATATTTGTAAAATTTGAAAAGCCGTTTTATTTCGAAATAAAAGCGAAAAAAACGTATAAGCTATTACACCTACTATTATACTCAATAATGTAGTTATAACAAGGGAAATTTCTCTCATTTCAAGAAAATTATAAACAAAATAAACACATAAAGACATTAGTAAAGTTATGAAAGCAACTTGAATTATAGGAAGAATGATTTCTTTTTTGAAAAACCATTTGCTTACATAGGCAAGTCTTATGGAAAACATTACGCATTGTGCTATAAAAGTTGCAAGTGAGGCTCCCCAAACGCCTTTTGTCGGAATAAGTATTGCATTGAAGATAATATCTGTTATGCAGGCGGCAATTTGGGAAGTCAAAAGAATTTTCTCTTTATGCAGAGGAACAATTATAAGATTGTTAACCATAGAGTTTATTGCATAAAGAATAATCAGTAAAGACATGATTTGCATGGATCCCTGTGCTGGCAAGTAATTTTCACCGCAGAAAATTATAATTACAGGTTTACTTAATATTGTAAGACCGAGAGCGGCAGGAAAAGCAAAGAAAGATGTCGCTCCAGCAGATTTTTTTATCAAGTTTTTGAATTCTTCTTGTTTGTTACTGTCAAAATATGAGGTTCCTCGTGGCATTAACGTTGCTAATGAACTTTTTATTAAACTGGATACCATAGAGGAAACTTTATTTGCTGCTGTATAATAACCAACTGCAGCATTTCCTATAATAAGGCCAACCATTGTAGTATCAATCATGGAATAAAGTTTTATAGCGAAATTATTTCCAAAGAAAACTAAAATACCTTTTAAGTGATGAATAGGGTGAATTTCAGTTTTTTCAAATATATTTACATATTTTCGTGTGTATATAAGATTATAGATATTTGAACCTACAGAAGAAAAAACACCAATGATTGCATATATTATATAATCTTTTGGACTGTGAACAAATGTAAACAATGCAATAAGAGAAATAATTTGAAATAATATGGAGCGTAATGTTATATATTTTTGGTCTTCTTCTGCTACAAAAAGCCAGCCAAAATCCATGGTATTAAAAAGCAATTTTGTGCCTATTAGAATAATTAAAAGTCTATACTCAGATAACCGTGATATGAAAAAGATTCCGGTGAACAGTAAGGTGGCAGATATAAGTGTTGAGAATAATGTTAAAGCTATGATTTCTCGTACAAATTGATTTAATTTTGGTTTATCATTTTTTAATTTTGTTGCCTCACGAGTGGCATATGTTGATATACCTAGTGCTGCAAGCATCAAAAAATAATCAACAATTGAATTTGCAAAATTTACTTTCCCTATGTTTTCTGGCATGAGAACTCGAGAAGCATAGGGGAATGTTATTATAGGAAATGCAATATTCATGAAAGATCGGATAAATCCGTATAATGCATTTTTCTTTAAGGATTTTGTTTTCATTCGGAACTTCCTTAATTGTAAAAGGTGAGGTTATTTTTCCCACTCGGATTTTATAGGAAATACTTGTTCAAAAAATGAAGTAGCGTACTCTACTTCGTCATCAGGAATAGCATTTAGGCATATTGATAAAGGTTTTATGGTTTTTAATTTGTCTTGTAAATCCTTTATTTTTTCAGAATAAATCATATTTCTATTTTCCTTTATTGAAAATGATATTTTAAAAACCTTAAAAAATTTCCTAATTATTCTAATTAATATAGGAGAAATATTTGCATAATGAAATTTATATTTTAATATATATATCATCTCATATTGAAAAATAATTCTGTTAATATCTTTTCCATCGCGAAATGGATGGATATTGGTTTCTAAAACCTCGGGATATTTCAAAAGTATTTTTTCAAAATCGGATTTTAATAAAGATGTGAAACAGTGATTTAAAGTATATCCTGGTATTATAAGATGATTTTTTTTGCAAAATAGATCCCAAGAATTGTAAATTGTTAACCTATATTTTTTATCAGGACCAGAAATGCTAGGGACACGATCGAGTGAGAAATTAAAAATTTGTCCTTTGTTCCCATTCACCCAAACAATAGGATTTCCTTTTTTGTCAAAGTAATCTTTTCTTTGAACTGTATTGAAAAAAATAAAATCATCATTCGCATAAAGAAAATGCTCTGAAAGGTTTTTAATTTTGTGTATATAGAATTCAATTACGCAAGAGTTAAAAGTGGGAAGTATGTTTTTAGGAATAATATCTTTGTGATCTATGATTGTTAATCTACTATTTTCCTTAAGCCACTTGGGCTTTTGATTATCTGTAACAATATATATATGATTTATCCATGGAGCAAATTTTTGGACAGAACGTAGCGAAAATTTTAGTTCATTATGTTCAATGTAACGAACATTTCCATTTGATTGCTTATCAAAAGAGATATTTAATTTTTTTTTCAGTTCATTTTTTTTATTTGCAAAATTTTTATCACTGCCATCACACCATAAATAAACTAAGTCTACTGGAAAATCGTATTGTTTTTTCATAATATCTTTCTACGACAAAAAATCTTTAACAATATTTTAACATAAATTTCAAAAAAAGCAAAGTATATGAGGTTTGACAGATTTAAAATTTTAAGTTACTTTATTCATTGTATTAACACAATATGGCAATGTAATGACTGTCAATTCTAATCAAATAGAGGTGTTTTATGGTACATGCAGCTTTAATATTTGCTCCACATCAAGATGATGAACTAAATATTGCAGGTGGTTTGATGGAACAAATGATATTGGCTGGTATAAAAATATCTGTTTGCTTTTTAACAAATGGGGACTGGAAAGGTGAGCAAGAGAAGCGGTTAAAAGAAGCAAAAAAAGTGGCTAATATTTTTGGTTATAATGATATTATTTATCTTGGATATGGAGATGGTGGCTTTTCTAAAAGTTTATACTATGCAACAAATGATGACGTTGTTGTCTTTTCCCCTGCGGGGTTTAAAGAAACATATGGTGTTGAAGACAAACAGGATTTTCATTATGCAAAGCATGGAGTGCATGCTGCCTATACGAAACGAAATGTTAGGAATGATATAAAGGATGTAATACAAAGTATAAAGGCTGATATTATTTTTTGTGTTGATGCTGATGAACATCCTGATCATAAATTGCTTTCTGAACAGTTTGATAAAGCTATTTCAGAAATAATTTCAAACTCAGATTATCATCCTATTATTTTAAAAACTTTTGCATATTTAGGTGTGTTTTATGGAGCAAATGATTATTTTGTTAGACCTATGCAACAAACGAAATGTATGTCTTATGGGCGATGGGCTCGAAGCGATTGTGCTCCATATAATTGGGATGATCGTGTTTCTTTTGCAGTAAATAGTTCTGTTTATCCATTGTGTTGGAGGAAAAGTAAACTGTTTAAAGCTTTAAAAGCTTACAAAACTCAACGAGGAGTAAAATTTTTTCCAAGAATTTGTAATGCAGATGCTGTTTATTGGTTTTATGATACAAGATTAGGTGATTATACTCTTAGTTCGGATTTTCCACTTGAACAAACTCCATTTAAATACTATAAAAATATAGGGAATATAAAAAAAATAAAAAATCATGATATCCTAAAATTGATATATGAGTTTTATTATGATAAAATACCTGGAAAGGTAAATAGTATTATTAAAAAAATTTTATCCGTCATCAAATCATGACAGAAAATATCAGAACCTGAAAACCAAAAGATAAATTTTATTAGAATTTATATTCTACTCCTACTTGAAGTATGTTGTTGTATCGGTGATTTGAGTTCCTGTCTACTCTGTCATTCTTGTATATTGGATTATGTTCATCTTCAAATACATATTTTCCTGTTAAAATGATATTCTTAGAAATAAATTGTGTTATATCTATTCCAAAATCTAGTGTTGCACGTATATTTCTTTCTGCGGTATTAGGTTCGGCTTGATTTTTTGAAGCAATATACATTGTATAATCTAAATCAGGATTTCGTCGTTGTCCGAATAGAGTTACAGAACCTTTTGGATGGAAGAACTCAAATCCCAAATATTGACTGTTTCCTCCTGTTCCTATACCTGCTCCAAGCCATTGCCCCCTATTTGTGTGTCCTTGTGTAATTTCACTATGACTATAGAATGTTGTATACCAATTTATAAGTCTGTCATAATCAGCAGAGTTTTCAAGATAGGTTAATTCCAATAAGACTTTTAATCCGTATTTGGGAGAAAAGTTAAATGCTTTTTCTGCTCCGAATGTCCAAGCTTGTGTGTGGAATGGGTAGCGAATTATGTAATCCATGTCTGGGGAGAAATCATTTCGAGCCCATTCCAGATATACTTCAAAACCAGCTTTTTGAAGGGTATAGTCAAATATAAATGAAAATCTCTGATCCGCAGCGTCATGGCCGCCATCCATTTTTGGAAGAAAAACTCTAGTTAATGAATACGATGAAATTTCATTCCATTTAGAGAGCATTATTCGGTTGAATCCTATAGAAAGGCCGTCAAAGATTCCGGGAAACGCGTAGTTTGCTGTCATTCCAGCAATCAAATTGCTGTCGTTGTTGGTGTCGTTATCAAAATAATCAGACTCGGTAAGTTTTCCCCACCATGCACGACCTTCAACGTCACCAAGATACCAGCCAAAATATGGCATGTAAATTGCTGTTTTCCTCAAGCCAACGTCTGCTTTGGGATAGCTTGGAGCATTGTTTGAGTGAATAATGGGGTTGAGTTTTGCAGGACCTAGCCAGATTGCCTGTGTTCCAACTCCTGCTGTTAAATTGTGCCATGTGTAGCGAATTTCTGTGTCGCCCCAATCATAGGTAAAGAAAGCTTTGTCACCAAATCTTTGAGGGGCATCAATAAATTCTACTCCATAGTATCCATAAGTATCAGCTTTTCCGTTATATATTGTAAAGTTGTTGTTTTCATCAACAGTTGGATAATTTGGTTTGATATAATCAAATTCCCTGTTCTGCGAAAAGCTTAGTTGGGGTTTGAAGGTTGCTTCCAGCCCGTAGGCTTCGAGGCGGGCACCGGCGGTAAGGCTTGTGTTGTAGCCTTTGCCTTGCCAGAGGGCACCGTCGTTTTGGCCGTAGGGGGCTGCGGTGTTGTAGCTGTTGTACCATTCAGGGCCGTAGACTTTTACTTTTACGCTCTGGTCTATTCCGCGGGTAAAGAAGTTGTCAGTTTTTTGAGCTGGCTCATAGACTGTCCATTTGGAGCCAAGGCTGTTGTTTTTCCAGACGTTTTCATCGGCTGTTTTTGCTTCTTCGGTCAACGTCCATTCGTTGTCGCTTAGCGTTCGGTAGCCCAGGGTGGGGCGTCCGACAAGACCCTGCAGGCTTAGAAAGTCGTAGTATTCTTCTTCCGTGCTTTTTAGGGCTTCCTGAGAAAGAATTGATGCACATGAAAGCATGGCTGCAAAAAAAGTATAAAGTCTTTTCATTTATATTTCCCGGTAGCCTTTTGATTTGACTCGAAAAACTACGCTTTTTGATAGTCTTTTAATAATATTATCTTATTTAAATACAAAAATCAATGTTTGAAAATAATGAGACTCAGCTTATGTAATTCTGTCGTAGAATATCCGTCGTATGATTGCGATATTAACTACAATAAGAAAACCTCTTAGCAGGCTTCTGCAGTTTTCCTTTCCGATTTTATTTTGTCATTTCCTTTACAATAAATTTAGGCTGCTTGTTTACCGTAAGATATACCTGCCCAAGGTACTTCCCTATAATTCCCAGTGAAACGAGTATTAAGCCGCCTAAAACCAGAATCAATATGACAATTGTAGTCCAGCCGGTAACATCTGCCTTTCCTGTAAAATACTGAACTGCATATATGATGGCAAGGACAAGTCCTACTACTGCACTGAAAAATCCTGTATAAGAAGCAAGGTTCAAAGGCATGGTAGAAAATCCAAAAAGCATGCGCATAAAAACTTTTATTGATTTTATAAGATTGTAGTTTGACTTTCCAAGTTCCCGCTTGTGGTGTTCGATGTCAATCTGAGTAATGTTTCTCGTTACCTGAAAAATCAATCCGTCAATATAGGGAAAAAGGTTGTTGAACTTGCACATCTCTCTTACAACTTCACCATTTACAATTTTAAACGGCGAAAGGTATATCCCTTTTGGCTTGTCCAATGCAATCTCACTTATTTTTCCGTTGAACCATGAGCCTAGGTTTTTCCAGAGCTTTTGTTTTTTTGCCTCAAAGTTGGCATAAACAACATCAAAACCTTTCTTTGCTTCTTCGTAAAGCTTTGGGATATCGTATGGAGAATGCTGAAGGTCGTCATCCATTATGACAACCCATTTTCCGCTCACATAGTTCAATCCAGTAAGGATTGCGCTGTCCTGGCCACCATTTTTGCGCAGGTTTATTCCCAGAAGATTTGGATTTTTTGAAGCTTCTTTTTTTATTTCGTCCCAGCTTGAATCCTTTGAACAGTCATTTACCATTATCTGTTCATAGCTGATTCCTGCTTTTGACATGGAATCTGCAATCTGACGGCTTAGTTCCGCAACACACTCATGACTGTTGTAAACAGGGATGACAATGCTTATTTCTTTTTGGGAATCTGTATTTATGCTCATTTGTAGAACTCCAGAACAGCATCAATTACTTTCTGCTGGTCACTCTCTGTAAGACCATAATAGAGTGGCAGACGGACAAGACGTTCTGAATAGGGAGTCGTAACCTCGTCTATTGCATCAAAGCGTCCAAATTTAATTCCTGCTGGACTTGAGTGAAGCGGAATATAGTGGAATACAGCAAGAATGTCATTTTTCCGCATGAATGAAATAAATGACGTGCGCTCTTTGATATCCTTTGTAATCAGATAGAACATGTGGGCATTGTGCTGGCAATCCCTTGGGATGACGGGCAGACGAATTTTTCCCTGCTTTTCCAAATCAGCAAAGGCTGACTTGTATTTATTCCAGATTTTCATTCGTGAATTCTGAATCTCATCTGCCATTTCAAGCTGCGCCCAAAGATAGGCTGCATTCAAATCACTTGGAAGGTAAGATGAGCCGTAATCACGCCAGGTATATTTATCAACCTGTCCCCGCAAGAAACGGCTCCGGTCAGTTCCTTTTTCGCGGATAATCTCTGCCTTTTCAAAGTCATCGTTGTTTGTATTGATTATAATTGCACCGCCTTCTCCCATTGAAAAATTCTTTGTCTCATGGAATGAAAAACAGCCGTAGTCACCGATTGTTCCCAGTGGCTTTCCCTTGTAAAAGGAACATACAGCCTGAGCCGCATCCTCAACGACTTTTAGATTATGCCGCAGGGCAATGTCCATTATTGTGTCCATTTCGCAGGCAACCCCCGCATAGTGAACCACACAGATTGCTTTTGTCTTGCCAGTAATTGCCCTCTCGATTTTTGTCTCATCAATATTCATCGTGTCCGTCCGTACATCGACAAAGACAATTTTAGCTCCGCGTTGAACGAATGCATCAGCCGTAGAACAGAAAGTAAAAGACGGCATAATTACCTCATCTCCAGCTTTTATATCGCAGAGAAGGGCCGCCATTTCAAGGGCTGTGGTTCCGCTTGTGGTAAGGAGGACTTTCGACGATTTCCCTCCAGTAGTAGAATTTAGCTTTTCTTCAAACCACGCATGACATTTTTTCGTAAATTCACCGTCACCACAAATCTTGTGATTCTCGATTGCTTTCTGAATGTATTTTACTTCGTTGCCAGTTACAGGCGGAACATTAAAATGTATCATGATTATTTATTCTAGCAAATAAAGTTTTTTTTTGCTATACTATTTAAAAGCTATATGAAAAAGCATAACAAACTCTTTCCTTTTCTCTTCATGCATTTAGCCTTTCTCGTTTACACGCTATACCCGCTTTTGGGTAAGTTTGCCACACGGTATGACTTTTTTTCCTTACAGTTCATCGTACTTTACTGTGTGGTTTTTGCAATTCTCTTTTTGTATGCCATCCTCTGGCAACAGGTTTTAAAATACATACCTCTTACAACAACAATCGCAAACAAGTCTATTACTATTATCTGGGGTATGATTTTTGGGCTACTGTTCTTTAATGAAAAAATCACGCCAAAAATGCTTGTTGGAGCGGTCCTAATTCTTTCGGGAATCCTTATTCTATGCACTGAAAAAGAAAAATTGCAGGAGAATGCAGCATGATTTTATACAGTGCAATCCTGATTTTTTCGGTATTTATCTCGGCATTTTCACAGGTTCTCTTAAAAAAATCTGCCCTAAAAAGCTATGACTCTTTCATTCGGGAATACGTTAATATTTATGTCGTTCCGGCCTATGCAATCTATTTTTTGGCGGTTTTTTTGGATTTAATTGCACTTCGGAAAGTTCCTGTATCTTTCGTTCCGGTAGCCGAAGCTTCCAGCTATGTTTTTGTGCTTCTGTTCGGGCGCATTTTCTTTAGGGAATCTTTCTCTAAGCGGAAGGTTCTTGCGATGGCTTTAATTCTTGCGGGGATTATTGTGTTTGTGATATAATTCAATTTCTAATTGAAACAAAGTTTTATTTATGATATTCTAATACTATGTCTCGGTTTGTACTATTTCCTACCATTAAAAAAAACACTGGCATTTTATTGTCAGTGTTTTTTATTCTCTTATTGTTTGTAATACTTTTCATAAATAATTTTTATACATTTTGCTGGTCAGACGAGTCCTTTTACATTTCGTCTATTCATCGTCTTATAAATGGAGACTGCTTATTTACAGACGAATGGCACCCAACCCTGTTTTATGAACCGCTGCTTTTGCCTTTTTACTATTTATATATTTTTATTACAGGTGGAACGGAAGGAGTTTACCTTGCAGCCCGCACTGTTCAACTTTTCCTAAGGCTTTTTACTTGCTTTTTTTTGTATTTCACACTTCGGGAAAAAAATGGAAATTTTCCGGCTGTGGTTACTGCAATTCTGCTTATGCCTTTTTTGCGAGCAAACATAAAAGGATTAAGTTATTATGCCCTATCTTTAGATTTCTTTATAATTGGAATTTTATGTCTTTATAATTTTTATATTGCACGGGAAAAGCTTATTCTAACTTTTATTGCAGGATTGTTTTTTTCATTTACAGTTTTATGCAATCCATTTACTGCCTTTGTTTATATTGGTTATTCAGTATGGTATCTCATAAGGTCAATACGAAGAAATGAAAGTATAAAACCAATCCTCCTTGTCTGGGGTGGAACAGTTTTTGCAGCTGCCTCTTATATCTTATATTTGGCTACAACAAGTACAATTACCGGATTTTTATCTAGTTTTCACAATATTTTTGAGACACCAAATTATCAAAAATCATCGCTTTATGATGTTTTGATTTTTCCACTAAATAAATATATAACAAACTTGTTAAAGCCATATAAATATACGCTCCCATTTTTTATTGTTGCTGTAATTACGCTGCTTGTATTAAAAATTAAAAAAATAAGACCAAGTAAAAAAATTAAGTTTACAATATTTGTACTAAACTTAATTTTTTTTATCTACAACTTGAAGGTAAAGAAAAGTAATCCTGGTTCCACTTTTGTTGCGCTTGCATTTTTTACATGCATATTTATTCTTCTTTATCAAGACAAAATTTTTGATAAAACTAAACATATCCTTTTTTTTGTGATTCCAGGAATTCTTTTTTCTATTGCATGGTCATATTGTTCGGATACGAGTTACACTGTTTTTACAATTGGGTATGCCGTGGCAATGCCTGGTATGATTTGTTTGATTTTTGAACTTAGCCAAATTGTTTTTTCAAAAAATAAACAAAGATGTATTTTTCTTGCATTGTTTTTTTGTTTGATGATAACAATGTCCTTGTTTCAAAGATTTCATTATATTTATCGTGATGGGAAAAATTCTGAACTTGTATGTAAAATTGAAAATGGGCCAGCGAAAGGACTTTTTACTACAAAAATTCGAAAGCAAAAATATGATGAAGTCTATAAAACAATTTCAAAAATTTCAGATAAATATCCGAATAAAAGTATTTATATAACACCTATGATTCCTTGGTCATATTTACTTTTGAATACTAAATATTCTGGTCCTTCTACGTGGCGTGGATATCTTGATGATTATCAAATATATAATTACTTTGAAAAAGACAATCATCCATACCCTGATTTGATTTTAATGACGAATGAAGAATACACCATTGATTCGCCTTATAAAATTCCTCAAACAGAATATGCTAACACGCTTTTAAAAAAATATGAAAAAATATCTCTGTCCATAGGGGAGCTTTTGGTACGAAAGGAATGATTTAAAAATACTTAGCTTTTTATATTTATCGGTAATCTTTAGATTTGAATCAAAAAAGTACACTTTTTTTATGGTCTCCTTATAATATTATCTTATTTAAATGCAAAAATCAGTGTTTGAAAACAATGGGACGGAGGAATGCTGGTTGAGATTTGTAGAAAGTTTTAGGAAGAGCGAATGGCTGCTGGAAGAATAGTAAAAATTACGGTGAAAGGCGTTATTCAAACCAGTTTTCCATCATTAGCGGGGAAACTTCTTGGATGGGTTCAAAGTGCTTGGTGTTGCGGGTTACCAGGACCATGTTGTTTGAGACTGCAATGGCGGCAATTTGCGTGTCCTGGAAGTCAATAGGGGTGCCTTTCTCTTCTAGGCGTTGGCGGATGTCTGCCTGAATCCAGGCCGCGTGGTTGTCGTACTATATGATTGGGTAGTTGGCTTGAATGTCGTCGATTAAGTCGGAGAATAGCAAATCCTTCTTTTTTCCACTGGGCATACGCTGTACACCGAAAAGAAGTTCATTCCATGTTGTAGAAGAAATTCCGCAAAGTTTTTCACGTGCTTCTGATTGAAAGACACATTCTGGTTGGGATTTGCCCTCATTAGTTCTGATACGATATTAGTGTCTAGTAAATAGATAGGATTCATTCTTCTGGAACCTCCACATCATCAAAAATATGCTCAGCCCCGGGACGACCAAAGTAATTTCTGTCGCGCAGGCTGTCAAAATATTCGGTGTAGTCAAAATTGTCGTCTTCAAGACCATATTTTTTTCGATTGTCCTGTAGCTTTTGCGCCAGGCTTTTTTGGGGCATGCTTGTTGCCTTCATTTCGTCATAGTCAGATTTTGAAATAATGTAGGCCACTTCCTGATTGTAGCGGGTGATTGGAACCGGACCTTCGGTTTCTGCCATGTGGATGAAAAATGGAAGCTTGTTCTTTGCTTCAAAAACGGGAACTGCATTGCACATAGACACCTCCTGTATATGCAGATATTATATGAGTGTTATAGCTATCTGTCAAATTTGTAGCTATAAAATACTTTTGGCCATGGAATAATATAAATATATAAGTAGGCTTTGGACTGTTCCATAAAATTTGTAAGTGAAAATTTTTTTGCAAACTGTGATGATGCAAAGAATTCCTGTGATTTTTTATTTGGAACCTTTGCCGGAGAGGTGCCCCTTTAGTACCGCCCGTATGGACGGTATGGCCGTTAGGGAAAGGGAGCTCGCAAAGAAGACTGCATCCAAAATCAGCTGAGCTTTTGCACTGTTTCTATCATGAAGTCGGCGGTGCGTTTTCCGGCTTCGCCTATGTGCTGCCAGGCCTGGGCTTTTGCGCTTGCACGGCGCTGCTTTAGTTCCGGGCTGTCGGAGGCGTTTTGGATTACGTCCTTTATGCGGCCAAAGTCTTTTTCTTCCAAAAGGATACCGCAGTTTTTAAGTGTCTGCATTTCCCAGAGGCCTTCGTAGTTTTCACCGTGGATGTCGTAGGCATCGTAGGGCAGGAGGTCCATTTTGCTTGCGGCATAGATAACAGGCTTGTCGCAGAGGAAGGTGTAGTCGAAGATGATGCCGGAGAAGTCGGAGATCATGATGTCGGCTTTTTTTAGCGAATAGATGTTGTCGCGCTCGTAGTCCCAGGTGACGTTTGCCTTGTCCTTGTAGCGTTCCGTAAGTTTGTTAAGCATTTCCGCTTCTGAGATTTTTGACTGCGGGTGCGGGCGGATTATGATGTTGAACCCTGTTTGGATAAGTGGGTCTAAGAGGCGTTCACCATAGAGCGAAAGGAGGGCGCTTTTTCCCCATGACGGAGAGACGAGAACCGTGTACTGGTGGTTTTCTTCGGCTGGTATTTCTGCAATCTTTTTTTGGAGCACGTCCAGGTAGGTGCAGCCTACTGTTACAAGCTCTTTTGCAGGAAGGTTACGCTGCTTTTCCAGGATGCGTATGTCTTCTCCTGAATAGTCGCCGGTTAGCAAGACGGAATCAAAGAAGTCTAGGCCAAAGAGCCTGTACATTGAAGAGTCGGTGGTTGAATGGAAGATGTGGCAGTAGTGCTTTACGTTTTTGCTGCGCTTCCACTGGTAGACGTTTACGCCGGGCGTTGTGCAGACAAGGATTCCTGCGCTCATCATGTTGAGTTTTGCATAGGCGGAGTTTCCAGTTCCTATGACTTCCGGTTTTACGTACTTGAAATTCTGGCTAAAAACCGGGTCTTCGGCGGACGAGACGTAATAGGTGATTTCCGTTTCGCGCTTTTCGAATTCCTGTAGTACAGGGAGGAAGACGTTCCAGTAGCGGCGGTCTTCACAATAAATTACGTACTTCTTATATGAAGAATCCTGAATTACACCGTTCTTTTTGCCGGAGATTAGCACTTTTAGTTTAATCCAGACTGCCTTTGAAAGAAAGAACAGTGTGGTTGCGGCTCCAATCAAGATTGAAAAGAGCATGCTTCCCGTTCCAGGGTCAATATAAAGGAGCATAAGGTTCATTTTTTATCTTCCTGCTTTATTTTCCTAAAAATTCTTTTATAAGGTTGAATGCCTTGTCCATCCACTCTTTTGGTGCAACAGTTACGCGCATTGCAAGCTGTCCGTTTTCCGTCCACAGGCGTACGAGGATGCCATTCTGCGCAAGGTAGTCCTTGAGCTTTTGCGTGTCTATTGAATTGTCAAAATGAATGAAGACAAAGTTTGCGGCAGATTTGAATGCCTTTACGTTTGCAAGCGTATTCATCTGGGCAATAAAGTTGTCCCTTATTTGGGCGGTTGTCTTTGTAAGGTTATCGTAATAAGCCTTGTCCTGCAAAGCGGCGACTGCTGCCTTTCTGCCGAGGTTGCTTACGCGGAAGGGGTTAAGATCCAGTTTGAAGACCTGCTTTGCCATTGGTGCGCACAGTCCGTAGCCAATGCGGACTCCTGCAAGGCCATAGAGTTTGGAGAAGGTTCGGCAGAAGACAACGTTGTTGTAGGAGTTCAAGAGGTGCTTTGCGTCGATTTTTTCGGAAGAGAATCCCAAGTAGGCTTCGTCTATGATTACCAGAGAAGACGGGTTCTGCTTTACGATTTTTTCTACATCGGTCTGGCTCATGACTGCGCCGGTCGGGTTGTGGGGTGTCGTAATTACGATGATTCTTGGGTTCGTTTCGCGGGCCTTTGATAGGAGGCCTTTTACGTCAAATTCGTATGAATCTTTGCCGGGCTTGATTTCGTAGTATGCGGCCTTTGCAAAGTGGAGTTCCACTACGGACTTGTAGTAGTTCCATGCGGGGGCGGAAATGAGTACCGTGTCGTCCTTGTTGAGTACAAGGGTCATTATTGTCTTTATGACATCGGATGAACCTGAGTGGACAAAAATGTTGTCTGTAGGAAGGTCCAGCATCTTTGAGACTTCAAGGGCAAGTTCATCTTCGCGGGTAAGGTCGTAAAGGCACAAGTCTTCCATCTTGGCATTGTGGAAAACTTCAAGGCATTTTGGGGATGCACCAAAGAGGTTTTCGTTTACGTGCATGCGGCCTGTAAGCTGTTCTGTTGCGACTACTGAGTACTGCTTAACGTCTGTGTAGTTTGAAAGGTAGGAGATGCGCTGGGTGCTGTTTACGAATTCTTCTTCCTGGAAGAACTGGTTTACAAATTCCTTGAAGCTTGGGTTGAATTCGATGATTTCTTCCGTTGTGTCGAATTCCTTGCATTCAGCATCTGTTGTCTTGCGGATTTTCATGTTGAGTACATCGATGTGCTTTGCATAGAAGTGGTCCCAAAGCATGTACTTCATTTCTGGATCGTAATATTCCTTAACCATAAGGTCTTTGAAGGTGTCGGAAAAGTCTTTGCGCCAGAATGATTCGCCTATGATGTACCAGCTTTTTTCACCGCCGCGCTTTACTTCGCGCATGTAGCCGTTTTTGTCAAAAGCCTTTACGCAGTCTTCATTGATGAATTCATCAGAATATTTGGCGGCATAGTATGAGTCGTAAACGTAGTCGCGGTAGACGTTGTGGGCAAACCAGTTGTCCGAGCAGCAGATGTAGGAATTTTTTATATAGTCCTTTGCGGCATACAAAGAAGATATGTTGTTTTTTTCCTGCCATTCTTCGTTGTCGATTACAATCAGTTCAGGATATTTTTTTGCCATTTCGTAGTATTTTTCTTTTAGATAGCCTACGACGATTACGATTTCTTTGATTCCCGCATCGTGCATCTGCTTAATCTGGCGCTCAACCATTGTGTCGCCCCTTATTTCGAACAGGCCTTTTGGAAGGTAGTTGGAAAGGGGCATGCATCTTCTGGAGCGTCCTGCCGCCATAATGATTGCATTGTCTACTTTATATGGAGCAAGTGCTTCGTAGCCTGAATCTGTGATTTTATTGCCGTCAGTCCAGCCGTTCTTTTGGCAAGCCTGCTTGAGTTCATCAGAAAAAGATGAGGTGTCATTCCTTTTGTGGACTGCATACAAATATTCAAATTCCTGTTCGGTCATAGTTTTTTTCTCCTGTATATTTAAGGCATAAAGATGCCCTTATATTCTACTCCTATTTTAATTAGTTTTCAATATTAGCTTCTGTCCAGCTGGATGCCTTAAGAACGTCGTCTTTTACACGCCACCACTGGTTTTTGCGGACCGGGAAGGTGTAGTCGCCCTGCATTAGCCAAGCCTGATGCACGTCACTGCAGCTTATTATGACGCCGTCTTTTTTTATGGAAGAAGTGTCCAGCGGTATTTTTTTGTTTGTAAATGGGTTTACCGGGTCTTCCACGATTCCGTTCAGGGCAATAGATGGAACGTCTCCATTTGTCATGAAAGTTCCGTCGGTTTTTAGGGAGCCTGTCTGGTTAAAGTCTTTTACCATAAGCAGGGGGTGGAAATGTCCGCGGCCAGTGTACCTGTCGCCGGCAATTTTTTCGTCCAGGGCATCGTCTTTTTCCATGCAGTCTTCATAAGTTGTACGGCTGTGGTCAGCTGCTATTATGATGCGGGTGTTGTCGTAAACGCCCTGCTGCTTTAGGTAGTCAAGCCACTTTGCAATCTGTTTGAATGCCGCCATGTTTGTATGGTAGGCCTCTTCATTCTTAAAGCGGCTCTGGCCCTTGTTTGTAATTTTTTCTGAAGGAACATAGTCTGGTGCCTGCATGAAAGTGGATGAATGGGTAAGTTCATTTACAATGCAGATGTAGGAGCCCGAATTGGATTCTTCCGTAACTGTTAGTTCTGGGAGGAAAGAGAGGGGGGCATAGTTGTCTATTATGTTTGTGTAAGATGTAACGTTGTCGTCCGTGTTCCAGTACTTTCCCTGCTGATAGATTATTTCCCTTACGATTGCGGGGCTTGTTCGGAAAAAGCTAAAGAAGAGCATGTTGCGCTTTAAGAGTTTTTCCGTGTTGTCAAGTCCGGAGGATTCGCGGTGGGCTTTGTACCAGGCGCTTGAATATTTGCCAATTGTCTGGTAACCGGAAATTTTTTCGTAGGGGTCTGTTATTGTAAGGTCTGCATAGGCATTGTAGTTTGCCCAAGAAGGGTCTGTTATGGTTGCGGAAAAGTCTGCCTGTTCTGTAAAAATGCGGGGCAAAAGCAGCAGGGCTTCGTTGTTCTTTTTGTAGAGAAGTTCGTCTTTTCTTTTGTTCATCTCCAAGGGGGCATATTCGTATCCGCCGTAAACAAGGGGGGCTCCCATTAGCGTGTGGCCGTTAAAAGAGAGTGTGTTCTTGTAAAGGGTAAAGCCGGAGAATGATTCGTTAAAAGAAGGGTCTTCCTTGAACATTTCTTCCGCATACTGGTTTTCCGACCGGTCAAGCATAAAGACTATGACGTTCTGCTTGTTTTTTGAAAGCTTAAAAATCGGTTCTATTTTTGCAGAGTCGGTTCCGCTTATCTGGAGGAATTCCTTGTACTGCTTTTGAATCGTTGCTGTGTTTATAAGGGCCAAAGCTGTAACGGCAAAGATTAGAAGCGAAGTTAGGCTGCAGTGGATTTTTGCCTTCTTGAAAGGAATTGTGAATACTATTGCAAGGAGCAGAGCAGCCAATACAAAGAGGTTCAGCAGGCTTGGCATTGAAATAGTTCTGAAGTTTACCGCATTCAGGAAGGTGAGCGTTGCGGAGACATCCCCATAGTTCAGCATAAAGAAGAATGAATTTACAATGGCACTTGCGGCTATCCAGCACATAAACGCAGAAAGCAAAGTCTGAATCTTTTTGTTGAAGAGGAAGTAGACGCACAAAGGCCAGAAGAGGAAAAATCCTGCCGACTGGGTTAAAACCGTCTTTATGTAAAAGAGGGGATTTGGATGTTCGCCGAGCCCTGAAAATTCAATTGGTGAAGAGGAAACCAAGGCCGCCGGAATGGAAAGGCCTGCAAGTACAAAAAGCAGGACGCAGGAAAGGATGTAGAGGGAATTCCTTGTTTTTCTTGATTCAGCAAGAACTTTGAGCGGGCCTCCGATAAGCTTGTTTGCAAAACGGATAAAGACTGGGGCTAGGAATATGCAGGCAAATACCAGCATTGCCACCAGGGTGTAGGAGAATTTTATCTTTAGCCTAAACAATATGTAGGCAAGGAGTATTACGCAGATTGCACAGCATAGAATCCAGAATTTCTTGAGGGGGTTCTTGAGTTTGTAGAAGATGTTTTTTACCAGGCTGAATATGTTGTTGAATGTCCAGTAAAGAACAAGGCCTGCCGGTGAGTCATAAAGAATGATAAGGAAGATGGCCGCCATTATATAAATCTGAAGCTTTTCCCTAAGCCCGTGACCCTTTGAATAAATTGCGCCGGATATGCAGTTTATTAGCGTCATTGCGATTGGCAAGATGTTTACGGAAAATGCCCCTATTGAAAACAAGGCGTCCGGTGCACCCATGTCGCGGATGAAGAGGAAGCTTTCTCCGTTCAAGTCGCTAAGATGAGAAAGATAGCTGTAAGCGGCAAGGAAAAAGGGAACCTGAATTAAAAGGCCGAATGATGAGCGTAGTGCCATAATTGGGCTGTAATGCTGCTGGCGGTAGAAAGTGGACGTCATCATGTAGCGTTCATCGCCAGAAAATGCCTTTTTTATGCGTTCAAGCCCGGCTTTCATTTTGCCCTGTTTTTCGCGCTCAACTTCCTGCCAGTGTTCGGCAACGGCATAAAGCGGAAGGCAAAGGATTGTAATTCCAACGGAAACACAAATAACTGCCAGTCCTTCGTTATGGAAAAATTTCTTGGAAATGGCATAGATAATTTCTATTATTGTATAGAGAGGATAGATTATCAGGTTGTATAGCAGCATATTTATTCTCCAAACGGGAAAATTTGTTTCCAGTTTTCGTTTTTTGTTATGTCTCCGCTTACCGTATACCAGTCGTCATTAGAGATAATCAACTTTGTATGCTCACGGTTACGCGTACTTTCTGCATTTGGGTGACAAATTTTTACGAATTCATCTTTGTTGGGAAGGTCGTATTCAAGCCCAGTGAAGGGATTTTTTGCGTTCGGGAAAATATCCCTTGTTGCAATTGCCGGGGTGTCTGCATTTGTCATAAAAGAGAAGTCCTTTGTAAGGTGGATTCCGTCCGGGCTGGGGCGGCGGTCGTTAAAGTCTTTTACGATAAGGCTTGCAGTTACGCTTTCTTTTGGATAGGGCGGCTTGTCGGACTTTTCAAATTTGCCTGTGTCAATGTATGTTCCGTGGTCAGAGACTATGATGATGCGGGTATTGTCGTACAGGTCGTTTTCTTTTAGCCAGTCAAAGAATTTTGCATAGCAGCGCAAGGTTCCTGCCTGTGTGTTGTACTGGGCGTTTTTTGCCCATTTTGAAGGACCTGTCTGCGTAACATCTTTTACCGGTATGTAGTCCGGGTACTGAAGCCTGCTGGGTTCGTGAGTGGAAAGGTTGTCTATCATGGTGAAGGTGCTTTTTTCTGCTGAACCGTCAAACATTTCCGGGAAATAGATAAGGCATGAATAGTTGTCTATAAACTGGGAGAAGTGGTCTTTGCGGCCGTTTGCATTCCACCAGCGCTTGTGATGGACCAAGCGTCTTAAAACTGGAGGGAAGGTCTTAAAAATACTGAACATGATGAAATTGTGCTTTATGCTTTCGCTTATGTAATTGGTCTTTTCTATGCCGTTTTGTTCATACCAATAGTCTGAATATAGGCCTGTCGTTAAAACACGGTTTATGTCCGGGTAGTCTTTGTACATGTCGGTAACAGGTTCTTTGCCAAAGTTTTCGTAGGGCATGTCGGAAACAGTTGCTTCCCAGCCGTTTTCCATAAAAGTGACTGGCATGGAAAGGATAGATTCGTTGTGCTTTTTCTGCAAAGTTTCCGTATCCCTTTTGTTCATCTCTGCCGGAGTAAAGCTGTAGCCGCCAAATATTCCCGGTACGCCAACCATTGTAAGCGAACCAAAAGAAACAGTGTTAGGATAGAATACAAAGCCGTCAAAATGTTCCACCAGTTCCGGCTTTTCTTCAAACACTTCGTCTATGAGCGGAGAAAAGAGCCTGTCCTGCATAAAGACAATTACGTTTTTGCCTGTTTTGGAAAGATGGTACACAGGTTCAATCTTGGAAATTGTCTGCTTTTTTTCCATATTCAGGTAGGCCTTGCTGACAATTGAAATATTGCGCAAAGAAACGGTTGTTAGGCAGATTGCTGCAATGATAAAGATGGGCGAAAGTACTTTAGACTTTTTCGTAAGCACAAAAACTATGGCTGCAAAAGCTATAAGGGCTATAAGGGCATTTAATGCGATTTGCCACAATGGTGCCGAGAAAAACTGTGCTTCCATAAAGTCAAGGTTTTCGGTAAGCGGTCCGTATGAACCGGTAAAGGCAAAGTTGTTAACGAGTGCATATACGGCAAGGAATGCTGCCATAAGAGTTAGGATTTTCTTTATCTTTTTTCCGAACAGGGCATAAAAACAGACTGGCCAAAATACGTAGAAGCCAAGTCCCTGGTAGAAGGCTGTCCTTAGGAATATGAAAGGAGACGTGTATTTGTCTACGTAGCAGAATTCCTGGGGCTCACTTTCTATAAGCATGGAAGGAATCGTAAGGCCTGTTAAAAGGGCGATTGTTAGCGAAGAGAAAATGAATATGCAAAGCCTTGTCTTTGGGGACCGGTCTATGTCTGTAAGCATGTTGTCCAAAAGCCAGTTTACAGCCTTGATGATTAAAGGGGCAGCCGCAATGATGATGCAGATTAGGGCAAGCATTGCACGGAGTTCGATTTTTCTCTTCTGCATTGCAAATATGGCTACGAGTATACCGCAGATGCATGCCGCAAGTGCTATTCTGTAAAGCACTTTGACCGGATTCTTGAACTTGTAGAAGACGTTTTTTACCAGGGAAAGCAGGTTGTTCATTGTCCAGTACATTACAAGTCCAGCCGGAGAATTGTAGAGTATTACAAGAAAGACCAGTGCGGAAACGTAAATCTGAATTTTCTCGCGTTTGTCTTTGTGGCCGTAGGAATAAATGGCACCGGAAACGCAGTTGATTATAGTCATTGCGATGGGAAGAACATTCACTGTGAATGAACCTATGGAAAACATTGCGTCTGGGCTGCCCATATCCCTTATGAACAGAAATTTTACTCCGTTAAGGTTGGGCAGGTGGGACAAGAATGAATATGCCGCCATAAAAAAGGGAATCTGAATCAAAAGGCCGAATGAAGAGCGAAGGGCCATAATAGGGTGGTAATGGTGCTGGGTATAAAAAGCGTTCAGCATCATGAATTGCTCGTCACCCTTGAATGCTTTTTTTATGCGCTTAACGCCGGGTCGCATGCTGTCTTCCAGAATTCTTTCTTTTTCCTGCCAAGATTCGGCTATTATGTACAGCGGAAGGCAACAAAGCGTTACGACAAAGCTTAGTCCTATTACAGAAATTCCTGAACTTCTAGTTAGTTCTTCAAAAAAAAGGTAAAAAATTTCAAGAATTTGTTTTATAGGATAAATTACTAAATAATAGAAAAGCATAGGAATATTATAGTAGTTTTTATTTTCACGTGCAAGCGAGGCTTTGGTTAGGTTTTTTTGTGCAAAAAATTTGCGTGTTTGTGTCAGTTTTTGAATTTTTAGGGGCTATATATAGTATGGATGGAAAATATGAAAAAAATACTTTTGGTTTTGATGCATGTTGTTTTGCTTGCCCTTTGTTTTGGCGGCTGTTCGCTCGGTGATGCGGATGGTGAAGCAAGCAGGTCGGAAAGAAGAAGGGCTTCGGCCAGGGAGCTTGGCAGCAGGCAGAAGCTTAGGGTTGCAAACTGGAATGTCCAGACATTTTTTGACAGCACAACAAGCGGTCTTGAATATGATGAATTCAAGAAAGACGGAAGCTGGGGACAGGAAGCATACACTGTGCGCCTTGAGCGTCTTTGCCAAGTGATAAAGGCTTTGGATGCGGACGTTTTTGTAATGGAAGAAATTGAAAACGAAGGCGTTATGATGGACATAAGCAATTTTTTGGCAGGGGAATGGGACAAGAAGAAGGTCTATGCCTACGGTTGCTTTGCAAAGGATTTTGGTGGTGCAATTGGGTGCGGAGTGCTTTCACGCTGGCCTGTAAGCGGGCTAACCGTTCACGGGGTGGATTTTCGTAAGCAAAAGTCTGATATGCCAAGGATGAGGCCTTTGATGCAGCTTTCGGTTTGCAAAGGTAGCCGTATGCTTACTCTTATGGTCAACCACTGGAAGAGCATGAGCGGGGGTGAAAATGCAACGGAGAAGTGGCGCAATCTTCAGGAGTCGGTTCTTTCGCGGAAGGTTGGGGAAGAGCTGGCTCTTGGCAAGGCTGTCTTGTGCTGCGGAGACTTTAACCGCGATATTGGAAAATTCAAAAAGGGAGGGGATAGCGGGACAATCCTTTTGAGGGAACTTGCTTTTGGAAAACAAAATGACTTTGGGGTAGAGGTGCTAAGCCCTTGGTATGATTTTTCTCAAAGCCTTGTTGAACCGGGGAGCTATTACTTTAACGGCGAATGGTCGCGCATAGACCAGTTTTTTTATGCGGGTGATGCTGAAGTTGAATATTTTGAAGCTGCCGCCTCCGAACCATGGAGTGAAGGGGAAAGTAAAATTCCCAAGAAGTACAAGATTTGGAACGGAAGCGGCTTTAGTGACCATCTGCCGATAGTCTGCGAAGTGTCTTTTTAGTACTTGTAGATGCCGTAAATTGTTGTTGCGTTCTTGGAAATCATCATTGCCAAGGTGTTCAGGATTGCGGTGGAGGAAGACAAGTCCAGCGTAATGCCAGAGCCGTCTTTTGCCGTGTTGTAGGTAAGGGTGCATTTTTTGCCGGATGCTTTTTGCATTGCTGCCTGAATTGCCCTACAGCTTGAAGTGAATTTGAGGATAGGCTGAATGCTTGAGGAATCTGGTGTGCCTACAAAAGTGAATGAAGTTTCTCCGGTGTAGGAAGCGTCCAAAGCCTTGAAGCCTGCCTGTGCAAGGATTCCGCCAGCATCGTCTGTGGGGCAGTTGTCGTACATTTTGATTGTGACTTTTTCGCCCTGCTTGTTGCTTCCTCCCTGGGAACTTCCGCTGCTACCGGAAGAATTTGTGGTTGCGCAGCTTGAAAGAGCGAAAATGAAAGAAATAGCTGCTACTGCAGCCAAAACGAGTGTTGCTTTCTTCATGAAAAAACTCCTTAAAGGGCATTGGGCATGGGAATGCTTAGACCTTTCTTAAATAATAAGACCTTTATTGTAATTTCGCAAGCATTAATTGCAAAAAGGCATAAGGAGAATGCTACGCCGCCGTGGAGCCCCGTCAGTACCGGCCTGAAAGGACGGTATGAGCGGATAGCGAAGGGCGGAAGGGCGGTGACGCAAAGGCCTATTCGGTCGAATTAGCCAAGGGATAAAATGGAAGAGCGGTCAAAAGTACCGTCCAAAAAAACTGGCAAAAATGAAAAATTTACAGCGTAAAGCTTCCGATTATGTCGCCAAGTGAATTCAAGTCCTGCTGGTTCTTTGTGGATGCAGAATTTACGTTTTCTACGGCCGCAGTAATAACGTCTATGCTGTCCGTCATAAGGTTCATCTGGAGGTTTATCTTGGTTGTAACGTTGTTCAGGATTTCCATTTCTTTTACGACCTGTTCGCCACCGGAAAGCATTTCTTTTGAGCCGTCCTTTACGTAGCTTGTAGCCTCGTTGATTTCTTCCATGGTGTCAAGAACCTTTTGGTTGCCTTTTGCCTGTTCTGCAACAGCGTCCATAATTTCGGTTTCCTGTCTGCGCACGGTCTGGGTTAGGTCGTAGATTATGTCAAACTTTTTCTGAACCTCTTGTGTGCTGTCTGCAACATTTACGATTGCCTTGGACAAGCCTTTAAGGTTGTCGCGTATGGATTTGCTCTGTTTTGCTGACTGTTCGGCTAGCTTTCTGATTTCATCTGCAACAACAGCGAATCCCTGGCCTATTGCACCGGCATGGGCTGACTCAATTGCGGCGTTCATGGCAAGAAGGTTTGTCTGGCTTGCTATGTTCTGGATGATTGCACTTGCTTCCATGAGAGAAGTTGACCTGCTGATGATGTCCTGGGCCAAATTAACCGCACCCTGGATACTTTTGCGGCCTTCATCAGATGCCTGCCCAAGGGAATTTACGGCATTGGAGTTGTTCTGTAGAACTTCCGTTATGTCGCGGATCTTTTCTACCATCTTGTTTACCGCATAGGATGACTGCTTTACGGAAGAAGCCTGCATTTCTATGTTTGCGTTAAGACCCTTGATGCTGCCAAGAATCTGGTTTGCGCTTGCATTTGCTTCCTGTACGCCCTGGGCCTGCTTGTTCATCTCGTCGCGGACAGCCTGGATGTGGTCCATAATGCCGGTAACCTGCTCCATGGCTTTTTCCATGTTTATAGAAAGGTTGGAAGCGTTCTCGTTTGAAAGAATGATTGAATTCTTAAAGCTGGCCAAAAGATTGTGCATTGTATCCGAGAAGGAATTCATGTCGTTTACAAGGTCGCCAAGTTCGCAGCGGAGTATTATGGGAACAGGTTTTGCGGTGTAGTTCCTCATGCTAA
Organism: Treponema sp.; assembly: GCA_017961705.1. Classification (GTDB taxonomy): domain Bacteria; phylum Spirochaetota; class Spirochaetia; order Treponematales; family Treponemataceae; genus Treponema_D. The sequence goes on from JAGCWT010000113.1 coordinate 64,581, forward strand.
GCTCTTTTGCCTGGTTTGCAATGTCCGTTATGTTCAGCTTTACGTCGCGTATACAGGTGTAGAAGTCTATGACATCCATGATGATGCAAAGGGCCGCAACCGGAAGAATTCGCAGGGCAAGCAGACTGTTGCTTACAAGCCTGTTTTTTGGAATAAGGAATGTTGAAAAAAGGAGGAGGCCAAGTCCTATAAGTGCAAAGCCGGAGATTGCCAGTATGCGCACTACAAGAGACATGGTTTGGTGCTTTGTCCTGTATGGCAGCCAGTAAATGGTGTGCTCTACGCTCTGCAAAAAAAGAATGTAGACGAATGTTCCAAAGATGAAGGTTACGCCTATGATAAGAAAGACAAGGTACATTAGCGGAGATTTTCCGCTAAAGGCTTCCCAAGACAATCCCCTGGCAAGATAGCGCGCGTGGTAGATGTTTGGCAAAGTGGCGGCACAAGCGATAGGGAGTATTATGGAAATGTTTTCAAAGGTGCGTACGGTTTTGTTTAGTTTTTCAATGGAATCTTCTGAATGGTTGTAGGATTCTATGTTTTTTTTGTACCAGCGGAATGTAACAATCGGCAAAATCAGCTGGATTGCAAGGAAAATGTAAAGCACCGGGTCTGCCAGCGTATGGAAAAACTCTTTAAGGGACATTGCTCCCATAAAGCAGGCAATGTAGCCCCAGAGGAGGGGTGTTATCAAGTAAGCGCCTAATAATAATGGAAGCGTGCGTTTTTTTATTAACTCTGGTTTTGTTGAGTCGTTGTTATTTTCAGTTTGAACAACTTCTTCGGTTGAAATACCGAATTCGTCCAAAGAAATTTCTTCCATGTATAGGCTCCATACTTTTTATTGTTCTTATTATAACTGAAAAAAGGGCAGTCTACAATAAGTAAACTGCCCTAAAATGCAAAATTAAACGAATAATTATTTCTTACCCATGCTGTTGACTTTTTCAAGTCTTGCAATGGCCTTCTGGTTGGCTTCTTCTGCTGTCTTGCGCTGGTATTCTGTAACTGTGTTGATGTTGTTTACCATATAAACTGGCTGGAGTGTAGCATCCAAACAGTCACGCCAGAGTGAGCTTTCCGGGTCTACGGTGTTGCGCTTGAGTGTTGCCATTGTGATTGGGATGTGAACGTACTTGTCGTGGACAAGGCCAATAACAATCTTTGTCTTACCAGCCATTGCTGCGTGGACGGCATTGTTTCCAAGGCGCTCGCAGTAGATGGAGTCGTTTGCGGTTGTAACTGATGCGCGTACTTCGTAGCTTGGGTCAATGTACTTAAGGTTGATGTGGAAGCTCTTGTTTGCAAAGTATTCAGTTATCTTGTCGCGGAGGAAGATGCCAATGTCTGCAAGCTTCTTGTTGCCGGATGCGTCTGTCTGGTTGGTTGTTGTAAGAAGTTCCTGTCCTGCACCTTCTGCTACTACGATAACTGCGTGGTGGCGCTTTTCGAGGCGTTCCTGGAGGTGGGCAAGGAATCCGTTTGGACCGTCCATGTCAAATGGAACTTCCGGGATAAGGCAGAAGTTTGCCTCATGGCTTGCAATGGCGGCTGCTGTAGCAATAAAGCCAGATTCGCGTCCCATGAGCTTTACGAGACCAATACCGTTAATCTGTGAGTGGGCTTCCATGTGGCATGAATTGATAGCCTGGGTTGCCTTCTGAACTGCTGTTTCAAAACCGAATGAGCGGTCTATGAACTGAAGGTCGTTGTCTACGGTCTTGGGAATGCCAACAACGGCGATTTTTAAGCCGCGGCGGTCAATTTCGTTTGCAATGTCCAAGGCACCGCGCTGGGTTCCGTCACCGCCAATTATGAACATAACGTTGATGTTGAGGCGCTCTATGGAATCTACGATGTCTGTTACACGGTCTCCGCCACCGCGTGAAGTTCCAAGGAAGGAACCGCCAATCTTGTGGATTGTGTCTACGTTGTCCGGGTTAAGATCTACTGTGTTGAAGCCCTGTTCTGTAAAGAAACCCTTGTAGCCAAAGCGGATGCCACGGATTCTGCGGACACCGTAGCGGTTCCAAAGGCAGCGTACTACAGCACGGATTACGTCGTTCAAACCTGGGCAAAGACCGCCACAAGTACAAATGCCGGCTGTAACGTGAGCAGGGTTAAAATAAATGGTTTCTCTTGGACCTGCTTTTTCCATAAGGTTGGACATGTCGTTGGCATCGCCCTTGTCGTCCTCAAAAACATTCACCAGATTGCGGACAAAAGATGTGTCCTTAACATAAGTTGCACGGAAGTCACCGTGTTCATGTGAAAGTTCAATTGGAGAGCGGACTTTGCATTCTCCTAAAGTTTCAACGGAAAAATCGTATTTTATTTTGTCCATAAGACCTTACCTCAAAAAAGACTGTCTGGCGCAAAAATGCACCTTATTTTTCAATCTATTAACATAAACTGTTAAGCGCATATTGTCAATTACTTGGGCAAAAAGAAGCAAGATAGGAATTGGTGGGGCCTGCGAAATCGGAAGGACCTTAGCATATAAAACTGCCGCAAGACTACTTTTTTTTTTCTATTAAATATGGCAAATTATAGTTGAGGGAAAGATGAGGGACGAATCCTGGAACAGGTTTGAAGAACAAGAGCGCATGGAAAACAGAAAGCACAGTGAGCCTTCTGATGAATACAGTTTTTATGAAGCGGTTGCAAGCGGAGACATAGAAACTGTTGAGCAGAATTTTGCCCGCGGTGATTTTGTAAACCAAGAAGGTAAGGGCAAGCTTTCCCTGAATTTTTTGCGCAACACAAAGTATCATTTTGTGGTTACGGCAGCCCTGGTTACCCGCTTTTGCATAGACGCTGGCATGGAAAACGAAGAAGCCTACACCCTTAGTGATTTTTACATCCTAAAGATGGACGAATGTGCAGACATACAGAGTGTTGTTGCCGTGTACACGGACATGGTCATGGACTTTACCAGAAGAATGCGGGTTCTAAAAAGACCGGCATCCCTTTCAAAGCCAGTGCTAAAGTGCATAAACTATATTTACGAAAATCTTACCAGGCAGATAAAAATAGACGAATTGGCCAAGGTTTCTGACCTTTCGGAAAACTATCTGTCGCATTTGTTCAAGAACGAGATGGGGGTTAGCCCGGCAGACTATATCCGCGAGCAGAAGATTGTCTACGCAAAGCAGATGCTGCTCAATTCGGATTATTCGGTCATGCAGATAGCGGACATGCTATCCTTTAGTTCGCAGAGCCATTTTGTTCAGGTGTTCAAGAACATGGTGGGGCTTACCCCAAAGAAATTCAGGGAGCAGAAGCCGGAATTCCTTAAGAACAAGAAGGGAACAGGGTATGAAAAAAAAGACTAACCGTTTTGCCAGATTGATTCTTGTTGCAGCATTTATTTTTACCGTTCAGTTTTTTTCTGCACAAGCAAGGGCACTGGAAATTTACCGTCCGGAAAATTTTGGCAATATGAATATAGTTCCCTGCATGATTAGGGTTACGGATATGGACGGAAACGATGCGTCTTCTTCCATAATAAGCATTTCTTATTCATGGTATTACGAGATAAACAAAAAGAAGGGAAAGTGGCTGCACCGCTATTGGAACGGCTGCTTTACCGGCGGAACCGTAGTTCACCTGGACATGAAGAGCGGCAGCTACAAAATATCGGTTTATACACCTGTAAAAGACCAGTCTGAATATGTTTCGCTTACAAGGCAGGAGTGGACTTCAAACGAATTTATCTATAAAACGGGAAGCCCCGCGCTAAATGTTATTTTTGTAAGCCCGGTTGCAAATGACAACGGATTTTATTCTGGTGCATGGCACATTGACTACCGCGCCCCAAAATTCTATATCTACACCAAGCCAAAGATGGAATGATTTGGTTTGTAAGGATAAAAACTGGAATTTTTGCATAAAAAAGCCTAAAAAATTTGGAATTCAAGGAGAACTTGAAAGACAAAAGTTTTTTTTAGTGATATAGTAAGCCTATCACTTCTAAATTTGTCTTTCAAAACTTGGGAGTAGTGCTCGTTGAGTACCTTGTATCTTAAAACAGGAGGAACTGATATGTCGGCAGTTTCTGATAAATCTAACTTGCAAACACAAAAACTGCTACAGTTACCGCTTGTAAACCTTATGCAGGAATATGTTCAGCAGAGAAAGACACAGGGAATAATTAACGGGTGTGGCCTATACGACCAGGCTACTTTTGAAGATTTTGAAGGGCAGACCAGCGCCTAAGACTTTTTTTCACATGCGTTGGCTCCCGGTATTTTAGGAGAAACGGATGTGCAAGATAAATAAACCAATAATAAATATAGAAGCAACCGCCGCAAAGATAAAGGAATGTAGGATACGTGCGGGCTATTCGGTTCGCGAAGTCCAAGCAATTTTTAATTTCTCTAGCCCAGAGGCAATCTATGCCTGGGAAAAGGGAAAGTATCTTCCAACAATAGACAACATGATTGTTATTGCCAACATCTACGGTGTTTCTGTCGACGAATTCATTGTCCGCGACTTTGTGGAAGTGGTGTGCGAGCTTTCTGAAGCCAAGTCTGCTTAAAAACAGTTCCTGCGTTTTTAAAGAAGCTCGCTAATGACACAAATTTGTTTTGGTGATATATTAATGACATAAAGCGTTGAAGCAACGCAAAAGTTGGCTCCGGCTGGCTTACACTTAAATGGAGGTTCAGAATGAACGCTATGAACATCAACAAGTTTCATTTTCATTCCCATGAAGAAAGTCATTCTTCTGAACATTCATGCGTGCATCATAGCCACGAAAGTGAATGCCAGTTGGAAAGCAGTTTGGAACATTCAGCTTCCTTTAGCTGCAAGTCAATTTTTGTAAGAGGAGCTTTGGCGTAAACCTTCCTAAGAAGCGTTGGGGCTCCAAAAATAGGAGTTATCAACGTGAAAACAACATTTCTAAGACCTGTACTTGATGTGGACGCTACAGGCGCAAAAATCAAATCACTTATGAAGCAGCGGGGAATCACTCCCAGGCAGCTGCAGGTTATCCTCAACTTTCCCTATGTGCAGACTGTCTACAACTGGTTTGCCGGTAAGAACATGCCAACAATAGACAACCTTATTGTTCTTGCGCAGGTTCTTGGCGTAACCGTGGACGAGATTATCGTTACAAAGATGGTTGATATAGAGATTGAGGATATGCAGGGAGTGGAAGCTCTTATTGCATAAGCACCCGGAGAGATGGCAGAGTGGTCGATTGCGGCAGCATGCTAAGCTGTTATGGTGGTAACGCCATCGGGGGTTCAAATCCCTCTCTCTCCGCTACCGGTCGGTTCGTCTAACGGTCAGGACAGCTGGTTTTCATCCAGCAAACGAGAGTTCGACTCTCTCACCGACCTTTAAAACTTTCTTTCCAGGCGGTCAAATCCGTCGGTAAGTTTCTTTGCAATTTCCACAAGCTTTGCAAGGTCCCCTTTACGCGCGCCCTCTATGTTAAGCGGCATAACCGGGTCGTGCAAAGAAAGCCTAAGAAGCATCCAGCCCTTTATGTCTTCGCTGTTAAAAGAAATTCTTACGCCTTCATAGGAATGTGGCAGAGTATAGCCTGCAGCAGAAGCCCTCTTTTTGAATTCATCAAGAACCTTTAGGCCGTATTCCTTAAAGTCCTCCCCCTTGATTTTAAAGCGGAATTCTCCGTCTTCTACGAGTGGCGGAAGTTTTTCTATAAGGGAACTCAAGTTTTTTCCCTTTACGGAAGCCTGGGCAAGGGCAATGATAAGCTTTACCGCAAGGAAGGCTCCGTCGTCCAGGAAGTAGTTGTCCTTTAGCGCACCGTGGCCGGAAGTTTCCATTGCAAGCGGGGCAACCGTTCCAGAAGCGTTAAGTTCCTTCTGCTTGTCAATAACATTCTTGTATCCGCGCTTAAAGCAAAGGTGCTTTAGACCAAGAACGTCTTCAAGGAAGTAGGTAAGCCTGTCGGAAGTAATGGAATCCGTAATGATTGTAGAACCCGGGTATTCAGGTGCAAGAATTGCCGCAATCATTGCTATGATAGAGTCGCGGTTGATTTCCCTGCCGTCGTTCAAGACTGCACTCATGCGGTCAACGTCTGTGTCAAAGATAAGGCCAAGATCCGCCTTGTTGTTTAGCACGGCATTCTTTATGGCTTCCATGGCCTGCTTGTTTTCCGGATTTGGAATATGGTTGGGGAACATTCCGTCCGGCTCCAGAAACTGGCTGCCAGTCGTGTCTGCTCCAAGCGGCTTAAGTATTTTGTCTACAAAGAATCCGCTGGCACCGTTACCGCTGTCCACAACGATGTGCAAACCTTTAAGCGGCTGTTTTTCGTCTATGTCCTTTAGCGCAGATGCAATTTTATTCTTTAGGTATTCGGCGTAAATGCTTATTAAATCCACCGACCCAACAGATGCTGGTGCAGAAGCCTTTTCTACATTGGCCTTTTCTGCTTGCGAAAGGATTTCTGTTATGTCGTCGTGCTCAAGACCGCCGTCTTTGTCAAAGAATTTGATTCCGTTGCGGTTAAAGGGAAGGTGGCTTGCCGTAATCATTGCAGCACCGGTAAAAGCTGTTTCCTTAAAAACAATGGACATGAACATGGAAGGTGTGGTTGCCATTTTGCAGTCAACAACGCTTGCACCTGCAAAAACAATTCCTTCCATAAGGGCAGCAGCAAGGTCTGGACCTGTAATGCGGGAGTCGCGTCCAACACCAATCTTTAGGTCTTTTGCCTGGCATCCTGATTTTTTTGCAAGCCAATTGGCAAAAGCATATCCTATCTGCCTTGCAATCTGGGGCGTAAGGTTTACGTTTTCTCCTTCAACACCTTCAGAAGCAATTCCGCGGATGTCGCTGCCGTTCTGAAGTTTCATAAAAGCTGTCATATATTTTCTCCTTATTTTTTATTGCAAATTTTGAACAATCCTATTTTAAAGCTTTGCATAAGAATTGCCAATAGGGTTTGGAGCCACCTTTTTGGTTATACTGTGCCCGGCACTTCGTGTCCGGTCAGCTCCATGCAATTTTTACTAAATCGCAAACAAGGAGCGCCATGGAGGGCGCGTCATTTGTTTGCGGAAACATACGGCAAGTTTTCCGTTGGAAAACTTGTGGGGAAAAATTGCATGGAGGCAATTTTTCCCCGCTTTCCAGGGTCGCTAGAAACTTCGTTGCGAAATCCGGCTTTCGCCTCCATTGCCTAAAGGCAACCGCTTCGCGGCCCTTCCAATCGGGGCTAGGCTCTGTTTAAATTCGTGCATAAGAAATAAAATATCTTGCTACTGAATCCTTGTGTCCATAAAGATTACGTATTCTTCATCGCCCACAAATTTGCTAAGCTTCCACAGCTTTTGTGTATAGGTAAAATAGAGCTTGTAGTATTCACTGCCAGAAATTTTATATATAACCTTTACTTTGTTTGTATCAAATTCATAGGAATCAGGCTCACCAAATTCCTTGGAAACATCAGCCCTTGAAGTTCCTAGGGCTAGTTTTTCTATCATAATTATTTTTTCCCTGCCAAAGGTAAAGCAATTTACAAAAAGTATTATTGCAATAAGAAAAAGTCTTCTGCTAAGCATTTTTAACCTCTTGCCCCCAATTCCTTCTTTGAGTTTAACATTTAAGTTGATTTTGTTACAAGGCTTTGACTTTTTATACAAAGATTATATAATAGAAGAATGAATAAGTTTGCAAGATTGTTATTTGCCGGTGTTTTTTTTCTGTTTACAATTACAATGACTGAAGGTTGCGCTACTACGCCAGAAGATCAGCAGCTATTTACAGAGGATTCAACCTTGTCTGCCGGAAGCGAAGAAAAGTCTAAAGAAGCTAAGTCTGTGGATTCAAAAGCAAAGGATTCCAAAGCAGCGGATTCCAAAGATTCAGAGAGTTCTGAAGGTTCCAAAGATTCAGAAGGTTCAGAAGAAATTTCCCAGGAAGATGAAGTGCCTGCCACTGTTGTGAACATAAAGGGCCGCTCTTCCACCGACTTGAAGGTTCCGCAGGTTGTTGAACAGTACAAGCTTTCTAAGGTTGTGCGCGTTTCTCCGGATGTGGTTCAGGCTGTCTATAACAATACGGAAACAAAGGGCAAGGTTCTTACCGTAACAAAGGCTTACGGAAACGTTGTTCCCCAGGTGATGATTCCAAACTTTACTTCCAAGGATATTTCTTACCGTTCAGAAAGGCTTAAGGGAATTTACCTTGTTCTTGGCCTTGAAAATTCGCTTTGCCGGAGTGCAACTTGGGTTAGCGGAGATTTTGCATTTGCTTTTATGGCGGATGAAGGCTTTACTTACGAGAACTTGGATTCCTTTATTCAGCAGATTTATTAGTTTTTATGCATATGGAAAAAAAGCTTTTCCTTTTTTGCCTAAGCCTTGCCTTTGCGCTTGGCTTTTCTTTTGCACAGAATGCCGCCCTGCCTTCCGTAGAGCCTCTTTTTCTTTACGATGACGGCGGTTCTTTTGATGATGATGACATTATAAAATCTGCCCTGGAATTTTCCGAATGCCCTGTTAGCTCTGCAGAAGGTCAGTCGGCTCTGTTGCGCTATGATGTCTTGCGGCGGTCTGTAACTTCCCCTTCTTTTTTAAGCTTGAGCCAAGTTGAGAGAGCGGAAAAAATTCTTTCCCTCATGTATGAAAAGGTTATTGTTGCCTATAAGGAAAGGCAGACTAGGCTGAACGTCATGTTTGCGGACGGAAGCTACAACTGTGTTTCTTCCAGCCTGCTTTATCTTGCGCTTGCAAAGGCGTGTGGACTTGATGTCCGCGGCCAGGTAACCCCCAACCATGCGTTTTGCACCCTCTATGTAACAGACGGTTCGGGCGGCGGGAAGACAAAGATAGATGTTGAGACGACGAATCCCTACGGCTTCAATCCCGGGGTCAGGCGGAATGTTCAGGTGGATGCATCCGGTGGCGGGCGCTATACGGTTGTTCCCAAGAGGAATTACAGCGGACGCTATGAGGTAGAAGACAGGGTATTTGTTAGCCTTGTTGGGGCAAACCTTGCCTCCGATTACGACAAGGCCGAAAACTGGCAAAGGGCGGTGCCTATGCTTGCCGCTTGTGCCGCCTTTACCAGGGACTGCAAAAATTCCAAGCACGACAACCGCCTGGAATTTGAAAAGATGTGCACGAATTATGTTGTGAGCCTGCAGCGCGAAAAGCAGTTTGGCCTTGCCATTGAGTGGCTTGATACCGTCTTGGCAAAGTGGGGCAGCGGGAATGAGCTTTTGAACACTTACGAAAAGACGCTTTCCAACTATATAATTTCCATCTGCCGGAAGGGTTCTTTTTCTGCGGCAAAGGACTGTCTGGAGCAACGCAGGGGCAAAATTGGTGCGCAGGCAGCGGCCCGCATTGAGCAGTTGATTTTTGAGAGCGAAGTTCAATGGCATCTTGACGAGGCCCGCGGGGATGATGCGGCAATTGAATACCTGCACGGAATACGCTCGTTGGAAATTGCAAAGCAGACAAGGAACGCTGCAAAAATAAAGCAGAGGCTTGAGCAGCACTGGCTGAATAAGATAAATGCGGCACAGGCAGACGGGGACTTTTTGTATGCGGCAGCCATCGCTGACCAGGGAATGGCGGATGTTGGCAGCAGCGGCATTCTTTCAAGCGCAAAAAGGAACTGCTTCCACAATTACGATGCCTTTTACCACAACAAATTTGCTGACTTGGCAAATAAAAAGCGCTATGAAGAAGCTCTTGATGTTCTTAATGAAGGTTTGAGCGGCAATCCTGAAAGCCAGACCTTAAAGAATGACCTTAGGCGTCTGCAAAAAATGATGGGCAAAGACGGCTCTAGATGACAAAATAAAAAGTCCAGATTAACTTCGGCACCACCATCATCTGAATACCGTTGCTTCCTTCCGGATCTGGCGGGGTTTTCCAGCGACAATGTGCAAAGCATCTGGACAAAGGCGGAAAGAGGGGGATTCGAACCCCCGACAGACTTTCGCCTGTGCACGCCTTCCAAGCGTGGACCTTAAACCACTCGGACATCTTTCCAAAACAAAAAAAATACAGGACTTTTTGAATAAAGCCACCGCAGTCAATTAAGTCAACACTTTCTTATGCAAAGCGGCAGTCACCGGAAGAAAAACATCCGGCATATCCAAAAACCTGTAATGATTAGTGAGACTGGGGGAGTTCGAATCCCCAACCTTCGGCTCCGCAGGCCAACACTCTATCCAGTTGAGCTACAGTCTCAAAGTTGAACAAAAGCGTTTGTAGGGCTATTTGTTCGATAGCGGAGACGACAGGGGTTGAACCTGCCCGGCCCGTTAGGAACCGACGGTTTAGCAAACCGTTGTATTACCGCTCTACCACGTCTCCAAATTGGAAACACCTAAGCGCTTCCTTTCTCGGAGCGAGAGGGATTTGAACCCCCGATACCCGTAAGAGTATAACGGTTTTCAAGACCGCCGCGTTCGACCACTCTGCCATCGCTCCAATAATATGCAAGTACTATATCATAAACAGAAAATTGTGTCAATAAAGAAGTTAAAATACACAAAAATGATTTTGTGCAGCAGAAGACAAATCAACCTACGCCGCCGTGGAACCCCGGAGTTGCCGCGCAGCGGCAATGAGCGTTAGCGAAGGGTGGAAGGGCGGTGGCGCAAAGGCATGATAGCCGGAATTAGCAGAGACGCGTAAGGTAGAGCTGGAAAAAGTACCGTCCAGAAGAAGATTTTGAATAAAAAAGGGATATGGCTTTAAGTTTTGACTTTTTGTGTTATCATTAGGGTATGGATAAGAAGAATATAACTACTGGAGTTTTATTGGTTGCCGTGGGACTTTTGGTTTTGCTTAATCCTGAGACTTGCATAAAGGTTCTGATTATTCTTTTGGGCGCATTTTCTGTTGTTAAAGGAATTTATGATCTTGCAAAGATGCGTTCCGTAAGTGATGATGATGTTTACAAGCGTGTTCTTGTGGTGGAGGCTATAGTCAGCATACTGATTGGAATTGCTGCTCTTGTTGCCCCCTTTGCACTCTTTAACACTGTGCAGGAAATTGTCCGCATCATGCTTTATGTTCTTGCCGCCTATCTTGTTCTGGAAGCTTTTGCCTGCTTGTTTTTGGCGGTTAAGTTAAAGGGCCTGGATGTGGAAAAGGGCGTGGCAAAGTCTTTTGTTCACCAGGGGCTTTGCAGTCTTTTGATAGCGGTGATTCTTTTTCTTTTGCCGCAGAATTTTGGAATAATCATTGTTAGGGCAATGGGCTGCATCTTTATTATAGCCGCGGTAATAACCCTGCTTTACACTTGGCACAACCGTCCGATTGTTATTGAAGCAGATGCCGTGGAAGATGTAAAGCCGGAAGAATTGGCAGAGCCAGAATAATTGCTTGTGTAAAATAAAAATGCCGAACCTGTTGGTCAAATTCAACAAGTTCGGCATGCATTTTTTTGCTATCGTTTGCTATCTTTTGCTAAAGTGACTTACTGCTGCCTTTCTGCTATGGCTTTCTTTACTCCGTCTGCAAAGAGCTGGTTTTGGTCCGTACGCTCAGGGACAGAGAATTCCGGGGCTCCATTGTTGCCTGATGTGCGGTAGAAGTCTTTGGAGTCTGCTGTGTAGGCAGGGCTTTCCGTGTTGTTGAGCCACCAGTCAAGAACTGCCACTATGCAGAGGGTGTATTTTATGAGGTTTGCATTTGTGGCGGCTGTAGTGTCGTCCGGGCGTTTTGCTCCCAAAAGAACGTCAAGCCTCTTGGAAATGATGTTTGGAATTTCAAAGTTGTAGCGGTCCCAAGTGTTGATTATGCCAAGAACCGGCTTTTTTGCCTGTGCGTTTTCGTCTATGCGGCGGGCAAGAACCGTAAAGACCTTGCGGATAAATTCCGTGCGGTTGTAGATAGGCGTAAACTTATTGTCTGACCTTGGCTTTGAAAGCGTTGGCGCATTGAATTTAAGGTGCGGAAGGAAGTAAAGCTTTTGTCCCCAGAACATGGTGTTTATGAGTTCCTTGCCGTAGTTGGTGGAGGCGTAGTCGCTCTGTGTGTAGAGGGTGTTCATAAAGTTGCGCAGGTATTCCGCGTAGTTCTTTTCAAATGTGTCGTCAATGTAGAAGCCCCAGTCACCCATAACGTCTGTGATGGAATCGTCCATGTAGCCAAGCTTTTCGTCTGCCTTTAGGTTAAAGTTGATGTTGCGGCATCCGTGGAAGAGGTCGTCTATGATTTTAATAAGAACGATTGCCACCTGAAGTCCGTTCTGTGGATTGAGCATGTTGAAGCCGTCGTTGAATTTGTAGAGCGGCTGGAAGTAGGGGAACATGTCCGGGTGGGCGTCCAGGTTGGAGAAGCCTGCATCTGGGAAAAGCTGCTCAAGAATCTTAAGGCCTGCTTCTACGATTTCGTCTTTTTTGCCGGCAACAGGTTTTGCAGCCTCTTCCTGTTTTTTGCGCTCCTCTTCTTCCTTTTCCCTCTGAGCCTCTTCGTCCACCTTCTTTTTCTTTTCCGGAAGCAGGAGGTCAAATTTTGAAAGCCCAAGGAAGTCCAGGATTTGAACTATCTGTGCCGTAAAGAAGCGTGGGAATTCAACATATTCAGAAGAGCACATTCTCATAAGAAGCGGGTACATGCCCTTGATTATCTGGTTGTAGACATAAATCCATTCTGTAATTCCTTGTTTTGCAAGAGTTTGCACTTTTGAGGAATCAATTGCGGGGTAGGCGCTTATGTCTGCGTAAACTTCCTTGATAAGGGCTGGAACCTGCTGTTCGCCAATGTAGTAAATGGTAATAAGCTCGTGGTAAACAGCTTTTACGAACGGAATGAGCATTGGAACCGTAAGGTCTGCCGCCTGATCTTCAAGCGTAAGGGCAAGCATTTTTATGTTGCGCATTGTCCATTTGCCCACGGTGCGAAGGAATTTGAACTTTAGGTCTGTTTCTGCCGCTATTTTTGCCTTGTAGGTTGCCGGTGCAATCTGGATAAAGGATTTTAGCGTAGAAATAAAGGCCTGCATGTGTTCAACGTGCTGCTTTATGGTGTATTCTCCAAATTCGCGGGAAACTTTTTCCCTGTTTTTGGCGGAAAGTCCAAATATAAAGTTAAAGAAACCAAAGTCCGGCTTAAGCTTGTACTCTTCCGACTGCATTAGGCGGTTCATAAGCTTAAGGTTGTGGGATGTTATTGCAGGAAGGTCTTCGTCGGTTTTGCGGGCCTTACCGCTTTTTACCAGGTTGTTTACGGAAGGGGATGCTTTCTTCTGTCCTGTTGTGGAAGAGAGGGCTGCGCTTTTAGAAGAAATGTCGCTGGAAGAAAGGCCGGAAGCCTTTATGTGGCCGCCAACAACAACGCGGTTGCGCTTTGGCAAAGTGTCCGGGTTAATAGGAGTTGGACGTTCCGGAAGTATTTCTCCGCCGAGTTTTTTCTGCATTTCCAGGGCTTCGATTGGGTCGATTGCGCCAATGTTCTTGCGGGTTTGCTCCAGAGTTCCAGGTGCGAAGGCCCGTGATTTTTTATTACTTGAATCAGACATGTCTATGCTCCCCTTATAATCTTATAGAATATTTCTTTGTTATCCCCGGCAACGATTTTATGGATATTTTTTCACCGTCTGCCGTAAGCAAATCTCCTTCAAAAGTTCCGTATATTGTATGGTATTCAGAATGAAGGATAATCGCGCTGATTATATTCTTATTATCGGAAACAGGCGAAAAAGTTAAATCAATCATATTCTCCGTGTCCTGAATAATCCATTTATTCATTATACCATAAGAATGGGTAATTACAACAGGCGGAAGGGGTGTTGGCTTGCCGTCGTAGAACAAAACGTTGCTGTTGTACTTGTCCTGGTCAACTGCGTCCTGGGAGCTGGCCTGAATCCTAAAGGAAATGTTCTTTCCGTTGACGCAACCCATGCCGGTAACAAATTCTCCGTGGCTGATGAATTTCATGTAAGTGCGGTTTATCTCAAAGAAAGAGATGCCGTCGCAGTCCTTCATTGTGATTGCATCTGAATGCTTGGGAATAAGCGTAACTGCCCCGTGCAAGGGTAAAGTGGCGTAATAGTGGGCTGAGCAGCGCCTGCGGGTTGGGGAAGGTGAAATGCAGGTTAGCTCCGTCATTTGGTCAGAGTTAAAGCGTGCTATGAGGGCTGAATTTGCGTTTGGACGTACGCTGTCGCCCTTTAGGCTAAAAATTACGGAAAGTTTGTCCGTCTTGCGGTCCCAGCTTATCCTTATGTAGCGGGATTTTTTGTAGCTGGAGGTTGATGCCGCTATAAGCTTGTGGGGAACAAAGCGCTTTCTTGGCCCCATGACCGAGCGGTAGACATACCTCTGCTTTGTCTGCATGTTCCAGAAATTCACTTCTGCCATGCCGAATATCTTTGAATCGTAGAAGTCTATGCAGCCAATATAGTCTCCCAGGCTAAAGAAAAAGGAAAGCCTGCTCTTAATGCGCAAGTTGGAAAGCAGGGTGGGCAGGGGAAAAGTGTAGAAGGGATTCTTTATGCCGCGTATGTCCAGCCGCTCCGGGTGGTTCAGAAAGGTTCCAAATACCGGTTTGCCTTTGCGGACAAAAGACCGCGGTGCTTCCTCTAGTTCTCTGGTGTACAAGGTGCCGCCTTCTTTTTGTTACGGAAGTAGAGAATTGCCATAAAAACTAATCCGCCCAAAATCATTATAGAGCAGAGAATCTGTCCTGTTGAAAGGTTCAAGAGGGACGTGTTGCGGTAAAGAATTTCACTTCCGTCTTTGGAAATCCTGTAGCCCAGGTCTGAATCCGGTTCGCGGAAATATTCTATTATGAACCTTACGAATCCGTAGGAAATAGTGTAAAGCGCCGTCAAAAAACCGTCAAAAGGCTTGTGCTTTCGGACATTCCACAAAAGCAGGAAAACGGCCAGACCTTCAAAAAGTGCTTCGTAAAGCTGGCTTGGGTGCCTAGGCAAGTCTATAAGCTTTAATCCTTCTGGAATAACCATCTTGCACTGGGCGGCAAAGTCCTTAACCCAGTCCAAACTGTAGGAAAAAGGCTCTGCGTGGGGGAAGGTAAAGCCCCAAGGCATAGTGGTAATCCTTCCGTAAAGCTCTCCGTTCAGGAAGTTGCCAATGCGGCCAAAAGTATATCCGGCTGGAATTGCCACAACAATAGCGTCTATCCACTTTAAGGTAGGCTTTTTGTGCCAGTGACACCATAAAAGCGTTCCAACAAGACCGCCAATAAAGCCTCCGTGGTAAGACATACCCGCAAGACCGGTGAATTTTTTGGTTACGGAGTCAAAGGGCCAGAAGATAAGCCAGGGTGCCTTTAGATACCTTCCGCTCGTGTCGTAAACCAGGGTGGAGAATACGCGTGCCCCAATCAGCAAAAAGATTATTCCGCATGCAATAAAGCTAAAAATGTCGTCATCGGTAGCAGCATAGCCTTCTGTGTTGAGCGCACCTTCATTCTTTTCCTTGCGAAGGATTATAAAGGCGGTTACAAATGCAAAAATGTACATCAAACCGTACCAGCGCAAAAGTCCTAAGACCGGTACGTTTGGAAAAATTTCCGGATGAATCCAAGTTGGATATTTAATATATAGAAGAAAATTGGACATTAGATTTTAAACCCCTGTCGTGCCGCTTCCACAAGTTTTTTCTTGAGCAGCAAATTCTCTGCCTTAAGGTGCGAAATTTCATACTGCTGCTGCTTTATAGCCTCTGCAAGTTCGCCCGTGGTAAGAGCGCCCGTTCCTATAAGGTCTTCAACATAAGACATCTTTGCGCTAAAGTCGTCCGTTGCCTCTTCTTCCGCAGCCTGGAAAGAAAAGTCGGAAGCTTGGGTGATGTCGTAGTCGTCGTCAAACTTAAGCGTAGCAGAATGCATTATCTTTTCCGCAATGCGGTAAACTGCCTGCGAAATTAAAGACTGCGGCTTGTAAATTATAACCGGAAGCCTAGAAGCAAGAGCCTTGTCCTGCAAAGAGTCGCGGTAAATAACGCCAAGATGCTCAAGGTCAAGGCCAAGGAACTGCTTGCAAGAATGGCGGATTCTTTGCGCACGGTCTGCATCTTTTGGATCGTCAATCATGTTAAGAACCATGCGGGGGTGGAATTCTGCAAGACGCTGGTTGAAGAGCCTTGTGTTTTCCGGGTCAACCTGAGCAAGGGACTTTACAAGGTTTGGCAGGTAAAGCTTTTGCAGCGCGGCTGAATCCTTTTTAAGGCTTTCAAGCTTGTTGTATGCCGGAGTTCCACGCCTAAAGGTATTGTACATCATGCGGAAGACTACGTTCTTAAGGAAAAGGTAGCCGTTAAGGGTGGCCGTAACCGTTGGAGCCGTAACGATGATTCCCTGCGGAGACAGAATGAACATGTCAAGGATTGCAAGGTGGGTTCCTGCTCCCAAGTCCAGGATAAGGTAGTCGTAATCCACCGATTCAAAATTTTTTATGAGCTCATTTTTTTTGCTGGCCCTAAGGGTTGTAAGTCCTGGAATCTCAGAGTCACCGGCAATAAAATCAACGTTCTCGTAGTCGGTCTTAGTGATTATTTCTGAAAACTGAGACTGGCCGGTCAAATAAGTTCCAATGCCAATTTTTGGAGACGGCTGGCCTATAACAAGGTGCAGGTTTGAAGCACCCAAATCGAGGTCAACTAAAAGAACTTTTTTTCCTGCTTGTCCTAAAGCTATGGCAAGGTTTGCGCTAAGAAGGCTTTTTCCAACACCGCCCTTGCCGCTTGCAACGGGTATTATTTGCATAATTGCCATTATACCATAACAAATAGCTAAAAGTCTATAATTTTTTTCTGGGCGTATACCTCCTTATTCTTTTGGAGCAAATTGCCTTGTTCGACAAATGTTTTCTGGAAAAGAACATCTTGCCATTTTTTACACTGCCCACAGGCAGCGCCATGGAGGGCGCGTCATTTGTTTGCAAAGGAATTGGCGAATTTTCGCAGAAAATTCGTAGTAAAAAATGGCAAGGAGGCCATTTTTTACGGGCTTTCCACACTTCGCGGACTAACCGCCGCTCATCCCGCTGTCGCGGGACTAAAGGTGTTCCAATCCCGGCTAGGCTCCTTATGCTAATGCGGATTTTTTGCGCTTGCACGTGCTGCACAATTTGGTTTGTAAAGAACAGTCAAAATGAGCTAGTGGGACGTAGGAAAAAAGCAAGGAGGGACCCTTTAGGGAGGATTCCTTGATTTTTTCCGTCAACTGGGACCCGCTAGCTCATTTTGACTGTTCTTCAATCCATTTTGGCAGGTGTTATTTGTGCAGGAGAACTGGTAGTGGAGCTCAAAACTGATTCCCGTGCCCTCGTGATGTAACAAATCTTTTGTTATACTGTTGAAATTAATATAACTTAGGGATAAACTAAAGGGAAATGGCTATGAAAAAAATTTCTATAAAATCCTTACGCAAGACAGTAATTTTAACTGCGGCTTTTTTTGGGCTGACGGTTTTTGCATCGCAATGTTTTGCCCAGTCATCCCTTAATTCAGATGACAGCGCCCGCAAAGACAGACAGTATATCGAAATCATAAATTCTCTCTACTATTATATACAGCAGAATTATGTAGACGAAGTGGACGCACAAAAGCTCTACGAAGGTGCCCTGCGCGGTATGCTCGAAAGCCTTAACGATCCGTATTCAGTGTATATGGACGAATCCAGCTGGAGAAGCATTACAGACACCACTACAGGAAGCTTTGGCGGAGTGGGTCTTAGCATTACAAAGCCTACGGAAAACAAGCCGGACAAACCTGCCTACGTAGAAGTTGCCCAGCCAATAGACAATTCCCCGGGTGCAAAGGCAGGAATTCAGGCTGGAGACCTTATTACGGAAATAGACGGGGTGGACACTTCCACAATCACCATGGACGAAGTGCTTTCCAAGCTGCGCGGAACCGTTGGCACAAGCGTAGAAGTTACGATTAAGCGCGGCAAGAACCTTACCTTTAAGCGTACCCTTGTACGTGCCGTAATAGAAAACCCGACCGTAAAATACGGTGTTATAGGCAAAACTGGCTACATACGCCTTTCCGAATTCTCTTCAACAACGGCAGAGCGTATGCAGGAAGCCATTGATTCATTTAAGGATTCAAGGGTAAACGGAATTATCGTGGACCTCCGCAACAACGGCGGTGGACTTTTGACCGCTGCTGTAGACATTGCAGACAAATTCATAGACAACGGGGTTATTGTTTCTACAAAGAGCCGCCTTGCCATGGAAAATGCCGTCTACACTGCAAGCCGCCACGAAACCACTGTTGCCAAGGGAACGCCTGTTATAGTCCTTATAAACGGAGCCAGTGCCAGTGCCAGCGAAATTCTTGCCGGTGCGCTAAAAGATGCCAAGGTTGCCTATCTTGTTGGAGAAAAATCATACGGAAAGGGAAGCGTCCAGATTCCAACTCCGCTTATCAACAAGGACGGCTTTAAGATTACGGTTGCCCGCTATTATTCTCCAAGCGATGTTAACATAGACAAAGTTGGCATTCCTCCGGACAGGGAAGTTGCATACCCAGAGTTTACGGAAGAAGAGGCAAAGCTTTATGCTTCACTTCTTGATTCAGGTAAAATAGAGCAGTATGTGGAAAAGCATCCTGGAATGACGGAAGACGACATCTATTCCTATGCGGAAATTTTGCGCCGCAGCTACAGCCTGGAATCCCGCATTTTGCGCAAGCTTATCCGCAATGAATGTGACAGGGCAAAGCCTTCACGCCTTTACGACCTTGACTACGACCTTCAGCTTAAGGAAGCGCTTAACATAATTGAACACGAGAATTTTACCGCCCTTATGTCAAAGGCAAAGACCCTTAAGCAGATAGAAACGGAGCGTAAGGCTAAGGAAGAAAAAGAAGCATCTTCTGCTCCTGCAAAGAAATAGGTCTTTGTAAAGCCCATGCGCCAGTTTGTAGCAGAAACTGAACCAGACAAAAACGGTTGCCTTTATATAGAAGGAAAAAAATCCCGCTACCTTTCCGCTGTTTTGCGTTGCGTGCCGGGAGACATGCTTTACGTAAGGCTGCCGGGAGGCGGTCTTATGCAGATGACGGTTGCTTCTGTTGATTCTGCAAAGAAAAGGGTTGTGCTTCAGGTGGCGGGGGCTTCGATTGCTTCTTCCAGCAAGGAATCTGTGGCAAAGGCCCTCCCTGTAGAAAAAAAGTCCGGTGCAGAACTGTGGCTTTTCCAGTTTGCCGCAAAACCTGCCAAGATGGAGCTTATAGTCCGCCAGGCGGTGGAATGTGGTGTAAGCAGAATCATTCCGGTGGAAGGGGAATTTTGCCAGAAGGGTTCCCTTGAATCCGTGCAGAAAAAGTCTTCGGGCAGTGACGGACGCTGGGAAAGAATCATTACGGAAGCCCGTGAGCAAAGCGGTTCTCCTGTGGAAACCCAAATTTCACCAAGCCTATCTGTTGAAAAATCTCTTGATTTGTGGCACAATCACTTAAAAGAAATTAACGCGCAGCAAAACAATCTTTCATTTGTGCTCTATGAGCGGACGGAAAACACAATGCCTTTGCACAGGGCAATTGCATCTGCAGAAGATGTAAAAGCAGTGGCTCTTTTTGTAGGGGCGGAGGGAGGCATTTCACCCGCAGAATATAGCTATCTTACGCAGAATGGGGTGCAGGGGATTCATTTTGCTACCAATATATTGCGTTGCGAGACGGCTGCCCTGTATGGGATTGCGGCAGTTCAAAGTGCTCTTGTGGAGAAGGAATTATGGCAGTTAAAAGAATAAATGTTTTAAATGTTCCGGTAGACATTTGCTCTGCTTCTGACATGGAAGGGCAGATTATGGAAATGCTTGCAAAGCCAGGCACCAAACAGATTGTTTTCCTTACCATTTGGGACTTGCTCAAAGCCCGCAGGCGTAATGACTATGCAGAGTGTGTGCGTAATGCAGACCTTGTTCTTCCAATATCAAAGAGCATCTTGCGGGGCGCAAAATTCCTTAAGAAGGACATACCGTTAAAGCACAATCCATTCAACACTTTGATAAGCATAATGTCTATTCTTGAGACCCACTTAAAGTCCATTTATCTTCTTGGCGGAAGAAAAAAGACCGTCATGGCTGCAACAAAAAACGTAATGAACACCTTTAAGACCTTGCAGGTTGTTGGCCGCTACGTTGGCTACTATCCAAAAAATGTGGAAGACGACATTATCCAGGCAATATACAAGGCCTCCCCATCGCTTGTTCTTGTTAGCGAAGGAATAAAAGAAAAGGACTGCTGGTCCTACAAAAGGCGCAACCGCTTTTCTTCCAGCATTTTCCTCTATTACCGCGATGCAATAGGAATCTTTGGCGACAGAATCAAGCGTGTTAGCGAAACTTCTTTTAACCGCAATACAGAAATCTGGCACGAGGTAATTAAGAATCCGCTTAAGGTTTTCTTGATTTTCCCTTGGTTGCATTACAACATTCTTTTGGTTTGGTACAGGCTGTTTAGGAATAAGGAGCAGTCAGTTTGAGTATATTAAAAAATGGAGAAGGGGTATGCAGTTTTTATTTCTGGAGACAGCGTTTCTTGTAGGCACTGTCAGGAAGAAACCGGCATCAGCTTACGAAGGGTAAATAAAAATTTTAAAATTCAAAATGTATTCAGCCTAAAAGATAATCCTCTTTGTTGTTTTATTGATTTTGCGGATTTTAATCAAATTGAATTGATGAATATTGTTGACCACTTGGAAAGTTTTGCATCAATTCCCGTGATTTTGTATGTTAACGGCAAATTTTGTTCAATCAGGAATATGTCGGACGGTTTTTCTTGGTACAAAGGACGTGCCGGCTGGAATACAATTGCTTCTTCTGTGATTGGAAAACCTTCTTTTGCAAGTGTCCAAAAAGCTGCTTCGTGGCGGATTGATTTTGAGACAAAGCTTGAGCTTGCTGCCTGCGGTAACGAAAACGTGCTTATACTTGGCCCAAGCGGGGCTGGAAAAACTTGGACTGCGGAAGAGATTCACAAAAAGTCATCCAGGAAAAATTCCAACTTTGTAAATGCAAGCGCTGCGGAATTTAATTCCGGCTTAATAGAAAGCCAGCTTTTTGGCAGCGTAAAGGGCGCGTATACAGGTGCCTGTGGAACAAAGGGGCTTTTTGAAGAAGCGGACGGCGGTACTCTTTTGATAGACGAGGTTGCAGAACTTCCCTACACTTTGCAAAGCAAGCTCCTCCGCGTAATAGAAAGGCGAACCTATTGCAAGGTTGGTTCAACAAAGGAAATACCCTTTGACTGCAAGCTGATTTTTGCCACCAATGCAGACATAAAGACTTTGGTAGCCAAGAAAAAGTTCAGGCAGGACTTGTATTACCGCATTAGCCAGTTAAAGATAGAACTTCCTTCCCTTAGCAGCCACATGGAGGATGTTGGGCATCTTGCCAGGGAATTTGCCCTTTGCTGTGGAGTTTCATGCTCCGAGGCAGCCCAAGAAAAACTTGAGCACAAGGCTTGGCCTGGAAACGTAAGGCAGCTCAGAAATACTGTTGAACTTGCCAGCACTTCCTGCAAGGTTCATGGGCGTACGGAAATTTTGCCGGAAGACCTTCTCTTTGCCGATTGAATTTTTCTTGCCTCTTCTTAATCTTTGTCGGAGCCGTTTTTCTGCACAAGGGCGGCTGCTTGTGTAAAGATTTTTTCTATATATTGGGCTTCTCCTTCTGTGGTTGCGGCCCTGGACAGCATGTTGCGCCAGAACATTTCCATTTGGGGGCGGCCTGTGCGGACAAAAAAGCCTATCTTTTGCAGGTTGTCTGCAATATTTTTTACGGTGAGGTCAATGCGTTCAAGGCTAAGCGGGGTATAGCCTGTCTGTGAGCTGTTCTTTTGCCTGAACAAGTGGTAGCAGACAAGTTGTACGGCATGGCTTAGGTTAAGGGAGGGGAATGTGTCGCAGGAAGGGATTGTTACGCCCATCGTACATTCAAGAAGCTCATCGTCTTCCAAACCGGTTCTTTCGTTGCCAAAGACTACTGCCACTTTGCCGCTTGTTAGGGAATCCGCCAGAGATGCAAATTCTTCAGGCAAGAGCAGCTTGTTCATTCGCTTTTTTCCACGCCGCCTTGTTGTTCCCGCTGCACAAACGCAGTCAGCCGTAGCTTCTGTTATGGAAGAATAAAAAGTTGCATTTTCATAAATGTTTGCCGCATGGATTGCAAGGATGCGCACCCGCTCTTCGTCTATGTCTTCTTTTTTGCCGACAATCCTAAGGCAGGAAATACCGCTGTTGGCCATGGCTCTACAGACGGCACCTATGTTACGGCTTTCTTCTGGCCGGGACAAAACAATTACAATGTTGTTCAGATTCATGCAATGACTATAGCACTTTGCACCCTTTTGTACTATAATCAATCTTGAATTACGGAAAGTGTATGAAAAATGCGGTTGTAATCGGTGGAACAAGCGGAATAGGCTTTGAGCTGGCAAAAATCCTCTGCAAAAATGAATGCTCTGTTTGCGTAACTGGCCGCCACGACCCTAAGGCAAAAGACCTGGAATTTATCCCGACAGATTTTATAAGCGGAAGCAGCCCTTTGGATTTGAACGAATTTCCCCTGCTAAGAGAAAGGCTTTGCAAAGCGGACATTCTTTGCGTAAGCTACGGGCCTTTTGTTCAAAAACCGCTGCATCTTACCACTGCCCAGGACTGGCAGACCCTTGCCCTTTATGATTATGCCCTTGCCGGAATAGCGGTAAGTTCTGTTCTTCCGGGTATGATGGAAAGGAAATTTGGCAGAATTGTGCTTTTTGGCGGCACAAGAACGGAAAGCGTGCGCTCTTACAAGACAAATGCGGCTTATGCGGGCGCAAAAACTGCAATATCTGTATTGGTCAAGTCTGTTTCTGCCGAATATAGAAAATATGGGGTAACTTGCAACGCTGTCCTGCCTGGTTTTGTGAACGGGGCAAAAGACAAAGGCGATGCAGTTTCTGCACTTTCTGTGGCTCAGTCGGCATTTTTTCTTATTCAAAATGAAGATTTGAACGGAGTCCTGCTGAATGTTGACCGCGGATGGCAACCATAGCGTTTTAAAACAGTCTTGAGAAACTTTTGTTGACGAACTGTTTTAATTGGTGTAAAATATTTAAAAGGGACTGTTGACGGGGATTCCCGAATAGCAGTTGGAGGAATATGGCTAACAACAACGAACTTGTTTCTGGTTTTGATGATGAGAGAGATGACAGCTTAAAAATACAGTTGGAAAAAATTGATGAAATAAACAGTTGTGTTGCAATTACATTAAATGGTTATATCGATACCTACAATTCTGTTTACTTTCAGAAGCAGATTGGCAAAGTTGTAACGACCGGCTATACAAACCTTATCTTTAACTGTTCAAGCCTAAATTATGTTTCCTCAACAGGCATTGGTTCTTTTACAGCCTTCCTTAAGCTTGTAAAACCAAAGGGCGGAGACATTGTTCTTCTGAACATTCAGCCAAAAGTCTACGAAGTTTTCCAGCTTCTTGGCTTTAGCCAGTTCTTTAACATTAAGGAATCTTTGGACGATGCGATTGACTTCTTTAGGACAGGAACTTCCGTGGAAAATTCCATCTTCCCTAAGATTTTTAACTGTCCAGTTTGTTCACGCCGCCTTAAGGCAACAAAAGCGGGACGTTTCCGCTGTTCAGACTGCAAGTCAATTCTTGCAATAGACCAGCAGGGTCACGTCTTCTTGGGATAGGTTATTTTTTTGCAAACAGAGCGGCTTTTTTAGGCCGCTTTTTTTGTTTTAAAGATTTGGCAAAACCTTTAAGCGGCTTGTCGGGTCGAGCCAGATAATGACATGTATTTTTTAAACTTGGAATTGAAGCTAAAAAAAGTGAATTTGCTGTGGATAAGTTGAAGAAAAATAAAGGAATTCTGTGGAAAAGTAAAATTCCCTTTTTTTTGCCGGCAAATTTCTTTTTACAGAATAGAGATTCTAGTTTTATTTTCTTGTAATGCAATGAATTAATAATGAAATAGCCTCATTCTGCATAACTCTGCGTAATATATTGAATTATAAACAATCAGGTGAAGGGCAGCTTTTGCAAAGGTAGCAAATTGTGGAAAACTTGTGGCCAAAATATGAATAAAGGGAGCTTTCTTGTGGAAAAGTGGGCTTTCGTGAGCCTAAGACAGTGAATTCTTTTGCATATCCCCAAACAAAAGGCCTGTAGCCCGGATTGGAAGGGGCCGTTAGGCGACCGGCCGCAAGGACGGTCCGCGCCCGTAAGGGGGCAAGCCCTGCAAAGCCGGATTTGAAATTTTCTGGGGCTGGCCAAAAAGTTCAAAAAAATGCCATGTTGGGCTAGCTGGAAACTTTGTTGAAAAAGCCTTGGCAGTGGCGCACCATACTTTTTGGACAGACACACAGTAAAAAAAGAAAGGCAGCTCCAGAAAAAAATACAGAAAAGTCGATTTCAGTGATTTTTAGGATGTCTCCATTGTTTTTTAAGCGTAATCGTGTTATTCTAAAAGTAAATGAATAGAAAATCTCCTGCGCGTAATGCGTTAAATTTATTTCTTTATTTTTGTATGATCGTAGTGGCCTTTACCTTGATTTGCGCAGCCGTCTTTACGGTTTATAAGTTGTGTTCAAGGCTTGTTTCGGGGCACGGTTCGGTTTCTTTTGATCCGGTGCTTTTTGTCCGCGGCATTTTTATGTTTGCCCCGATTGTACTGATTGCGAGCGGCTCTTTTATGCTTTTTTATCTTATGCGCCATTCTTCTTCGTCTTGGCTGCCCCTGATTGTTTACATTATTTTGTACGGAACTTCATGGTTCATTCTTATTCCAATGGATTTGACCATGGAAAAGAAATATTCGGAAAAGCACACCTTGCTGGAGGAATATAACTCAAAGAGGAATATTGTTTTGTCTTCCGGATATTTTAGGGATTTGTACCAGCAGAAAGACGGGAATCAGCAGGACGAAAAGTCGGTTTGGTATTATTCAAGCGTAGAAAAGAACAATGTTGCGACCGGCCTTGCGATTGACTTTGGCTCGGCTTCCGGTAAGGGGTCTGGCTCTGTTTACACCTTTAGCGATGCAAAATTGGATTTGTCCCAGAATGAATTTTCGGATCCGCTTATAGAAAAAAACGTAAAGATGAATCCGGTTGTTGAGTATACGGTTAACTTCCTTAGGCTTACAAGTATTATTTTGAGGAAGGCATTTTTTGCGGGAACCCTTGCCTGGTATGCATACCTTACCATGGCCCTTGCCCTGCTTTCTGTTGCGGGTGTTAGGCATATTTCTAAGTGGAGGCTCGTGAACCTTGTTGCAATTTCCTTCTTTAGCATAGCCATTATTGTGATTAACAATCTTATTTATACAGACTCCATAATGAATCCCGTTACCACTTTTATGAATAACCTTCTTTCCGGGGTGCCAATAAAGACTGCCAATCCATTTGCCGTTCTGTTCAATCTTTTGACTTTCCTTGTTCTTACGATTGCCGGAATAATACGCGACATACAACACAGGATTGAAGTTGCAGAAGAAGAAATAATAGAGGATTTGTAAGATGAAAAAAATAATTAATATGCTAATAATCTATACCATTCTGATTTATTTGTGCTGTCTGGGCGTTTCTTTTGCCTACAGGCCTATCCCGGAACTGGTAGAGGGAATGTCTACAAAATACCGCTTTGTGCGCTCCATTTATTATTTTTTGATTCTGCTTCCATCCATTTTCTTGAGCGGCTTTGCTGTTTCTTGCGCGGCAAACTGGCAGCATCACACAGGCAACTCAAAGAAAAGGTTTTCCATGGCTATGCTTTTGCGCTACCGCAACGTAGTAATGATTTCCATTGGGTTGGTTTTTATTCTGATGATGAATGCGGAGGTTTTAAAGCCCCTCGTTAAGGATAAGAAGGAATGGATGGAAAAGTCTCCGTCTGAGCTTAAGTATTCTTTGGAAACGGCTAATTTTTATCTTATTCAGGCGGAACTGGGTCAGGATCCTTACCAAAATGCCCAGCTTGCTGTTCAGTATGCAAACAGGGCTTTTTCTATTGCTCCTTTAAATTCAGATGCGATTCTTGCGCTAAAGAAATCCAAGGACAAGCTTGAGCTGGAAAAGACAAGGACTTTTGCTTCTGCAAGGAGGCGCTCTGCTGATGCTTCTGATGAGCAGACTTCAGAGCTGGACCGTTCATATACGATTAAGGAACTGGTTCAAAAGTCAAAGGATTGTGCTTCCCAGGAGATGTGGTTTGAGTCTCATTACTGGGCTGCCCTTGCTGTTGAAGCCTGTAAGCAGGAAGGCATTACCGTAGAAGAGGCTGTTGTTCTTTCCAACGAGGCATGGGAAAGGCTAAAGGATCCCCGCGGTGAAGACACAAAGGAAGAGAACGAATACTTTAGGGATAAAAAGATTGCTTACGACTGCTACATGACCAAGCAGTATTTGGAAGCCTATTACCGCTTTAAGAATCTTTCCAAGCCTGAACGTAAGCATCCTGATGACCCGGAAGTAAAGTACTTTTTGGCGCTTTCCGAAAACGCTCTTAAGAACAGCTACTTCTTTATTGATGAAACAGAAAACATGGCAAAGAGGGAGAATTCCCACGACATATATTTTGCCCACGAAAATCCTGACGGTACAAAGGACGTTATTTATATTAGAGGCGCCCTGGATGTAAAGGAAACTGGCGGAGACGTTCGTTACCTTGACGGGCTTACCGTTATAAGCTATTCAAAGGGCGGTTCTTTCCTTAGGCAGATGTTTGTTCCGATTGCAAAGGTTGTTTCGCAGCCTATAAGTTCCTTGCCGGAAGATTCACTTAGGGAGCTTGGCATAAACAAGAAGTGGAAGAATGTTCCTTTTGTAATGCTCAAGGCTGTTGACCGCGAAGACGAGTCCAAAATTAGCGAGCCTGTTTATAGCTATACGGAAACTGGTTTGCCGGATGCCCTTGCCAAGGCAGCTAACATAAAGTCATTTGAAGTGAAGTCTGCTGCCAATATAGTTCCATTTTTTAACACGGGAAACACATTTATTTTGCCAATGTCCTACAATGATTTTTCCAATGTGAATGATGCTGCTTCTGGTCCGGACAAGATGAATATTCTGGCTTTGAAGAAGTTTATAAATAATGCGGCCGGTTACGGATTTTCTACGGAGGTTTTCTTAAAGAACCTTGTCTGCCGTGCTGTTTATCCTCTTTTGCTTCTGGTGCTTTTTGTGTTTGCCGCCTGCATGGGTTGGAACTACCGCATAGAAGTTGATGCGGAGCATTTTAAGTTCCGCTGGCTCTTTTTGATTCCTGTTTACGGCCTCTTGATGTTCTTTATCATTGAGCTTTGCCAGTATTTGTTCAATACGGTGAACTATGTGATTGTAAGCGCTTGTGGCGGGGCAGGACTTTTGGTAGCTGCGGTGCTTTACATAATTATATTTGCCCTTATGTCTTTTATCTTTATGTCACGAAAGGAATAGGCTTTCTTAGACAGTTTGGGAAATATTGCGGTGCTTGCGGGGTCGCTAGAAACTTCGTTGCGGGTGTCTGTTCGCAGAGCTCATTCCATTGCTGGGGTTTGTCCGGGCAATCCCGCTTTTGCCCTTCAGCAACGGCTGTGCCGCCCCTCCAGTGCCTGCCGTGCTTGCCCTGCAAACATTGACTTTTCCACTATTTATTTATGATACTTCCACGCGCTCTATGTGGGCACCTAGGCTTTGTAGGCGCTCAACAAGATGCTCGTATCCGCGTTCAATCTGGTACACATTGCTGATTCTGCTTTTTCCGTGAGCAGCCATTGCCGCTATGACCATTGCCATGCCAGCGCGTACGTCCGGGGAAACAAGATGGTCTCCGTGCAAGGTGCTTGGGCCAGAAACAACTGCCCTGTGGGGGTCGCAGAGGGTAATTCTTGCACCCATGCTGATAAGCTTGTCTACAAAGAACATCCTGCTTTCAAACATTTTTTCAAAGATAAGAACTGTTCCGCCTACCTGAGTTGCAACCACCGTCATTATTGAAGTTAAATCCGGCGGGAATCCTGGCCAAGGGCTGTCGTCTATTTTTGGAATCATGCCGCCAAGGTCTGTGTTCACCTTTAGTTCCTGGTCAGAAGAAACTGTGAGGGTGTCTCCTTCTATGTCCCACCTGATGCCAAGTTTGCTAAAGGAGATTTTTAGCGGCCTCATGTCTTTTGCATTTACGCCTGTTATTGTGATGGAGCCTTTGGTTGCAGCCGCAAGACCGATGAATGAACCAATTTCCATAAAGTCCGGGCCAATGGTAAAGTCTGCACCGTTAAGCTTTTTTACGCCGTCGATTACAAGTATGTTTGAACCGATTCCGCTGATTTTTGCACCCATAAGATTTAGCATGTTGCAAAGGTCCTGCACGTGGGGTTCACTTGCAGCATTTGTAATTTCTGTTCTGCCTTCTGCGAGTACTGCCGCCATAACAGCGTTTTCTGTAGCGGTAACGGATGCCTCGTCCAAAAACAATTCTTTGCCAACGAGTTTGTTTGCTGTAAATTCAAATTTGTTTGTAACGGCTACGCGGGCACCAAGTTCTGTTAGCGCAAGGAAGTGTGTGTCCAGCCTGCGCCTTCCTATAACATCGCCTCCCGGTGGAAAAAGTGCTGCCTTGCCTGTTCTTGCAACAAGTGGACCTGCAAACAAGATGGAAGCACGGATTTTTTTTGTGTATTCGCTGGGGATGTCCGTCCTTTTTATTTCTGCCGCAGTAATTTTCCAGATGTGGTTGCCGCCTTTTTCTACTTTTGCGCCAAGTGCTTTAAGAATTTCAAGCATAACGCCTGTGTCTTCTATATCAGGAATGTTTCTGAGAGTGACCGTTTCTTTTGTAAGAAGTGCCGCCGCAATGCAGGGAAGGGCCGCATTTTTGTTGCCGCTTGCCTTGATTGTTCCAGAAATTGGATAGCCGCCTTCTATTGAATATTCATACATAAAAATCCCCTATTTTGCCCATATTTGAATTAGTTTTATTAATACATCGGTAGCTTTAACCATCTGGCTTAAGCTTGCCCATTCGTAGCGTGAGTGGTAGGAATGCCCACCGGTAAAGATGTTGGGGGTGGGAATGCCCATTTCGCAAAGCCTTGAACCGTCTGTTCCTCCGCGTATGGGAGTAAAGTTTGGCTCAACCCCAGCGTCTTTGTATGCCTGAACAAGATTTTGCACAACAAGCGGGTGTTTGTCCAGAGTTTGCTTCATGTTAAGGTACTGCTGTTTGTGGGTAACTTCTGCCTTTCCACCAAAAGCGCCTGCTGTTACTTCCGCAAGTCCTTCAACAAAAGCCTTTCGCCTTTCCATTCCGCTTGTGGTAAAGTCCCGCAGGATTAGGCTTACAAATGATTTTTCTATTGAACCGCCAATTTCCATTGGAGCGTAGAAGCCTTGGTAGCAGTCCGTTGTTTCTGGAGCTTCTTGGCGTGGAAGGTTGGCCGTAAAATAAGAGGCCATTGTTATTGCGTTTACCATGTCTGGACGGGCAGAGCCTGTGTGTTTGGAAAGCCCTGTAAAGACTATGTCCGTCTTAAAAGCGTTAAAGCATTCTGTTTCTAGCTCGCCTATGTGTCCACCGTCTACGGTGTAGGCGCATTTTGACTTTACAAGATTAAGCGGAACGTTGTCCATTCCGTGGCCAGTTTCTTCGTCTGGTGAAAATATGACTTCTATCGGGCCGTGCTGAATTTCTGGATGGTCAATTATGTATTTGCAGGCAGTCATTATTTCTGCAAGGCCAGCTTTGTCGTCTGCACCAAGCAGGGTGGAACCGTCGCTGGTTATTATGGTGTCTTTTTCTTGGCCGGCAAGTTCAAGATCCCTGTCCTTTTTTGGGTCTATTGTAATGCCGTAGGGAAGGTCTATTGGTTTTCCGTCGTATTCTTTGTGGACTATGGGCTTAACGTCTTTACCGCTTACTTCTTCTACAGTGTCTATGTGGGCAAGAAGACAAATGGAAGGCTTTTCTTCAAAACCGGGGCTTGCCGGAATGTATGCGTAGGTGTAGCAGAAGGGTGTTGTCTGGACGTTTTTAAAACCTGCATTCTCTAGTTCGGAATTTAGCAGGGCGGCCATTTCTTTTTGCTGAGGAGTGCTTGGCTGAATTCCTTTGTCTGCCTCTTGGCTTGAACTTTCGCTGTAGGTTTTTACATAGCGGAGGAAGCGTTCAAGCAGGGGTTTGGAAATGGGGGACTGGGCAATGTAGGTTGAAGCGTCTTGCATACTAACAGAATAGCGAATTTTTGCCCGCGGTGCAATCGGTGGCTTTAGGACTGTGCCTTTTGCGGTGCGGCGCCTTCAAACCAATTTTCTACCTGCAAATTGCTCACTTCTTGGATTGCGGTAAAATGCCTTGTGTTGCGGGTTACAAGAACCATGTGGTTTGCAAGGGCGATGGAGGCTATCATGCTGTCTTCTTTTTGGGTTGGTTTGCCAATTGCTTCTAGTTTTGCCCTTAATAAGGCCTGAACGTCAGCAGATTTTTCCGTGTAGCTTTTTATCTTGAAATTTTCATAAACATCATCTTTTATAAATTTTTCAAGATACTTTTTGTTTAGTCCTTCCTGCATTCGGTATAATCCAAATAGCAATTCCTGCCAAACAGGGGTGCAGATTGCACAGTCAGAGTTATGCTCGCCTATTTTTTTTATCACATTAAAATCGGGTTCAGGCTTTATGATTTCTGAAACGATATTAGAGTCCAAAAGGTAGTGTGGTTCTTCGTCTGTGTAATTAGTCATCAAATACTCCGTCAAAGACATGGCTTTCGTATGTATCAATGGCGTTATCCCTTACGTCAAAAATCTTGTCGATTTCTTCGTTGGTGATAAGTCCGGCGGTTTTTCTGCGGAATTCTGCGGCTTTGTCAAGAATCGTTTCTTTGCGGCTTCTGTTAATCATTCTATTGTAGTCTTCAAAAGAAAGAAGCACTCCAACAGGCTGATTGCGGCGTGAGATAAAAACCGGGCCTGTTTCTTCTGCCTGATGCATAAAAAGTGGCAGTTTGTTTTTTACTTCATAAATCGGGACTGTGTTCATAAAAGCCTCCTAAAATCATGATATGGTCAAATAGCTATAAAGTCAAGTTTAAAATAGCTATTTTAGAATATATTCGGAAAGCTTTTTGACAAGCCTAAAATTCCTGTGCTATAGTTTTTATAGCAGACAGGAGATTGTTATGAAGAAATTTATTGCTTTTGTTCAGTTTTTGGTCCTTGCACTTTGCCTTCTTGCGGCAAAAGAAAAAGAAGTGCCCAAGGTGCAAAAGACAATGCCTTTTTCTAAGGGGCTCAATCTATCCGGTTGGCTTGAAGGCTATAACAATAGCAACTGGAGGTCCGATCTTTTTGGAAAGCAGGATTTTGAAGACATAAAAAGTCTTGGTGTTGAGATTGTGCGCATCCCGATTTTCTTTGAAGAATTCAGCACTGGTTCGCCTGACTACATAGTTGAAGACTGGCTTTGGGAAAAAATAGACAAGGCTGTTGAATGGTGTACGGAACTTAAGATGTACATGATAATAGACTTTCACAATGACTGCGGCTATAAGACAAAAACAAAAGCCAATGTAGAAGACATGCTTTTAAAAATCTGGAAACAGGTTGCCGAGCGCTACAAAAATTCCAGCGAATATGTTCTATATGAAATTATGAATGAACCTCATTTTGAAACTGGGAACAAGGCTTTGGATGTTGCAAAGTGGGGAAAGCTACAGGGCAATGTTCTAAAGGCAATCCGTGCGGTAGACAAAAGGCACACCGTAATTGTCTGCGCGGAAGATTACTGCTCTGTTACCTATCTTTTAAAACTTCCGGATTACAAAGATGACAATCTTATTTACAACTTCCATGACTATACGCCCATGCTGTTTACGCATCAGGGGGCAAGCTGGACAGGCCTGGAAAATGTCCGCCACATTCCTTTTCCATATTCAAAAGAAAAAATGCCGGAAATGCCCAAAAAGCAAAGGGAACAAGGCTGGATAGAATCCATGTTTGCAAATTACAAGACGGAGGGCAGCGAAGAATATCTTGTAAAGCCACTTGATGAAGCAGTTAAATTTGCAAACAAGCGCGGGGTAGCCTTAATGTGCAACGAATACGGTGTTGTTATGGATTATGCAGACAATGAGGAACGCTGCAACTGGTACCGGCTTAAGGGAAAATGGATGCAGGAAAGAAACATTTGCCGTGTAAGCTGGGACTACAGGAACAAATTGGGAGTCTTTACAAATGACAGCTGGTTTCCTAGCCAGGCAAGGTTTCCCGAAGACCTGAACGTTGAGCTTTTAAAAGCGATGGAATTTAATGTTCCGCAGATAAAACCAAGAAAAAGATTTACTTGGCTTGAAAATGCAAAAAGAAGCGGTGACTACACAATCTACAGTAAGGGTTTTGCAAAGGGAATTTATTCTTCCGGATGGTGCAATTCATTAAGAATCAACAAGAAGGATTCTGTGAGCGGAGAGCCATGTATATATGTTGCAAAGGCAGGAAAATACAATTCTTTTGGATGCGACTTTGGCCAAAGCTGCGACTTTTCTGATCTTGTAAAAAGCGGCAAGGCTCTTGAAGTTGAACTTAGCACAGGCCAGAAAGACTTGGACATAAAGGTTTATTTTGTGGATACGGAAATACCCGGGAAGGGCAAGGAAAATCAGCCGTGGAGGTGCCAGGCAGCAATAGACGGCAGCAGTGTTCCGGGCGACAAAAAATGGCACAAGGTAAGGATTCCCCTAAAAGACTTTGCGGATGCCGGTGCATGGAGCGACTTTGAAAACAAATGGTACAAGGCAGAAGGCTTGTTCAGCTGGGAAAAGGTGAACGGGCTTAAATTTGACTTTGGGGAAAAAGGCCTTGAAAATTCCCTTTTGATCCGCAGCATAGTTATAAAATAAAAAAAAGCGCCTGCCCGTTAAGACAAGCGCCCTTTTGCTTTTGGAAAACCTTAGACTTTGAATTTGTCTATCTGGTTTCCGATTGAAGAAATGCTTGAGTCCATGGAAGACGAAACTTTGGTAAGGTCGTTTGCGTTAGACGTAATTCCCTGGGTTTCGTTTTCGATGTTGCTCATAAGGTTTGAAATGTCGTTACTCATCGTGTAGAGCGCGTTGATTTCTGAAAGAACCGAATTGATGCTTTGAGAAATTTCTGATGAAGAAGTGCGTACTTCCGATGTATTTGAATTCATTTCGCTGAGGGCTTCCAGCACCTGCTTTGAACCTGCGTTCTGTTCCTGGATTGCCTCGTGAATCTGGCGGACAAGAGAACTTGTTGTTTCGATTCTCTTGGAAACAGAGTCGAATGCAAGTTTGGATGCGGCGGATGCTTCCGTAACACCGTTGATTGTTTCCTGAACGCTGCGCAACTCTTCGCCAATCTTTTTGGACTGAAGGCTTGATGTTTCAGCAAGCTTTCTGATTTCGTCTGCAACAACCGCAAAACCTTTACCTGCCTCTCCAGCGTGTGCAGCTTCGATAGCGGCGTTCATAGCCAAGAGGTTTGTCTGCTTAGCAATGTTGTTTACGATGCTGTTTGCTTCTGCAAGAAGTTTTGACTGTTCGGAAATCTGGATAACCTGGTTGTTAACAAGGCGGTCTTTTGAAATACCGGTCTCTGTGTCCTGTGCAAGCGCTTCGAATTCCTGTGCCATGTGGGATACGGAAGAATCCATGGTGGAGATGTTTTTGAGCATCTCTTCTACCGCGGCGGAAGCTTCTGATACAGATGATGCCTGGGAGTCGATGATGGAGCTGAATTTTGTTATGCTTGAAGAAACCTGCTGGGCGCCTGCCGCTGTCTGGTTTACGCTCTGTGTCTGGGTTTCTATCTTCTTGTCTATGTTGGAGACGGAACCGGTAATGCTCTTTACTGAACCAGTGGTGTCGTTAATCTGGTTGCCAAGCTCGCCGTTTACTTCTTTTAGCGCATCCTGTGAAAGCTTTATTGTGGCAATTATCTCGCGGATTTTTTCTACGAAGACGTTGAATGTGTTTACAAGAACACCTACTTCGTCGTTTGTCTGTGAAGGAATTTTCTTGGTAAGGTCTGCATCTCCTTCTGCAATTTCTGAAAGGCTTCTTGTAACCAGGTTGATTCTTGTAAGAACCCTCTTCATAACAAGGATAACTACGATTGTTATTATGATGGCTATTACGATTCCAGAGAAAATAGTTGTGTTTGAAACTTTGCTAACTGCATTCTGGATTTCTTCATAGGGAACTACAATACCAACTTTCCATCCTGCACCGACTTTTACAGGAGAAACGGAAACCATTACTTTTTCCTTTCCGCGGTCTATAATGGTAGCTTTTGTTTCGTTTGTCTGAAGGAGCTCGCTGATTGCTTGGTCGTCCTTCAGGTCTGTCATGATAAGGTCTTTGTTGGGGTGGGCAAGGATTGTGCTGTTGGAGTCCGTTACGAACATGTAGCCGTTCTTTCCGATTTTAATGGATGCAATTGATTCCTGGATGAAGTTGAGGGACATCATTGCGTTAAAGAAACCGAATGTCTTGCCCCTTGCATCTTTTGCGGCTACGGCGATTGGGAATACAGGCTGGCCTGTTGTTTTTGAGATGATAGCAACGCCAATGCAGTTGTCTTTTCCCTTTACCATTATGTCCTGGTAATAGTCGCGGCTATTTATGGCACCAACTTTTCCGCGCAGGCCTGTGTCGCGGATGGACTGTCCGTCCGGGCCGCAGTAGAACATGTAGTCATAGTCCTTGTTGCAAAGCTGGGTGTTCTGCTGGAGCCATTTTACTACTTCTTCACCATCGCCTGTTTTGCAGACTTCTGCCCCGGAGTATACCTTAAGGTCTAGCAGGTAGCTGTTGAGCCAGGATTCAATCTGGGCAGCCCTTGCGTTTGAAATTTCTTTCATGTTTGATTCGTAAACGTTGTCCATTACTGGTGAAAGAACCTTCAAGTTTACAAAAATCAAAATTGCAAACAGAATTACAACGAGTGGAATCGTTATGAAGACGACTTTTGTTAAAATAGAATTGCGTCTTATTGATTTGTTATCCATTAAACCACCCCCAAATGAATAATTATAACTTTTGTTTATATCTGAATTTCGGTATGCCAATAAAAAACTTAAATTTATTATAAAAGCAGAGTGGTTATAAGTCAAATTTTGTGGAATTTAGCCTGAATTCTGGGCACAAACAGGCTCTCGGTCTGGATTGTAGGCACGGCCGGGATTGGAGGGGCGCAAGTTGCCGCAGGCAATGGAGTGGGTAGGGCCCCACGGAACCCCGGAAAGCCCTTTGCAAAAGAAACTGCCGCAAGAAGAAAAGAAAAAAAGCATCTATTGTTTGAATTCAAGACTTTTGCTATTATGCTTTAGCATTATTTGCGGAGGATTTATGAATAAATATGTAAAAAGGTATTGCATAGATGCAATGTCCGGTATGGCGCAGGGATTGTTTGCTTCCCTTCTTATTGGAACTATAATCAAGACCTTGGGGGAACTGCTCCTTAGGCTGGGGACAAATCCCGTTTTTGAATTTCTGGTGAATGCCGGAAAGTTTGCAATGGAAGGCCATGTTGTAGGAGCTGCAATGGCTGTTGCAATCGGATATTCGCTTGGCGTTCCTGCCCTTGTTCTTTTTAGTCTTGCGGCCGTTGGTGCAACCGCAAATACTCTTGGCGGAGCTGGCGGACCTTTGGCTGTTTATATAATAGCAATTATTTCTTCTGAACTTGGAAACCTTGTTTCTAAGAAGACCCGCGTGGATATAATAGTAACTCCTTTGGTTACGATTCTTAGCGGAACACTTATTGCGGTTTTGTGCGCAAAGTGGATTGGAGCTGCCGCTGCTTCTATTGGCTACGTTATTATGTGGGCTACCCACCTGCATCCTTTTGTAATGGGAATTATTGTTAGCGTGATTGTTGGCATTGTGCTTACACTGCCAATTTCTTCTGCCGCAATTTGCGCTGCCCTTAGCCTTACCGGTTTGGCGGGCGGTGCTGCTGTTGCCGGTTGTTCTGCAAACATGATTGGTTTTGCGGTTATGAGCTTCCGCGAGAACAAATGGGGCGGACTCTTGAGCCAGGGGCTTGGAACTTCCATGCTTCAGATGGCAAACATCATCAAGAACCCGCGCATTTGGCTGCCGGTTATTCTTTCTTCTGCTATTACGGGGCCAATTTCTACCTGCGTCTTTAAGATGCAGATGAACGGCGCTCCAATAAGCTCCGGTATGGGAACTTGCGGTTTTGTTGGCCAGATTGGCGTTGCAACCGGCTGGTTCAGTCCTACGGATGCGGCTTTGCAGACTGCCCAGAAGCTTGGAACTGTTTCCGCTGATGCTACGGCACAGGCTCTTGCCCACTCTCCGACTGCTTTTGACTGGCTTGGGCTGCTTCTTATTTGCTTTGTCTTGCCGGGCCTTTTAAGCTGGGCATTCGGTCTTTTGTTCAGGAAGATTGGCTGGATAAAGGAAGGCGATCTTACCCTGGAGTAGGATATTTTGCCGGGTAGGAATTGCGTTTTGCGGTTTTTACCCGGAGTTGG
Source organism: Treponema sp. (assembly GCA_017961705.1). GTDB lineage: Bacteria > Spirochaetota > Spirochaetia > Treponematales > Treponemataceae > Treponema_D. The sequence continues at coordinate 101,015 of JAGCWT010000113.1, forward strand.
CTGGGAAAATACAAATTTAAAAGTCCAGCCTAAAAGGTTCGTCCTTTGACTCAAACAAGGATGAAACGTCATGGAAATTGACATATCCAAAATCCTTGTAAGAGTCATAAGTTTCGCCACTGTAGATTACCGTGCCTTTGTTGTTTGACTTTGCAATATGTGCTTCAAAGGTATTGTAAAATTTCTGCATGTTTTTTGTAAATTCATCGTTAAGGGCTTTTCCACTTTTTATTTCAAAAAGACTAAGCTGTCGGTTTTCCTTTAGAATCAGGTCAACTTCCAGTCCCTTGCTGTTTCTAAAAAAGTATAAGTCTGGTTCTGCGCCAAAGTTATAGCGGGTTTTTAGCGCTTCCAAAATTACAAGATTTTCAAATACATTTCCTAAAAGAGGGTCGCGCTGCATTTGTTGTGGATTTTGTATTCCCAAAAGATATGAAACAAGCCCTGTATCGCAAAAATACACTTTTGGGGTTTTTACTACTTGACTTGTCCGGTTTTCATACCAAGGGCGCAAAATATATACGATGTGGGACGCTTCTAGAATAGAAAGCCATGAACCAATTGTTGTACTGGAAACACCCACTTCTACCGCAAGTGCCGAATTGTTTACAAGCTGCCCCGTGCGACCTGCAAGAAGCCGCATAAAATTTTCGAACCTTAACAAATCCTGTACAGCATCAATTTGTGCAATGTCTTTTTCAAGATAGGTCTGAACATAGTTCCGGTAATATTCAAAAGGTTTTAATCCTTTTTTTGTAAATAAAAACGGCATGCCGCCAGAGACAAGCTGAACATCTCGGTCAAGTTCAATTTTATTCTGTTTTAGCTCTGCAAGAGAAAGAGGCTGCATCTGAATAATTGCAATACGGCCTGCAAGAGACTGAGCAACTGAATTTTTTAGGGAAAGCTGCTGGCTTCCTGTTAAAATATACTGTCCGGCTTTTTTGTTTTTATCTATGCGGACTTGAACTGTACTTAAAAGTTCCGGTACACGTTGAATTTCGTCAATGATTACAGGTTCAGGGTAGCGGGTGAAAAATTCTTCGGGGTCGCTTTTTGCAAGGTAGCGCGTGTTCATGTCTTCCAGATTGGCATACGCAAAGTTAGGAAAAAGATTCTGAACTAGGGTTGTCTTTCCGCACTGGCGGGGGCCAAAAACAACAATCGAAGGGTAATCTTTCATGCATTCCTTTATGTATTCAGAAATTTGCCGTTGTATCATAGTTTTAATATAGTATAATATGGTGGAGATTTCAAGTGTGAGTTTAAATCTCCGCCGGTTTACGAAATGCGTTTTTGTGGTGAAGGGTAAGGATTGGGTGGTGCTTGTTACCAAAAGAACTTTACGCATGCGCCGACTGAAACAATCGCGGCACTTATGGCGATGATTATAATTCCGAGTTTTAGGCATTTGATTAAAGACGGGATGTCCTTGTCGAGCAAGTTATTTACCTTTACCAGTATTTCTTTTACTTCTCCATTAATTAAGGGTTTTACATCTTCGTTTACCAGAGAATCTAAGGAGCTGACGGTTTCTTTTGCCTTTTTTACTAAACCCATTTTTTTGGTTCCAATGGAGTTATTATAGCACCTCTTCTGTTTCCTGTCATCTGTTTCTTTGTTTCTGTAGCTTTCCCAATAATCCTACGCCGCCGTGGAGGGGCGCACGGGAGTGCGTTGCGGAGCAATGGAGCGGGGAGGGACCCGCGGAACCCTGGTTCTCGCAACGAAGTTTCAAGCGAAGGGCGGTGACGAAAGGCCTATTCGGTCGAATTAAGCCAATGAATGAATGGTAGAGCAAGCAGGACTTCCGTCCTAGAGGCTACCGTCCAAAAGAAGAAGGGGCTGTCCTTGCCCAATCGGCGGATTTAGGGTATTCTTAATTTATGGCTTATGAAGTTACGGCGACCAGGAGAAGGCCGCAGAGATTTGAAGATTTGGTCGGGCAGGAATTTGTTGCCGAGACTTTTAGGAATACGATTGCTTCCGGGAAGATTGCCCACGCTTATTTGTTTTCGGGGCCACGCGGATGTGGTAAGACTTCCACGGCAAGAATTTTGGCAAAGGCGCTGAACTGTCAGAAGGGCCCAACAGCAAGTCCCTGTGGCGAATGCGAGGCTTGCAAGGAGATTACGGCTGGTTCTTCCCTTGATGTTATAGAGATAGACGGTGCTTCCAATACGAGCGTTAATGACGTTAGGCAAATCAAGGACGAGGTTCTTTTTCCCCCGAACTCTTGCCGCTACAAGATTTACATTATAGACGAAGTTCACATGCTTTCTACTAGCGCTTTTAATGCCCTGCTTAAGACGATTGAAGAGCCGCCGCCATACGTTGTCTTTATTTTTGCCACTACGGAGCTGCAGAAGGTTCCGGCTACCATAAAGTCCCGCTGCCAGCAGTTCAACTTCCGCCTGGTTCCGGTGGAAAAGGTTAAGGAACAGCTTGCCCTTGCTGCACAGGAGAGCGGAATTAAGGCTGATGACGAGGCGCTTTACTGGATTGCCAGGGAAAGCGGTGGCAGTATGCGCGACAGCTACACTCTTTTTGACCAGGTGGCGGCTTTTAGCGGCGGAGAGATTACTTACGAAAAGATTCGGGACAAACTGGGGCTTGTTGGCGTTGACCGTCTAAACGAGCTTTTTGGTCTTTGCGTTAAGGGTGATTCCACCAATGCGCTTTTGAAGCTTGATGACTACATGCAGAACGGTGTTAGCATTGAGCAGCTTATTTCCAACTGTACGGATTACCTTCGCTCTGTTTTGCTGATTAAGAACGGCGTAAAAAAAGAGGCCCTTCTTGGCCAGTCGGCTGAGCGTTTTTCTGCAGAGGTTCTGGATGCGTGGAATTCCGTGCAGATTGAGCGGGCTTTGGGCTTGTTCATGCAGCTTTACAGGGACATCCGTTATTCGCTTAGCCCCCGCTATGAATTTGAGCTTGCCGTTAGCCGTCTTTGCTGGCTTTCTGAATATGTTAGCCCTGCAGACGTAAAAAAGGCGGTGGATGCGGTTAAGCCTTTGCTGGACGAGTCTATTAGGGCTTCTGCTTCTGTTGCGGCAAGTGGGGCTGGTTCGCTTTCTTCTAGTGCACCTTCTTCTGGGGCAGGAGCGGACAGGGGTGGCGCTTATGTTCCCCAGTTTGCGGCTTTGCAGGAAGGTTCTGGAGAGCAAAGTCACCCTTTTCCTGATGGCGGAGCTGAACCGCCGGATACAAATTCAGCGGAAGATTCTGGGGCAGGCGCAGCTTCTTCTTGGGAGGAAAGTGAACAGCCACCTGCACCGGATGAGGGTGAATGGCAGGGCGGATTTGACTGGCAGCCTTCTCCGGAAGGTCAGGTAAGCGCTTCACCTTCAACTGATGCGGTTCCCTTGCAGACTGCACCTTCTGGTCTTGCAGAATCAGATGCTTTTGAGCAGGCAGAAGTTCCAGTTTCTTCTGTGGACACTGGCGACATTCAAAAAGTTAGGGCCACGATGATTTCTGACTTTTCTGTAAACGAGCCACTTATTGCGGGGCTTTTGGAAAAGACCTTTGACTGGAAGCTAGAAGGCGACACTCTTGTTTTGTGCACGGAAAACACATTCGAGATTATGCAGCTGGAGCAGAATGCGGCTAAGTTTGCGGGCTACCTAGAAAAAGTGTATGGGCGCAGGATAGATTTTAAGCCTGTCCATATAGAGCGCAAACCAGAAGTGACCCTTGCTGATTTGCCGGTGCAAGTGCAGCTTTTGCGGGATACGTTCAAAGGCACCGTTATTGGAATAAACTAAAACTGATGGAGTGAAAAATGAATCCTTTTGAAATGCTAAAAAACCTTGGAAATCTTAACGGTCTAAAGGAACAGCTTGAGCAGACCCAGGAAAAGCTTTCTACCATTACCGCAACAGGTTCTGCCGGCGGAAATATGGTGAATGTTACCCTTAACGGAAAGTTTGAGCTTGTGGACATTCATCTTGACCCAATTTGTGTGGACAACCGCGACATTCCCATGCTGCAGGACTTGATAAAGGCTGCCCACCATGACGCAATGGCACGTATTCAGGATCAGATAAAGGCTGAGCTTGGCCCTATGTTTGCCGGAATGAATCTTCCCGGTCTTGGTCTGTAAAAGATGAACGCTCTGGACGAAATTACCGAAAGCTTTTCCCGCCTTCCCGGTATTGGCAAAAAAAGCGCTGCCCGCATTGCAAACCACCTTTTAAAGGCAGACCCATCTTTTATGGAACGCTTTTCCAAGCAGATTGCCTCTTTGCAAAGCAGGATAAAGCCATGCCCGGTATGCGGTTCATGGACAGAAGGTGAACTTTGCTCCGTTTGTTCTGATATGACGAGGGACCGCTCAACAATCTGCGTGGTGGAACAGGCGCAGGATGTTTCTACGATAGACAATTCCCACGAGTACCACGGGCTTTTCCATGTGCTTGGTGGCGTTATTTCTCCGCTTGACGGAATTGGACCTTCCCAGCTTAGGATAGATTCACTGATTCAGCGGGTAAAAGAGGGGAATGTAAAGGAAGTGATTCTTGCCACAAACCCCACTGTTGAAGGCGATACGACGGCTCTTTACATTCAGCGGATGCTTGCAGAAAGTGCTGGAGACTCTTGCACGGTTACGCGGCTTGCTTCCGGGCTTCCTGTTGGGGGAGACCTTGAGTATGCAGACAGGCTTACCCTTGCGCGTAGTTTTAGGGGTCGCGTAAAGGTTTAGGGGAATTTTTTTTCTTATTCTTTTGGACCTGCCTTTATTTGCTAACCCGCTTTCCAGGGCTCCGCTTTCGCTCCGGCCCGCCTTGCGGCGGTCTTGCTGCGCAACCCTTCCAATCGGGGGTAGGCTTTAATTTGCAGAAGGGCAGCTGGCTATGCAAACATACAGTTCTTCTAAATAGATTATCGGGTCAAGCCCGATAATGACATTATTCTGGATTAATCAGTGATACCCTAATCCTTTCGCCTAATGATGAATTCCGTTTTGGGAGATTTTTCTTGTTCGGCAAGTCTTTTGTACCTTGTGTGGAATTCTTCCTGAACCCTAATTGCGGCTTCCCTTGCTGAAGGGGATTTTTCCTTCCAGGTTCCGTTGCTTTGCAAAGTAAGGCTGTGGGTGTTGTCCCTAAAGTACAAAAAGAGCATGTCTTTTAGCTGCTTAAAGACTTCCTGGTCGCGTACCGGGAACATGAGTTCTATGCGGCGGTCAAGGTTGCGGTCCATCCAGTCTGCGCTGCTAAGGTAGAGTTCTTCGTTCCCCCCGTTCTGAAAGTAGAAGGCTCGGCTGTGCTCAAGGTTGCGGTCTACTATGCTTACTACGCTGATGTTTTTGCTCATGCCTTCGACACCCGGTATTAGCGTGCAGATTCCGCGTACGTTCAGCATGATTTTTACACCGGCTTGGGATGCTTGGTAGAGCTTTTCTATGATTTGCGTGTGGCAGAGGCTGTTCATCTTGGCAACAATCAGGCCGGGGGAGTCGTGGGTGCTCTGGCGGATTTCGCGGTCAATCATTTCTATGAGGCGGCTTTTTAGCGTGACAGGTGCCATAAAGAGGTGGTGCATGGGCTGGATTGCGCTGTAGCCGGATATTACGTTAAAGAAGAGAGTTGCGTCGTTTGCAATGTCGTAGTTGGACGTGAAGATGGAAAAGTCCTGGTAGTGGCATGCCGTCTTTGGGTTGTAGTTGCCGGTGCTAAGGTGGATGTAGCGCCTTATTCCGTCGCTTTCCCTTCTTATGACAAGGCAAATCTTTGCGTGAACCTTTAAATTTACAACTCCGTAGATTACGGTGACACCTGCTTTTTCCAGCTGGGAGGCCCAGGTTATGTTGCGCTGCTCGTCAAAGCGTGCCTTTAGTTCAACAAAGGCGGTTACGGCTTTTCCGCTTTGGGCTGCGGCTTCCAGTGCGCTTATGATTGGGCTGTCGTTGCCGGTTCTGTAAAGGGTAATCTTTATGGCAAGAACGCCGGGGTCTTTTGCGGCGTCCCTTATGAATTTTACTACCGGGTCGTAGCTTTGGTAGGGTACGTTAAGAAGCACGTCGTGTTGGCGGAATGTGTTCCAGAATGTATCTTCTTCCGGTAAGTCCTGGGGAAAAAAATGCTTCCATTCTGGGTAGGAAAGTTCCTTTGCGGAGGGAAGTCCTTCTGCCAAGGGGGCAATCTGCATGAGGGTTTCCGGGTCAAAGAGGCCGTCTACCTGGTAAACGTCGTCGTCCGGCAGGTTCAGCTTTTCTTGGATTATGCTGCGGATTTTTGCGCTTGTTGAGTTGCACACCATGCGGACTGCAAAAGAATTCTGCCTTTTTTCCAGAACTTTTTCCATGGCCTGAATGTAGTTGGAGGTTGCGTCTTCGTCTACGGCAAGGTCTGCGTCGCGGTCAACCTTAAAAAGAAGCGTTTCCTTTGCGTTGTAGCCGGGGAAGAGTTCGCGGCCGTAGAGTGCGATAATGTCGTCCAGGGTGGCAAACTGCTTTTGCGTTGGGGAAGATGCTTCCGGGAGCTGAATTATGCGCGGAAGGTTTGACGGAATCTGGACAAGGGCAAGTGTGTATTCAGCATCGATTGCGGCGGAAAGCGGGGTCTGCTTTAGGTGAATGCCTGGCATGGGCACAAGGATGAATGCTGCGTAGAGGGAGCCGCCCCTTATGCTTGGAAAGACAATACCGTCTGCCCGCTGGGGGGTTAGGACAGGGGAAATGTCGTGCAGGAAATAATTTTGCGTAAAGGATTTTTGTTCTGCAGAAAGTTTTTCTGGAGGAATGTAGGCTATTCCTTTTGCGGCAAGTTTTGGCAGGATGTCGTTGCAAAGCGTTTCGTACTGGAGCTTTACAATTTCGTGGCAGCGCTTGGAGATTTGCCTTAAAAGCTGGCTGGGGGTAAGTCCGCTTGAATCTATATAGTGGGGGTCTTCTTCTTCTTGGCGCTTTATGGAAGCCACACGTACTTGGAAGAATTCTTCAAAGTTTGTGGAGGTGATTCCCAAGAAGGCAAGTCTTTCCAGAAGGGGCACTTCTTTGCGGCAGGCTTCGTTTAAAACGCGGGCGTTGAATTCAATCCAGCTCAGTTCGCGGTTAAAGAATTTATAGTTAGCAGGCATAAGTCCTCCTTTTTGCAAAAAAAGCCTACCCCCGATTGGAAGGACGGGCGCAGCCCGTTGCCGCAGGCAATGGAGCGGGTAGGGTCCCGCGGAACCCTGGAAAGCGGGTTAGCAAAAAAAATACGGTCCAAAAAAGTATTCAGACCAATACTATTTTATAGCCAAATACGTTTTCGAAAAGGCCGCCTTTTTCTTCTATGGCAAGTTTTTCCAAATTCAGGTTGTTGCGTCCCTTTACACGGAATGTAATGCTGTCTTTTGCAAAGTTTATTGTAAAGTCTGCAAGGTGCTGCCTGTGGCTTCTGTCCAAGGCATCTGCTACGCGCAAAATGGACGTGAGTTTTAGTACCGTCATGCGGGTTTCTCTTGGAAGCAGTTTGAATTCTGCATCGTCTGAAGGGAGTTTTGTTCCCTTGTGGTAGCGGGCAATTTGTGCAACGATGGAAATGTCGTCCCTGGAAAGGCCAAAGATTTCGCTGTTCCTGATGATGTATTCGCTGTGCAGGTTGTGGTTTTTTGCCCCGATGAACATTCCTGCGTCGTGAAGAATTGACGCTATTTCCAAAAGAAGCCTTGTGTGCGCGGGTAGCCCCAGTTCCATCTGCATTGAGTCGTATATGCGGAGGGCCATGCTGCGTACGTATTCTGCGTGCTTTTCGTCCCCCTGGAATTTTCTTAGCAAAGCTGCCGCGCTTGCTGCCACTTGTGCGGAGAATTCCAGCTGAAGTTCGCCGGAGGGGTTGGCTATGTTTGTTATTATTACGCCTTCCCTGAGGGATGTTTCCGGTACGATTATGGAGCTTGCCCTTGTTAGCTGAATAAAGTATTTGTATGTTAGCAGGGAAATTTTGAATGTCTGGGCATCGGAATAGTTCAGCTTGAATTTGGCAATTACTTCTTCTACGCTGTAGCGCTGGATTTCGTCTGCAAAGCGGTCAAAGTCTTCCCTCTGAATTTGCCAGAGGAAGGGGGTAATGGATTTTCCTGTGAAAAGGGCGGCAATCTTCATGTCTGTGCCGACTGCTATGAATTTTTTTACCTTGTCCAGGTTCATTTCTGCATTGAACTGGGACTTTGAGTTGCGGATGAATTCTTCTATATAGCTTCTGGCATCTTCTATTCCGCCTTTTATTGAACGCACCTGCTGCTCTATGATTACGGTTCCAAGCCTTATGCTGTGGGCTCCAGCCATGCGGCCGTTTTCTATGAGCATCATTTCTGTGGTTCCGCCTGCAATTTCCAGTATTACGGAGTCGTCCTGCATTATGTCCTGGCCGTCTACCCTTGCTCCTTTTAGGCATTCGGTTACGGCTATGTACATTAGGCGGTTTTCTTCCAGGCCGTCTATTACGCGTACGGTAAAGCCTGTCTTGATTTTGATTCTGTCTACAAAGGGGTCTCTGTTGGTGGATTCGCGGACTGCGCTGGTTCCAAGGACGATTGTGTCTTTTGGCTGGATGCCCCAGGATTTTAGCTGTTCTGCAAAGCGGCGGAGAATTTGCAGGCAGGAGATCATGGTTTCCCTGCTGATTACTCCGGATGTGAATACGTCACGCCCAATGTTTGCCGGAAGTTCGCTTCTGTCGAGGATATTGCGCTTTTTGTCTTCTGTGATTTCGACCACAAGCATGCGTATGCCGGTGGAGCCGATTTCTATAACAGCCTGCTGTTGCATCCTATAGTTTGTCTATGAGCATTGAGCATTTTCCAGATGGAATTGGGAGCGTTTTTTTCTTTTGGTCAAGGATGTTGATCGTAAAGTAGTAGAGCTTTTCGCTTTCCATCTGGATTTCCCAGCCGCGCGTACTTTTGTTGCTGAGGATTGTGATAAGGTTGCGCTTGAGGGAGAGCTTTTCAATACCCATGATTTCAAGATTGGGGATTACCCAGTCTACGGTTTTGCGTGGAAGGCTTATGCTAAGGCCTATTACGTTTTCTATCATCAGGGCGATTGTGGAAAGTCCCGTAAAGTGCAGGAACCTCTTGCGCGGGAAGTCGGCATTGTTCTTTAGCTGGGCGGGGCCTTCTTTTGTAGGAAGATATGCTTCGTACAAATCACCTTTTTCTTTTGAATTAAGGGGACTTAAAGCTTCCAGTATGTAGTAGAGGTGGCGGATTGCACACTCGCGGGCAAATGCATAACGCTGGTAACGCTCCAGACCCTTTATTACCATAAAGTTGAATGGCGGGAATACTGAACCCAGGAAGCCTTCTCCGCTTTCCTTAAATTCCGGGCTGTCTGCGCTCAAAGTTGGGAAAGGATGGTCGGTTCCAAAGGTGTCGGGGTTGCTAAGATGCTCAATAAGCACGTCTGCACGGTCTGCGTTGGGAAGTTCTGCAAGAAGAGGCCAGAAACCTGCGATAGTCTTTTGTGAGAGCCGCTTTTCGTCCTTGTCCAAGTCGTAGTAAAAGCCTGTGTCGTTGTCCCACATGAGGGAGTTGATTCTTGTCTTAAGGCTAAAGTACATCTTTTTGTACTTAAAGCTCAAATCCTTGTCGTTAAGGATGTCTCCCAAAGCGGACATGTAGGATGCGTTTATTGCCATGCAGCAGTTAAAGTCCACTGGATAGAAGGCTCCCTTGCGCGGAGAGTTGAACATTGTGGAGAACTGGAAAGGCACGGAATAAAGTCCGTTGGGCTGCTTAAAGGTGCGCTCAATCCAGTCCATGTACCTCTGGAGAACCGGCATTACTTCCTTTATGCGGCGTTTGTTGGCACTCTTGTGGTAAAGGTTGAATTCTGCCCATGCAAAGATAGGTATGCCTATACCTTCGGGGTTTGAACTGTCTGTTACCGGCAGGTTGGTCTGGGTGTCGTACTTCCAGCGTATGGCCCCGTTTTCTTCCTGACGGGCATAAAAATAGTCAATGTTCTTATTTGCGGGGAAATTTCTGTTTGAATAAACCAGAAAGAACGAAGAGAAAATGGCTTCCGCCTGGTCGAGTATTAAGAGAGTCTGCCCCTGCTGTGCTACTGGGTATACAAAAAGGCCTTCTGCTGATTTTTCTCCGCTTGCCGGATCAATCCAATAGTCAGACAGCCAGTTCCATGTTTTGTCGTATATATCTACAAAATCCTGGTCATAGAAGTGGATTTTGGGGAAATCTCTCTTGTTCAACTGATTCTCCTATAATATGAAATATATTATACCATATTTTTTAAAAAAGAGGTATAATTTAGAAAATTTTTTTTAAAATTTTAACAGAAAAAGCTATTTCTCTGTTGACAAAACTTTAAAAAACTTAGGTACTGAAAAGATACATATGTACAAGACTTATATTTACTTGGAAGTCCGGGTGCTTCTTTCTGCCGTGCCCGGTGTTTTTTTGACAGAAAGCGAGTCTTCCGGCAAGCATGATATACTTACTGCAAAGGCTGAATTCCTTAAGCGCAACAATGGCGGTGCAAAAGTTCTTTCCGTTGCGGTGCAGCCGTCTGCCCTCCACAAGGCGGTGTCTTTTGTCCGCGCGGTTGGCGGAACAGTGGAAGAGAAGGTTTTTCTTGAGCATCTGACCGGTAACATTCAGGAACCACCGGATGACCGCAACTTTACCGGCTTTTCCGTAAAAGTGGGGCACGGTGGAAGCCTGGACATAATGTTCCACCAAAAGCCAAAGAAAATCACTTTTGAAGAAGTGCGCATAGAAGAAAATGCCGGCCATTTGGTTCGTTCAAGCGGCAAAAACGGTGGAAAGGCACGCATGGACTGGACCTTTGCAGGCTGCCCCAGCATGAGAATCCGCACCAGCGCAGTTTTTGAGCTTGGGGAAGAAGCCGAGCTCTTTTTGAACGAGCTTTACACGACCCTTTCCTACCTTAAGCTTGTAACAGGCGACCTTGACGAGGGCAGCATAAGGTGCAATGCCTACGTCTGTATTTCCGACGAATCTGGCTTGGGTGAAAGTAAGCAGGAAGGCCTTGTAAAACTCCGCAACCTTAATTCATTCAACTTTGTGCGCGATGCCGTAAATGCTGAACTGTCCCGCCAAGAGGAAATCCTTTCTGCCGGCGGAAAAATCACCAGCGAAAGCCGCTTGTGGATTGCAGAAAGCAAAATGTCGCAGACCTGGCAGAACCGCGAAAGCTTTGTAAACCAGTTTAAGACGGTGGAGCCTTTGGTTCAGGTAATGCTTATTCATCAGGCAGGAAGTGGCAGTTCAGTTTCCATAGAGCTACCTTCAGCAAGACGCTCACGTTTTATGAAGCAGTATGGGCTTTCCAGGCTAAGGGCCCGCTTTTTGTGCTCAAAAAAAGATATTGCCGACTACTTTGAAGAAGCCGTACAAGCCGGAGCAGAACCGCTGCTTACTTCCCACTGGATGGCCGGTGAACTGATGAAGCTCCTTAACCAAAAGAAAAGCGGAATAAATTTGGGTCAACTGAATGCACAAAGGTTTGCTTCCATAATGAAAATGCTTGGCGAAGGCAAAATTCATTCAGGAATAGCAAAAAGCCTCATGCAGGAAACCTTTTCTACAGGGGAGGAGCCTGAGGAAATTGTAAAAAGCAAGAACCTTACGCTGCTTTCCGAAGAAGAAGAGATACTGCCTTTTGTAAAAGAAGCCTTGGAAGAAGACCAAAAAAGTGCCGCTGCACTAAAAAACGGAGACATGGCTCCTCTGGACAGAATTACGGGGCTTGTAATGAAAAAGACAGAAGGCCGTGCTGTTCCCGCAAAAGTAAAAAGCATTATAAAGTCCTACCTAAAAATAAGCGTAGTCTATATTCTTACGATGGGCGGTTCAATTTCTGCCAAAAAAGATTCTTCCGGAACGATTGTGCCGGGGGACGCAAAGGTAATCCGTGAGCTTCTGGAAACTTCCGACAAGGAGCCTGTAATCGTAACGCCTGTGCGCTCAATGCTAAGCGAAGAAACAGAGCCTGGCGACTGGGCAGCCCTGGTAGCCGCAATAAAAGAGCGCATGGAAAGCGGAACCGCAAACGGTATTGTAGTAACCCACGGAACGGACACCCTGCCTTATACAGCCGCGCTTTTGTTCTGGCTCTTTGCATCGTCTTCTGTTCCCGTAGTGCTTACTGCATCTGTTTCTTTGCCGCAAGACAGCGAGGAAGCAAGGGAAAACATTGCTCTTGCAGTAAAAACCGCCCGCAGCCAAAAAAACGGAGTCTACGTAGCCTTTGGTGGAACTTTGTACTCTCCGCTCAACCTAAAATTCGTAGGCTCAGGATTTTCACAGCCAGAACCTTTGCAGGGCGGAAAGCTTAAAATTTTTGCCAACTGGAACATGCCTTCCCCAAAATTCAGTGCCAACTGCCAGACCAGCCGTGCTTTTGAGACCGTGAACCTTCCCGAAACAGACATAATGACCCGCCTTTTTAACGAAGCGGCCTTTAGGCTTGCCGTAGTAAGGCTCTACCCAGGACTTACCTGTTGCCGCCTTGAAAAAATGATAAACGGAACCGACGGTGCGGACACAATAATCCTTGAACTTTATGCTTCCGGTACGGGCAACATGAAGGGTGGTGACTATTCGCTAAAGCCACTTCTTCTTAGCGGTCACAAGAAAGGCAAGAAATTCTACTGCACTTCCCAGCAGGAAAATTCGGTGGACTTTTCTTCTTATTCAACAAGTGCGGAAGTTTGGAGCAAGGGAGCTGTGCCAATGGGGGCTCTAACAACGGAATCTGCGGTGGCGCTCTATTTTGCCTCTTACCTTATTGCGGACAATGACGATGAGCTTGCGGAATTAATGGAAGGAGGGGCAGAGGTTTTGTAGGAATTCTTTTTGGACGGCATGCCTATTTTTACTGTGCCCGGCCCTTCGGGACCGGTCAAATTCCTTGGCAATTCCCGCTTTTCAGGGTTCCGGGGGGCCCTAACCCCCTCCATTCCTCCGGAACGGCTGCGCCGCCCTTACAATCGGGCGTAGGTTTTTAATCAAGAAAGGTTTTACGTGCGCTCTACAAAATCGTAGAAAGTAAACCATCGCGACGGATCTATTATCTTTCCATTGTAGCGCATCCTAATGTTCAGCACCATTCCTGAGTCACCGCCACCTATCATTCTTCCCAGATAAGTTCCTTTTTCTATTTTGTCGCCAACGGACAGATCTTTGTTAGGCCACATTAAGCCAAAATATTCTATTTCCAGACCATCTGTCTTTACTATTATGGCCGCATTTGCTTCAAATGGATAATTTGTAGGCTCACCAATATACACAATTGTTCCGTCCAGCGCAGAACAAAATTTGCGTATGCTATAATATGGGTAGGAAATATAGTCGCAGTAGTATTTTTTACAAATGCCGGGTCTTTCACCAAAGCGTCCCGAGATTTTTATGTCGTCAGGGTTGAATTCTTTTTTTGTAGTTTCCAGAATGACGGACTGGGCATTGCACATTATGTTTTTGGATATGTAGTCGTAAATTTCTTCTTCTTTTTTGATTTTGTTTGTTGTGCAAGAAATGAATGTAAAAAGAAGCAGTAGGGTAGCAAACAGGTTCTTCATTTTTAATTGGATACACAGAGCCTTGCGGCTGTAGCCGAGGGGAAGAATTTCCCCCCTGCATTCAATGGATTAGTCTTCTGCTTCGTAGGCTGGGCTTACAAAGTCCACGTCCTTAAAGCTGTATGTTTCACCGGCGATTCTTACCATAAGCGGAACTCCGTCGGCAAAGTCAATTTCGTTGCCAAGTGAAGAGTCAATTCCGTTAAAAGTGGCCTTGCAACCGTTGATGAGCGGCTTGTTTTCGATAAAGTTTGAATAGCAGCCAACAACTTTGTCTCCTTCAAATACAACAAGGTCGTAGCGGCTGTGCTGTACCGGAGAATATGGAAGTGACCAGAAGCGAGTTACCTGTACAAGCTGGAAGTTGTTCTCTTCGTCATTGTTCACCATGCCAATAGAAATTACCTTGGCATTTGTTGGAAGTGAATAGTCAGACATAAGGATTTTTTTAAGCTGAGCTGCGGTGCGTGGCTTTGCGGCCGTAGAAGTCTGGGCGGCTGCAACTGTAATGACTGCAAAAATTACCGCGAAAATAAGTGTAGAAAGTTTTTTCATCTGATTCCTCTGTTTTCTAAATTCAATAAACTCAACTCTTAAGACAAGCTTGCCTATATTGTCGGTAAAAGCTCCTGTCTTGTAAACTTTTATTTTTCCGTAAAGTTACTTGCGCGGTCACAGAAAAGTCTTACAAGTTCAACCTGGGATTTGTGGCGGCTCTTTAGATAGAAGGTTTTTGTGACTTCGTTGTAGACGTATCCCGAAGAATTGTAGAATTCAAAGCGGGGGTCAGTCCTAAAGCGCAATCCCTGGATTTCTATGTTTGCATGGAAGGTAGGAACGCCTTTCATCAGTATGTAGTGTGAATATGTAAGCGGGAAGTCTACGTTGATGTTTACGACTCCGCCCGGCATGAGAGAGTACCTGATGGAAGATGCGCAAGTCCAAGCCCATACGCATTCTGAACCGTAGTAGCCCAGTATCTGTGTGTGGGGGTAGAATTTGTTTTCTGCAAGGAGCGGGTAGAGTTCAGCCAAGGACTGAAGGTTTGAAAGCGTTGCTTCCGTAAGGTTCTGGTTTGCCAAGAGGCGGCCAGTGTCTTCAATTTCTGGTCTGGAAGAGATGCGTCCCAGCTGAATCAAGGCCCAGCCAGCTTCTACTGCCTGTACCGAATTGAGCGGAATGTCGTTTTCTGCAACGGTAATAATGCCTTCTTCAAGCTTTGTGTTTTCCTGTATTACCTTTGTACAAGGCTCTATTGCGGAGGCAAGAAGTGCTGCTGTGTCCGGGTCGGCCTTGTAAATCTTTGCGTAAACCGTAATAAGTCCGAATGCCTGGCTAACAGTTGGCTCAAAAGAAGCCATTGTGGCAGGAATTGAAAGCAGCGTCTTTGTGGAAGGCTTTTTCTTTTCGCGCAGAATGTAGTCGCTGATTCCTTCAACAGTAAAGATGTCCGGGTTCTTGCCCTGGATTGCGCTCTGGACAAGGGATGCCAGCCTCTGGTTGTGGGAGACAAGGGTTTCGTCCATGGCCACAAGTCCTGCAAAGTATGGTACGGAAAGGTATGTGCGCTTGTTTCCCTGCTTGAATGATGACGGAACCGTATCGATTGCCTTGTTGTATTTTTCGTGGGAACACATTTCGGCAACGTAAGCGGTGATTTCTTTTTCTGTGATGCTTGAAATCTGTGAAGAGGATGCCGCATGTTCAAACTGAGTAACTATGGCGGTCTTGAGTTGTTCAACTTTTGCGGTGTATGTGTTTGCGTCCGAGCCTTCTATGCCTGCTGCAGCGGTAAATTCAAAGTGTTTTGAAGGATCGTATGCGGTGTAGGAAGCGAGGGGGCTTTCTTTTGTAAACACTATGCGGTCATGTTCAAGGCGTGGCGCGTTAAGTGAATACATCTTGTCCCTGGTGCTAAGAATCATGCGGTTTGCGCTGGCTTCCTTTATGCTGTAGCCGCCTGCCGTCTTGCATACGATGGAAAGCGTGTTGTTGTTGCCGGAAGGGGCTGCGCTAATCGTAAGGAATGCGTTTGGAGTGCTGTCCGAAACAGAGAAAGTGAGGGTGCTGCCGTCCGTAAAGCCAAATTCAACTGAATTTGGATTGAGTTCCTTCCAGGAAGCAAGAACCAGGTTGGTGGAAGAGCCTTCTTCTGCCGAGTTGGATACGGTTGCAGGGTTGTTTGAGTTTGCCACAAAGGTAAGCCCCTTAAAATTGGCCTGCAGCTGGTTTTTTAAAACCGTTTCCTGGTTTTTTGTTTCAGTTTGAGCCATAGAAACCCGCAGTTCACCAAAAGTTTTGGTAAAAACGGATTCGGTCTTAAATTGAAGTACAAAGATGCCGACAATAACAACGGCGTAGAGTACTGTGAGTCCTAAAAATTTTCTAACAGGATGTTTACGCATTTTGGTTATTTTATATATAATGGGTGCAAAATTCAAGAGCATATATATAGATAGAATGCATGTAAATCAGTTTTGTGCGCAACGGGAAGAAAAATATGGATGAAAATCCATTTGCGAGGTGCGACCGAAGGGAGTCAGAGTCCTATTACCTCGCACCATGGGTTTTCAGCCAGATTTTTCTGTTAGTGGAGCACAAAACAGATTTACATGTGATGAAAATAAATAGTGGGAGTAAATGATGAATAATTTTGTTAAAAACAAGATTGCCGTTTTTGTAGCCGTTGCAGTATGTCTTGCAGCGCCTTTTTCTGCTTCTGCCGCCGGACAGGACAGGTACGGTAGCACACAGGCGGAAGCCGCATACAATTTGGGACTTTCCAAGAATAATTTTATCCAAAGCCTTCAGAATTCGCTTGCAAAGTCTTCTCCGCAGGAAACACTCAAGCTTTTTGACAACCTTCCGGCAGAACTTTCCGAGGATTTTGACATTCTTTACCTTAAGTCTGCACTCAACCTTAGCGCTGGAAACTACAAGGAAGCCTCACAGATTTGCTCTTCGCTAAGAACGGCTAACCCGGGCAACCAGGACGCTTTGGAACTTGGCATTGTTATTGCAACTGCCCAGGGAGACACAAAGACAAAGTCAGCCCTTGTTAACGAGCTTCTAAAAAAAGATCCATACAACTCTGCCGCAAACATAACAATTGGCGACGACTATTTTGCCCGCAAGAACTACAAGCAGGCACTTGCATACTACGAAAAGGCACTGGTTAACGACAGCAACAATGTGGACGCAAAGTTTGGTGTTGGAAGGGCCGCATATTACCTTAAGGATGATGAAAAGGCAAAGAAAACCTTCAAGTCCATCATAGAAATTGACCCAACCTATGCACCCGGCTATTCCTACCTTGGAAAAATTGCCGCTGCCAACAAAGAAAACAAGATTGCTTCTTCTTACGCAGAAAAGGCACTTGAACTTGACTCAGAAAACTATGACTACCTTATGGACTACGGAATGTACGAGAACACAATGGAACATTCCGAGAACGCAATAAAGGCTTGGACAAAGGCAATCAAGCTTCAGCCGGACTACTTCTTGGCCTATGCCTACCGTGGCGGTTTGTACGATGCGGAAAACATGCTGGACAAGGCTTGCGAAGACTACAAGATGGTTGTAAAGCTGAATCCTGACTATTATTTTGCCTACGAAGAGCTTGGCGTAATCTACCTGCACAAAGAGCAGTGGACACTTGCGCGCGAGGCATTCGAAAAGTGCTACGAAAAGCAGAAGGACAATATTTCCTATCCGCTTATGATTACATATTGCTACTACCGCGAGAACAACAGCTTTAAGGCCCGCGAATTCAGCGACAAGGTTTTGCGCAAGATGGACAGGTCTTCCATTGAATATGCAATGCTCCGCGTCTTCCACGACAGGGGTGGTGAAATGCCGCTTGCCCAGAAGATTGCACAGTTGGGCAGCCGCCAGCAGCAGGGAAAGATGTATTTTTACCTTGGCCTTTTGTATGAACTTTACGGTGGGGTTGAAGCTTCCCGCGAATGGTACGCAAAGGTTCTTTCTATGAATTGCCCGATGTTCTTTGAATACCGCCTTGCTGAATGGAGTGTGCAGCCAAATGACAGCGCAAAATAATGGTGCCGCCAGAGACTCCAACACGCAAAAGCATCTTGTTGTTGCCGGCAGGGAATTTGTCCTTGTGGGAACCGCCCATGTTTCAAAAGAAAGCATGGAAGAAGTGGAGCTAGCCGTAGAAAAAGAAAATCCTGATTCTGTTGCCATAGAATTGGATCAAAAACGGCTGGCCAGCATAGAGGATCCCGAAGCCTGGCGCAAGATGGACATTATCAAAGTTCTAAAGAACAAGCAGGGCTTTTTAATGCTTTCCAACCTGATTCTTTCCGCTTACCAAAAGCGCATGGGTCAGGGTACGGGTGTTAAGCCCGGCCAGGAAATGATTGCCGCAATCAACAAGGCAAAGTCCCTGAACATTCCCCAGCAGATGGTTGACCGCCCGATTGCCATAACGATGAGGCGCGCCTGGGCAAAGAATTCATTCTGGGGCAAATGCAAGCTCTTGGGTGTTCTTATTGCCAGTGCCTTTGCAAAAGAAGAAGCTGCTCCGGACGAAATTGAAAACTTAAAAAAGACAAACGAAATGGACGCCATGATGGGTGAAGTTGCAAAATATTTCCCCAAGGTAAAAGAAGTCCTTATAGATGAACGCGACCGCTATCTTGCAAGCCATATCTGGCAGTGCCAGGGAAACAAGGTTCTTGCGGTGCTTGGAGCCGGCCACTTGAAGGGTGTCCAGAAGCACATAAGCGACATTGCCGCCGGAGTGGAATCACCGGACTGTTCGGATATAAGCGAAGTTCCGCCAAAGTCTATTGCCTCAAAGATTGCAATGTGGATTATTCCGCTTTTGATTATTGCTGTGATTGCAGCAGGATTTGTAATCGGTGGACGCAAAAAGGGCTTTGACATGCTTAGCGCCTGGGTCTGGTGGAATGCAGCCCTTGCAGGAATTGGTGCCCTGATTGCAGGTGCCCATCCAATAACAATCCTTGTCTCTGCAATAGGTGCACCCCTAACATCGCTTTGCCCCTTCATAGGAATTGGAATCGTAGCCGGAATTGTCCAGGCCTTAATCTGCAAGCCAAAAGTCCAGGACATGGAAACCATGCAGCAGGATGCAACTTCCATAAAGGGCTTTTACAAAAACAGGCTACTCCGCGTTCTTCTTGTCTTTATCTTCTCCAGCCTTGGCAGCAGCATAGGAACCTTCCTTGCCGGAGCTAATATTGTAAAGATAATCGCATCCTTCTTTGACAAAGTTGTTGCTTTTGTTAAGGGGCTGTTTGGAAAATAGAGTATTGGATTCTGCGATAAAACGTCGCTTTTATATAAACTTTGAATTCATGCCCCTCGATTTGTTGCATAAGCCGCATCCAAACAATGAATTAAAGGGATATCAAGTTCTGCAGCTTATTGAAATCTTGCAGCAGGAGGATCTGGTATGAAAAATCTTATTGAGTACAAAGGCTATGTTGGAAGCGGTGAATTCTCACAGGAAGATGAACTTTTTTACGGCAAAGTTTAGGGAATCCGTGCTCTAATTTCGTATGAAGGAACAAATGCCGCGGAACTTATGGAAGATTTCCATGTTGCCGTAGATAATTATCTTGAATTGTGTCAGGAAGAGGGAAAAGAGCCAGAAAAAGCATACAAAGGTTCTTTTAATATCCGCCTTTCTCCGGAACTTCATAAAAAGATTGCCATCTATGCAATGGAACATGACATAACGCTGAACTGCTTTGTTGAGCAGTCTGTTGAAAAACAACTTGCAACAGTATATTGAGCCACTTTTAAATAATTGAAGGAATAAAAAATTTGGCTATTGGAGAGAAAAATAATCAAAATCAGATTAACCGAAGTTTTTTGAAGCAGGCAAAAATCGGGAACGGAAAGGCTTATTCGATTTTTTCTCAGAACAGAGGTGTTGATTTTACAGACGAAATCATTGACATTTCCATTCACAATTACGGCTACGACCCGCAATGCGAAGGCGACCGAGCCGATTATGCGCTCCAGTTTATCCGTGAGCTTGAAGAAAGCCAGAAGCAGAAAGTCCTTGCGGCAATTAAAAATCAGCTTGCACAAGTTGAAATCACGGACGATTGGGATGTTGACCAGCTTTTTAAGCTTGCGGCATTGCTTTCAAAAGAATACGATGCAGAATTCGGCGAGCTTCTCCGAAACCTCTTTGACACTTGCTCGCGAGACGAACTCTGGCAGTTTCCGGAAGATTCAATCCTTCTGCTAGACGGATTTGACGGAATGGTTCGTCTTGCCCGCAGAATCGGAAAGGTACTTTTGACCGATGATGACTGGTGGGAAGCTGACTGGGACATGCATTGTGTTCCTGGAATGAAATTTGAAGATGTTAAGGAACGGCTGACGGAACTTTCCAAAACGGATGAAAACATAAAGGCTTATCTTGATGAAGTAAACAAAGACGATGATGGAAAATCCGAGAAAGAAAAATATAAAAACCATGCTTTTGAAATCACAAAAGAAGCTATAGCAAATAAGCGGCCTGTTCCGCGAAGAGCTTACTTAAATCTTTCGCATGAAGAACTTTGCTATTTTGCAGATGAATCCAAAAAAGCAAGGACGCAGAATGAAAGACGGCTTTATCTTAATATTTTTAGCGAAAAACGCAGTCGATACCCTTACAGCGAACAAGATTTAATAGACTCATTTTCCCTGCGAAAAAATTCATGGTATAACAACCGGCTTGTTGACTGTCTTGCTTGTTTTTCTTCTCCAGCAGTTCGTGAGGTTGCACAAAAGGCACTCGATTCAGATGAATACGGCTATTTTTATTTGCAGCTCCTCATAAACAATTACCGCGAAGGAGATTCTGCAAAAATCGTCAGAAAACTGAAATGTACAAAAGATGAGTGTGATTTTCATTGGGCGGTCGGCACTGTCCGCCATATTTATGAAAAGAACACCACCGCAGAATGTCTTGAGCCTCTTTTGTTTGCGTATACAACCCGTTGCGGGCTTTGCCGTCAACATGTTGTAGAACTTATGGAAAAAGCCGGCGTTTTAAGCGATGAAATCCGCACTGAATTTCTGCACGATGCTATGTATCTTTATGACAAGCGCACTGAGGAGGAGGAATAAAATGACCGAAACCTTTCATTACGATTTTGAACTTATAAAAGATTTTCTTTCGGATTACGGGATAAAAGTCGAAGTTGCGGATAATGTACTTTCTGCATTTTTGGCGGACGACATCTGTATGCGGTTTTACAATGCTGCAAATCCCGTTGATGTGCTTTGCGATTTCTGCACTGACTGGCACTGTCACGGCGACTTTTATTTTTTAGACGAAAACGGTGTGGGCATTTCGCTCGGTTATCTGGATTTTCTTGAGGAACTTGTGAACGGAAACATCTTGATTTGTTCTGAATACAAGAACGGAAAATTACTCGAAATTCAACCTGAACACATAAAATACTTTGACAAAAGTGATTTTAAATATATGGACAATGGCACAGAACTTCGCATTCGCCGGCTGAAATTTGATAAACGCACAGATATTGAATGAAATAACGATTTTAGGTTATTCACATAGCAAGAACAAGCGGAATACTTTAGAGCTATTCGCGAACTTGAAGATGATATTTACCGCGTAGCGTAACGCGCAGAATTGAAAAAGAAATGATATTGTGCTATTCTCTAGACTAAAGATTTTTGCGTACAGTCGCAGAAATATTTAGTGCAAAGAGATGGTGGACAGATGATAAATAGACCTGTTTATTTGGAAAAACTGATTGCCAGAAAGGATAATGGACTTGTAAAAATAGTTACCGGCGTACGACGCTGTGGAAAGTCGTATATGCTTTTTACAATCTACCATGACTATCTTATGGCTCAGGGAGTTGATGAATCTCATATCATAGAAATATCTCTTGAAGAAACAGAGAATTTTATTTATCACAATCCGCTGAAACTTTCAGAGTTTATAAAATCAAAAATTATAGATAAATCAATTTATTATATTTTTATTGATGAAATTCAATTTGTTCAGAGCATTTAAAATCCGGACGAGGCATTACCGGATGCGGATCCGATAACTTTTTATTCTGTAATCAATGGTCTTCTAAAAAAAAACAATGTAGACATTTATGTGACAGGCTCAAATTCTAAAATGCTTTCGAGCGATATTCTTACGGAATTCCGCGGACGAGGCGATGAGGTTAGAATTTATCCGTTTAACTTTGCGGAATTTATGTCTGCCTATGACGGTGATGTGTATGACGGCTGGCAGGAATATCTGGAATATGGTGGAATGCCTCTTGCTGTTCTTTCAAAAAGCCATGAAGCAAAGAGCCGGTATTTGAAAAATCTTTTTGAAGAGACTTATATCAAAGATGTTCTGGAACGAAAACATTTTACTAATGTTGATAATTTGAATGATGTTCTTAATATTCTTGCTTCAAGCGTAGGCTCGCTTACAAATGTGCAGAATATACAGAATACGTTTAAGACCGTAAAAAAAGAAGGCGTTAGTGCTATTACGATTTCCAATTATATAAAAGCATTCACAGAATCTTTCATCATTGAGGGAACAAACCGCTATGATGTAAAAGGGCGCAAATATATTTCCACTCCATTGAAGTATTATTTTGTTGATACAGGACTTCGCAATGCAAGGCTGAATTTCCACCAGTTTGAAGAAACGCACCTTATGGAAAATGCTATTTATAATGAGCTAAAAATACGAGGTTACGATGTTGATGTTGGAGTAGTGGAAGTAAACGAAAAAAATGAAAACGGAAATGGAGTCCGCAAACAGCTTGAAATTGATTTTATTGCAAACAAAGCCGAACAGAGACTGTACATTCAGTCTGCCCTTTCTATAGATGATCCTGAAAAAGCAAAAATTGAAAAACGGCCTTTTACAAAACTCAATGATTCTTTCAGAAAAATAATTCTCGTAAAAGGCAAGCAGAAAGCTCATATTGATGAACAGGGATTCATTACAATGGGCGTAATTGATTTTATGCTTCCCCAAGAGTGATGCGCTGTTGAAGGAATTTCAGGGGAATCTGTAATTCTTTTTGATGAAAATGATGCGGACCACCCGCTAGCTTTCTTCTATAATCCTATACATGGGCTTCTGGTCGGGGTGCAGTTCCAGGATGTGTTTTTCGCATTCGAGGACTTCGGCGGGGTCGTGGGTTACGTGCAGGAGGGTTGTGGTTCCTGTGTCTGCAATTGTTTCCAGCAGGTCAAGGATTTTTTGGCGGTAGTTTTCGTCTAGGCCGTGGCAGGGTTCGTCTAGGATTAGGACGCGGGGTGTTTTTACTGCGGCCCTTATGATTAGGACTGCCCTCTGCTCTCCGTAGCTTAGGGAAGAGAAGGTCTGGTGTTCCCTGCCCTGGAAGCCTGCAAGTTTTAGCCATTCGTGGGCGGCTGCTGTTTCAAAGTCGGTGGCTTGTTCGTAGAGGCCTATGCTGTCGTGGAAGCCGCTTATGATAACGTCCTGGAGCTCTGTTCCTCCGACCATTCTGTATTCAACGTGGAGGCGGTAGCTTACAATTCCAAGCTGCTTTTTTATGTCCCAGATTGTTTCTCCGCTTCCTCTGCGCTTTCCAAAGAGGCTTACTTTTTCGCGGAAGACTTGCATGTTGTCTCCGGTGATGAGTTCAAGGATTGTGGTTTTTCCAGAACCGTTTGGTCCGCGCAAGAGCCAGTGCACACCCGGTTTTACTTCCCAGTTTAGGTTTACAAGAACGTGGTGGTCGCCCCAGCCTACGTTTACGTCTTCAAATTTGATGAGGCTTGGGGGAAGGGGAGTGTTGTTTATGCTTTCGGAAAGAGCCTTGTTGTTTTCGCGGATTTTATTGAGTTCAGCAAGGAAGCTTTTCTTTTGTTCTTCGCGTTCTGCTAGGCGTTTTTGCCTGCTTGCTTCTACGATTTTTTCGTATTCGTCACGGCTGCCGCAGAAGGAAATCTTCTTTTCTGTAAACTCTACAACGCGGTTTATTGCGTCTGGAATTTCGTGCCAGCGTTCCATGCTCAATATTATCCTGGGGAATCCGCTGCTTGTGGAAGAAGCTCCGCTGGCATTGCCACCGGTAGTTCCGCCGTCTGCCAAAGTAAGCTGTCGTTTTGCAATCGTGTTAAAGAATTCAAGGAGGATGCGGCGTGATTCTGCATCAAGTCCTGCAAAGGGGTCGCTTAGAATTAAAAGTCCCGCACCGGAAAGCAAGGCCCTGCAAAGAAGAGTTCTTCGGATTTCTCCTGTGGACATGTAGCGCAGTCCCCGGTCAAGGATTTTTTCTACACCGCAAAGCTTTATCTGCGGCATGGTTTCCAGGCGGGATGCTATTGGCGGCAGGGGGGCACCTTTTTTGCTTGAACCTCCAAGCACTTCGCAGATGTACTGTCTTCCGGTTCGCCCTTCATCTTCTTTGTCCATGATTTCGCTTTCGTCGCGCTGCCTTTCTTCTTCTATTAAAGATGCGGCTTTTTCCAGTGAGACAATTGCTATTGAGCCTTTTTGGCTGAATGCAGATGAATAAAGGGCTGTTTCTCCGGATGACAACTGTTCTACCGTGAGTTCGTTTGGGGAGATTTCTAGCTGTCCTTCAAGTCCTTTGATGAATTCTGCTTTTCCGCCACCGTTTGGTCCTATTACAAGCCAGGCTTCCCCGCTTTTCATTTCCCAGTCGAGCTTAGGCAATTTTACCCGGCCTGAATCATGTATACGGCAGTTTTTGATTGTAATTAGATTTGAAAATGCAGAATTCATAGTTCCCCTCTGCAAGAATCAGAGTTGCATCTGGCTCTTACTTTGGCCAATCTATGAATTTTATAAAGAATTTTGTTCCCAAGTAAAAAGTTACACTAATAGCCAAAGCAAAAAAAAGTCCTGTCAAATCAAAACCTCCAAAATTTTTTCACTTTTTGAATAACAATGACTTTTTATGAAAACTCTAACTTTGCTTTTATATTAGTATATGTGCATTTTGGAGAAAAAACAAGAGGGAATTCTAGAAAAAGGCGGAAATCATTTTTGCTTGAGCTTTTCCATTACTTTTTCGAGAGGTGCCTTCATTTTTTCTGCGGCAAGCTGGGGGTCGATGTTAAATTCCCTTACGGCGATTACTGCTGCCTCCACGGATCTTTCTTCTGCACCCAGAGCGCGACCTTCTGCCAAGGCTTCCTTCCGTTCTTGACGGCGTATGTCCATTTCCCATATACCCATTGTGGCGTATGCCTCCTTGAATCGTTCACTTTGCTTAAGATTTTCCACCCGTCTTGTTAGCCGGATAGAAAAGTCATCTTTGCTTGGGTCGTTTGTGTAGACAAATCGTAGAAAATCCCTTACCCTTGCGTCCTCTTCTTTTTCGTACCCACTTGCATTATAAATCACTTTGGTTATTTTGTCATTGAAATTCAGGGCTTGGAGCTCATGGCATTTTGTAGTCAGGGTGTAGCAGGGGAGTCCTGATTTCTTACCGCTTTTGTCATGGAAGGGGTCGTCTTTACAGATGAAGATTATGTAGCTTGCCTTTAAGTCATCGTAGTCTTGACCCTTTAGAAGATTGTCTGCGTCTATCATGCTCTGGTAGTAGCGCATTCTTAGAGGTAGGGCTTCCTGTGGATACGACTGCATCTCCACGTCGATTACTTTGTCCGAGTCTTTTATGTATACGTCCATGCGTACACCCTTGCTTGAAAAATATGGGGCTATTATTTTTTCAAATTCCGGGTACTCAATGTGAGACACTTTTAGGTTCAAAAGTCGTTCGACAGATGCTATGTTTTAGGTGATTGGCAAAATGTGGTACTCTGATTTGACGGAATCAGAGAGTCGGCGGAAGGTTCAGCTGAGCAATGAGGAACCGTAATCCGAGAGGACCATGGAAACCTCGATCGACAGATTAA
>JAGCWT010000114.1 GCA_017961705.1 Treponema sp.
AAAAAGACGCAGCTGACAATGAAGGGGCTTTTGGTAAAAAACTTGCCAACTCTGCTCAAATTGTGTAAATTCTTAAAGGAAGCGGACAATCCAAAGAGTCAGGATTTAGTAAGAGCTATAGTGGAGTCGGAGGAAGGCATTATGAAAGCAAGCGACACCCTAAAAAATATAAGCGATGACGGCTGGCGCTGGGTAATACAGGGGCAGATAGAGGGAAAAAAGCGTGACTACACAAGCGGCCTCTTGGCTGCAGAGCGCAGGGGAAAACATCAAAATGCAATAGAGACTGCAAAAAATTTCCTGGCAGAAGGAATTGCCCCCGAAATGATAGCAAAGTGCTGTTCCCTTTCCCTAGAGGAAGTTCTTACGCTTAAAGCTGAAAGCTAGATGCTACGAAGTTTTTACGCCAACAAATGTCAGTCGATTTTCAGAGAAATTGCAGCTCCTGATATGGCCAAAATCAAAAAATACTCTTGAAATATTAAAATTTTGTTAATTCGTGTGAATTCTGAGGAAATTTTGCTAGCAATATTTTGAGTATAATGCTATAATTTTTAGATATGGAAGAATTGCAGACGTTTGCTGGAAATCCTTTGCCGATTGGCACTCAAGTTTATCCAGACGGAGTGAACTTTAGCGTATACTCCAGGAATGCAACGCGCATTTTTTTGGATTTGTTTGACAAAAGCAGCGATGTAAAACCTTACTCAACCCTTGAACTTTCCCCAGAGCAGAACCGCACAGGGGACCTTTGGCACATTTTCGTTAAGGGGATTAAGGCCGGCACTCTTTATCTTTTCCGCGTGGAAGGGCCTTTTGAACCTTCGGAGGGGCACCGCTTCAATCCAAAAGTCTATCTTTTTGACCCCCGCGCAATGGCTTTGACTTCCGAATCACTGTTCCTGAACATTCCGCCAACATACAGGCCTCCTGTAGACAAAGAGGACATGGAGGTTTTTAAAGGCAGGGACATGGAAAAATTCCCCAAGTGCGTAGTAGTGGACAATTCAGCCTTTGACTGGGAGGGGGACAAACCGCTTAACTACCCCCTTTCCCAATGCGTCATCTACGAAACCCACCTCAAGGGCTTTACCGCCGGAAAGGAAAACGGTGTCTCTTGCCCCGGAACATACGCAGGCTTTACACAAAAGATTCCCTACCTTAAGCGGCTGGGTGTTACAAGCGTAGAGCTGCTTCCAATCTTTGAATTTGACGAATACGAAAACACAAACGTCAACCCCAGGACAGGCGAGCGCATGAAGAACTTCTGGGGCTACAGCACAATGTGCTTTTTTGCGCCCAAGGCTTCCTATGCGGCAGACAAAACTCCGGGAGCTTGCGTAAACGAATTCAAAACGCTTGTAAAAGAGCTGCACAAGAACGGCATAGAGATAATACTGGACGTTGTATTCAACCACACTGCAGAGGGCAACGAAAACGGCATAACCTTCTGCTTCCGTGGATTTGAAAACAGCATATTCTACCTGCTGCCCAATTCGCACAAAGAACACTACATGAATTTTTCCGGCTGCGGAAACACAACAAACTGCGGGCACCCGGTTCTGGCAAACTACATCATCGAATGCCTTCGCTACTGGGTGCTCAACTACCACATAGACGGCTTCCGCTTTGATTTGGCTGCTGTTCTTAACAGGACACAGGACGGTGGGCTTGTAGAGGCATCTTCGCTTGTGGACGCAATCCAGCAGGATCCCCTACTGCACAACACAAAGATGATTGCAGAACCTTGGGATGCAGGCGGTGGCTACCAGTCTGGCTGCTTCCCCGGACGCTGGGCAGAATGGAACGACCGCTTCCGTGACGACATACGCAAATTCTGGAACGGACACGAAAAACTTGCAACTGCCGCTGCCACCAGAATAAGCGGTTCAAACGACCTCTTCCAGTTCAGAAGGCCATGCAACAGCATAAACTACATAACATGCCACGACGGCTTTACCATGAACGACCTTGTAAGCTACAACGGAAAGCACAACGAGGAAAACGGAGAGGCAAACCGCGACGGCAACGACTCAAACTGGAGCTACAACTTTGGCTTTGAAGGCCCAACCGCAAACCCTTCCATAGAACGCACGCGCACCAGGCAGATGAAAAACTTTATCCTTACAATGCTCATCTCCCAGGGAACGCCAATGCTACTTGCAGGAGACGAATTTAGGCGTGGACAGCAGGGCAACAACAATGCCTACTGCCAGGACAACGAGACAAGCTACATCGACTGGGGAATCTGCCGCCTGAACGACCGTCTGGTAACATTCACCCAGAGGGCAATAGAACTCAGAAAGAAGCACCCCGTCTTTAGAAGGGAAACATTCTTTAAGGGCAACAAGGCAGGAGAAGTGCCGGACATCCAGTGGTATGCCTACGACGGAAGCCTTCCCGACTGGAACGTAATGCAGAACTTCTTGGGCTTTACGCTTAGCGGAAAGTACTGCCTCAACGAAAACGGCAAGAGCGACAACGACTTTTACATAGCAATGAGCACGGACAGGCACGACACGCTGGTAACAATCCCAACGCTAAAAGACGGACGCAGGTGGTACCGTGTGGCCGACACGTCAATAGAAGCGGACGACAGCCTTGTTCTGGAGGGGCGCATAGAGCAGCTTCACTCACAGTCACGCTATGTGCTTCCGGCTGGCTCAATGGTCATACTGATGGCCAAGTAAAAATGGAATAATACGGTCTGTGGAGGCACCGTGTTTTTATATACAGTTCTTAGGAGGAACAAATGAAATTTGACGCAGAAAAGTTCAAGGAGAATTTAACAGCGCGTCTTCGCAGGCAGTACGGTAAAGACATTACCCAGGCCACAAAACACGACCTGTTTGACGCAGTAAGCGCAAGTGCCCTTGAAATCATCATGCCAAACTGGATGGAAACACGCCGCGCTTACGAAGCAAAGCCCACAAAGCAGCTCTATTACCTTAGCGCAGAATTCCTTATGGGACGTGCCCTGAGCAACAACCTTATCAACTCAGGAATCATGGATCAGGTAAAAGAAGTTCTTAAGGGAATGAACGTTGACTACAACGTTATAGAAGACGAAGAACCGGATGCAGGCCTTGGAAACGGAGGCTTGGGACGCCTTGCAGCATGCTTCCTGGACAGCCTTGCAACCCTTGAATACCCCGGACACGGCTACGGAATCCGCTACGAATACGGAATGTTCGAGCAGCACATCATCGACGGCGAGCAGGTGGAATTCCCGGACAACTGGCTAAAGCACCGCGACCCTTGGGAAGTAAAGAGAAGCGACCTTGCAGTTCCAGTAAGATTCGGCGGACAGATAAAATACGGCAAGACCCCAGACGGACAGGACCGCTTCTACATAGAAAATGCAGAAGAAATCACGGCAACCCCATACGACATGCCGGTTGTAGGTTTTGGCAACAACACCGTAAACACACTCCGCCTCTGGCAGGCATCAAGCCCGGACGGCTTTGACCTTCAGCTCTTCAACGACATGCAGTACCACCGCGCAGTAGAAAAACAGAACAATGCGGAAAACATAAGCCGCGTACTCTACCCCAACGACAACGGCCCCATGGGTAAGGAACTCCGCCTAAGGCAGCAGTACTTCTTTACATCAGCATCATTGCAGGACCTTGTCCACCACTTTGTGCTCAACGTGGGAACAGACTTCAGCAAATTCCCCCAGTACCACGTAATCCAGCTGAACGACACCCACCCGGTAGTTGCAATCCCGGAAATGATGCGCATACTCCTTGACGAATACAACGTAGGCTGGAACGACGCATGGAACGTCGTAACAAAGACATTCGCATACACCAACCACACAATCCTTGCAGAAGCCTTGGAAAAGTGGCCAATCGAAATCTTCCAGAGACTGCTCCCCCGCAACAACCACTATTTAGTAGAAATCAACCGCCGCATAATGATTGAACAGCGCGCAAAATTCCCCAACGACTATGGCAAGCAGAACCACATGTCCATCATCCACGACGGAAAAGTCTACATGGGCTGGCTTGCAATCCACTCATGCTTCAGCGTAAACGGCGTTGCGGAACTGCACACAAAACTGCTCAAGGAACAGGAATTCAAAGACTGGAACACAATCTACCCGCAGAAGTTCAACAACAAGACA
>JAGCWT010000115.1 GCA_017961705.1 Treponema sp.
AAAGTCTCTTCTTCCGTCCATGATTTTTTATATGAACGCATATGGCGGAGGGCGTCATAAACGTCTGCTACGGCAACGATGCGGGCTGCAAGGGGAATGTCCTCGCCCTTAAAAACCTGCGTTACAGGCGGAACCGGTGAACCTGGCTCAAAGGACATGTAGTCTTCAAAGCGTCCGGGATAGCCTTTTGCGCCTCCGTCCCAGCGGTCATGGTGGTGCAGGCATACGTCGCGGGCCATTGCGTCAAGCTCGCTTTCTACCGGGGTAAAGATTTGGGCTCCAATACAGGTGTGGCCCTTCATTATTGACCTTTCCTCGTCGGTGAGGGGGCCGTTTTTCTTTAGTATTACGTCCGGAATTGCAACTTTTCCAACGTCGTGGCACTTTGCCGCAAGCTTTAGGGTGTCGCGGAACTTTTCGCGTTCCTTCTGCGGAATGTTCTTGTTTGAGGCATAGCGGTCATAAATTTCAACTGAAAAACTGGAGACCCTTTCTACGTGGGCACCTGTTTCCTTTGGATCCCTGTAGCCTGCCATGCGCACCAAGCGTTCAATGAGCTGCTTGGTAAGATAGGCATATTCGTAAATCTGGCCAAGGGAAGACGCAAAGTGGGAGATATAGAATTCAGAGTCGGTGTCAAAGGGAATTATGTTTCCGTCGCTGTCTGCCGCATTGATTATCTGA
The DNA here is from genome assembly GCA_017961705.1 of Treponema sp. Lineage (GTDB taxonomy): Bacteria > Spirochaetota > Spirochaetia > Treponematales > Treponemataceae > Treponema_D. The sequence goes on from JAGCWT010000115.1 coordinate 685, forward strand.
AGAACGCCAAGCACGCGCCCGTTGGTCATGGTAAGTGGGTACGTAAGCATGGACTTTGTGCGGTAGGAAGTGGCAAGGTCGCTAAGCTGGTTAAAGTTGTATGGCCTTGGCTTAGTCTTTTCCTTGTCTATGAATTCGTCCATATTGTAGACGTCTGGGATGTTTATGATGGTCTTGTTGAGCGCACAGTAACCGGAAATTGACTGTGACGTAGCAGTCATCTTGAACGATGAATAGGGAAGCTTTTCTCCCTTTGCAAGGCGGTTCTGAAAGGTTTTGTTCACGCTGTAACGGATTGTAAGGTCAGAAGAGCTTTCGTCAAAGGAATATATTGAGCCCGCATCCGCATTTACAATCTCGCAAGCCGCAAGAAGGATGTTTTCCAAAAGAATGTCTTCATCCTTTATTTCGCTAAGACGCTTTTCTATTTCTGCTATCTGCTGAAGTTTCTGCTCATGGGTTCCATCGTTTAACATATTTTATTCCCTAACAATACCTCAATTCTAAAACAAAACAGGATATTTTACAAGATAGGTATCGGCCTAAAAGTTGCATTTTTTTATGCAGGAAAAATACAGGGGGCCGCAGCCAAAAGCAGTGTCCGGCAGTATGTGGAAGCCAAATTCCGTCCTTTCTGCTCGGGAAAAGACTTCCTCAAGCGAAAATCCGCATTCGGGCATCTTTACATGGGGCAATAGCTTTTCCAAGTTACCGCGGAATATATTTACTACTTCTTCATGGGAAAGAAATTGTGCATCCGAAAACTTTTTCTTTAGCCTTGCCACCACGCCGTCGTTTTCCTGGGGGTTCAATGCGCAGGTTGCATAGACAAGAGAACCACCTTCCCTTAGAATCCTCCATGCGCTGGAAAGAAGGGCCCACTGCTCTACGGAAAGCCCCTTTATCCTTGCCGGAGACCAGATGTCAAGGTATTTTTTGTCGGAAAGCACGTGCCTCTCGCTTGAACACGGTGCGTCCAGGAAGATTGCGTCAAACTGTTCTGGGAAAGTGGCCTGGGATAAAGCTGCTGCTGGGGATTTTTTTTCTCTTCTTCCCCAAAGGGATGCGTCTGAGCAAGAAGTGTGAACCCGGCTTGCCAATTCGTTGCCAAGGGTTTCCTCCACCACCAAGTCCAGCCTTTTTTTGCGGGCAGGAGAGCGTTCGTTTGAATAAAGAACCGAGTCTTTTTCCATGCAGGATGCCAAGACAAGCGTCTTTCCACCGGGAGCGGCACAAAGGTCTGCAATGCAAAAGTCTTCGTCCCTGTCCCCAATGCGGGAAGTGTCAAGGCAAAGGGCAGAGCATACACTTGCAGGGTCTAGGAAATAGGGCTTTGTTCCGCCAAGAGAAAGCTCCAGGTAGCAGGGTTCTGCGAAGAGGGCGTCTTTTAGCAAGGGCCAGCGGCTTTCAAAAAGTGAGCCGTAGTAGGAGTCAAAGCCTTCAGCACCCGAAAGCTTTTCTTTTTTTAGCGACTGCTTCATTAAGGCTCCCCCAAAACAAAGTATTTTTTAAAGAAGTCCCTTCCCTTCTCCTTATATGCATTGAATTCTTCCACGCGGCTTTTTGCACCGGCATAATTCTTTTTTGCGGAAGGAATAAAGACTTTATAGCCACCGCCATCTTTTTTCATCTCCAAAAGACCGCAGCTTATCTTGTACTCAAGGACCTTTTTTTCTGCAGCCCTAAGTTTTTTTGCAAATTCCTTGTCCTCAGAAGCATGTTTTAAAAGCCCCCTTGCAACAGTGGCAAATTTCTTTTCGCTAAGCATGATTACGTGGACGCCAGCCTCTATTGCCCTAACCGCAGCATCCTCCGGCGGAAAACCGTTTTGGGCAAGAGCACCCATAAAAATGTCGTCGCTCATCACAAGCCCCGTAAAGCCCATTTTCTCTTTAAGCACTTCATTCACCCAAAAGGAGCTAAGGCATGCCGGTGTCTTTGAATCCCCCTTACCGCCAACACTTCCAGAAAGCCTTGCGTGGGACATAAGCACGCATGACGGCCTTGCGGTAAGGATAAAGGCAAATGGTGAAAGAAAGAGCGAGTCAAGCTCACTGTCGGAACATACAATTTCCGGTAAGCCGGTATGGGGATCGGTGTTTGCGTTTCCGGGAAAATGCTTTAAAACCGTGGCAATTCCATTTTGCTCATAGGCTCTAACACAGGCAGCGGAATAGACGGAGGTTTCTACCGCAGAACCAAAAGTACGGGTCTGTAGCATATCACGGTTAAGGTCTGTCTCCGCCTCTGCAACCGGGGCAAGGTTCATGTTAAAGCCAAGGGATGCCAGCTGCCTAGCCTGCAAGCTGTAAAGTTCAAATGCCTTGGAAGCAGAAATCCTTTTTGCCACAGTCTTTTGTGAAGGCAAGCGGCTTGCAATATCGGAAAGTCGCGAAACATAGCCTCCCTCCTGGTCTAGCGCAAGGTATGGGGGCAAGAGCTTGTGCATCCTGCAGTAGTCATGAATTGAATCTATAAAAGATGCAAGCTCCTGGGCAGAAGGTGCAATGTTAAAGGAAAAAAAGAGGCAGCCACCGGGAACAAGGGGCGGGTCAACTTCCAGACGAGGGGCAAGCGCACCATCCGGCAGATATTGGGCAGCAGAGCGGGACTCCACCGCAAAATAGCTTGAATTTCCTTCTATATTTACAAGAAAAAGCTGGGAAACAAGTTCCTCCTCGCTAAGGCTGTCCATAAAGGAATCCAGAGCCACATCCTTTTTCTCGTTGTATTGAACCTTCAAAAAAGCAGGAAGGGATTTGCGTCCACCGGCAAAAGCAATGACCGGTAAAGCTGCAAAAACTAATAGCAAGATTTTCTTCATGCAAAAGATTATAAAGAAAACAAGGCCACAGGGCAACAGCAAAAGCCATTACCCCATGAGGGGGAAAGCCTGTACCATATACGCAGAATGCAAAAAAAGCAAAAATCGTCTTGACAGACAGCAAATTTTCATTCAGAATTCAATAATATGCACGGGTTAATATTAAACGGCAGCAAAAATGTGTTTGAAGTTGAATGCGAGGACGGCCTCACTCGCGACTGTTCAATAAAGGGCAAGATCCTTAAGTCGGACAAAGACTACTACAACCCCATTGCTCCGGGAGACATCGTAGAACTGGAAGAGGCATCTCTGGAAGAAAAAAAAGGACGCATCATACGCGTACAGGAGCGCAGAAACGAATTTGTGCGCTGGAACATAAAGAAAAAGCTACCCCAGCTAATGGCATGCAACCTAGACTACCTGCTAATCGTAACAACGCCGGACGAACCGCCATTCAGACCCCGCTTCATAGACAGGGCACTGGCACAAGCAGAAAACCAGAACATAACGCCTGTCATAGTCTGCAACAAGTACGACCTTGCAGCCGCCCAGGACGAAGAAGTGCAGGAACGCCTCAAAAACTGGGAAGACATAGGCTACAAAGTAATCCGCCTTAGCGCAAAAACCGGAGAAGGAATGGTTGAACTTGCAAGCCTCTTGGAAAACCACCTGTCTGCCCTTGTTGGCCAAAGCGGAGTTGGAAAAAGCTCCATAATCAACGTACTGGACAACGACGTAGTTCTAAAAACCGGAAGCCTAAGCCAAAAATACGGCCGCGGAAAGCACACAACCACAAAAGGCTCCCTGATGCACATACAGATTGACGAAGCCCTAATCGGAGGAATAGTCGGAGCCTGCGCAGACATAATCGACACACCCGGAGTAAGGCGCTTTATACTGCACGGAATAGATGCGGACGATCTGGCCCTCTACTTCCGCGACTTCAAGCCCTACCTCGGCAAGTGCGCATTCGGAATGAGCTGCTCCCACATGCAGGAAAAAGGCTGCGCAATCACACAGGCCGTCGAAGAAGGAAACATAAGCCCCCTCCGCTACGACAGCTGGAAGCGCATCTGCTCGGAAATGAAAAACGGAACCTGGGAAGACTAAAGATTCCAATTCTTCTCTTTTTTAATTTGGAGCGCATGCAATATTCAACTGTTGCGGGAAGCCTCCCGCAAGATACTTTGCAGTTCCCGCTCTTCACGGCTTGCCCGCTTACGCGCGCGGTGCTTCGCACGCACAGGGTTGCAAGCAACCCCGTGCCCCTTACGATCGGGGCTAGGCTCAATGTGCTAAAGGCCGCAAAAGACTAAGCTTCAAACCCAACAGGAAGAGCCGCCCTTACAGCCATCACTTCTCCTGTAACAGGATGCGGAAACTCAAGGCATGATGCGTGTAGCATTATCCTTCCCCCAAGCTCACTAAAGCCATCCCTGCCGCCATAAAGACTGTCCCCAAGAATGGGAATGCCCCTCTGCGAAAGATGAACCCTAATCTGGTGAGTCCGGCCAGTCATGAGAAAAGCGTCCACGTAAAACAAACCATCATTTTTTGCAACAAGAACAAAGTGTGTCTTTGCAAACTGCCCGCCCCTTCCTTCTGCAAGCAGGCCTATCTTGCAGGCGGAACTTTTTGCGCTTATGCGGCCAATAAAATTCTCAGAGTCAAAACAATCACCCTCTTTTAGTCCTGCCAAAAATGCAGCAGAAGCAGAAGACACAGGAGAGCAGACCGCCCGGTAGGTCTTTTGCGCAGTATGCTTTTCAAACATTTCGTGAACAGCCGCGTTGGCAGTGCGCGACTTGGTAAAAAGAATAACACCGCTAGTCTCCCTGTCCAAGCGGTGCATTATTCCTGCATAGGGCGGATTCCTAAGCGAAGGATTCTTTTCCCAAAGATATTTGACCACACAGTCATGAAGATTGCCCCTGCCCTTTACCACAGTCTCTTCCGTAGGCAAAAAGGCAGGCTTGTTCACGCAAATTATATACTCGTCCTCAAAAAGAACGTCCTTGTCCGTAAGAATAAAGTCAACGTCATCCGGCTTCTTCTCGTAAAAAAGCCTTTCCTCGCTAACAAAAGCGCTCACCCTTGCCCCCGGAGCAAGAACAAAGGCCGGAATCCTGCACTCGCGGGAATTCACCCTTACAGCCCCAGCAACAATCAGCCGCCTAACCTTGGAATTGGAAACCTCCGCGCCAAGAGCCTCAGGCAGCACCTTCCTAAGAAAAGCATCCAGCCTGTCCCCTTCCTCCGCAACCCAAGCCATGCATTCCCCGCCATCTCTTGAAATTTTTCTTGCCAAGTCCAATTACCCCTTCTGCGGAACCCCGCAACGCCCAGATTAAAATTCTTTCCAATTAATCCATGAGTTATCAGATAAATCATGGATTTCCATTTGTCTAAATTGACATTCACCAGGTTCAAGAACTATTTTTCCATTGTAGTAGGATCTTTGATCAAAAAAGAAAAATAATCAAGTCCTAAATTTTTCTATAATGCCCTGGGGAAAGGATCTCAATAAAACCTTTGTCCCTTAAATGCTGCAATTGCTGACGAAGCTTGTCTTTGATAAAATTATTATCCGGATGCTTTAATTTCAGTTCATTTTCAAAAGCATAGACTTGCGACAGGTTAAATTCTTTTTCTGGAATTTTTTCAATACAGTTTAGAGTGTCTAAAAGCCAGCCACGAGAATCTAGATTTTTTGTCTTTAACGACTTTATTTTTGCGTAATCTGAAATTACTTTTTTATGAGGTATCTCTATCTGGTCTTTTACTACAAAAATTTTTCCTGATTCAGGAATTGAAGAAATATCAATATTACAGCCTGTCCAGCCTGCCCGACGAGCATTAGGACTTAAAGGTTTTCTTTTAATGATTATGTTCGGTGTAAAAAAATGATTAGGTATCAATATAAGATTACTTACTTTATAATCTTTATAAGTCATAAAAAAGAAATTCGGATTCCTAAAAGATGTAATTCTTGAAATCATGGTTGAATATTCGCCATCTGATATTGTTTTTGAAATTTTGCCTGTACTGCTTTCCTTGCTTTTCAATTCAAAATCAGAAGCACACCCTTCACAATAAAAATCCCCAGTTGGATGATTATTTTTATATCTTGATATATAAGGGTTACCACATATAGGGCAGTACATATTTTTTTCAACCCAATCTTCTGTAAGAACTCGGCTTTTTTGAGAATTACTGTGATAATTTTGTGCCAGCAGTGTATTAAAAATAAAATTCATTTTTTTTCTGTATCAAGGCTATGTAGCACAGAGCAACAAAGTTGTAAACTTCACCGCAAAATAAAATGGGTTCAGTTCAAACAGCCGACGGTTTTAGCCGGAACACCCCTATTGCAAAAATAATGCAGACGGCAAGAT
>JAGCWT010000116.1 GCA_017961705.1 Treponema sp.
AATAATCATTTTCAAAATCGATTTCATTTTCATCAAACTTTCGTTCTGCAGTATTTCCATATTGGTCAATTTTAAAATAGTCAGCATTATGATCAATTGTTTGAACCCAAGAAAAAAGCAATGCAACTGTTGGAGCACCACAAGAAGATAAAAGGAAAATAATAAAAATGTAGAAACCGATTATTATTAATTTATTTCTTTTCATTTTTTCTCCAAAGCACCCCAGCTCGGGCGATTCACATATCAACTGCTTGTACCGCAAACCGGCTTGACCGTTTTGTTGGCTTTAAAAACAATGTTATGCTTTCTTTTATTGAGCAGTTAGCGCATACTCAAATTCTTGATTTACAAAACTTATTTTTTGAACAAGTTTCACAACAGAAGCATCAAATACAACAGGATTACCACATTCTACTTTGAATGAGGTTATAATGTTTTTTATTGTTTCTTTTTGATCATAGCTTAATTCATCAATGATTAAAAATACATGAACATTTGATTCAAAAGCTTCAAGTAATTTCTTTTCAAAAAAACTTATAATTGCTCGTGTCGAAATATTTGGATTCATTTCTTTTACCCACGAATCAATTTTATCTGCCAATTCATTATTTTCTGAAGTGTAGTCTATAATTTTTGCTATCCAATCCTTTATCGTTGTATCTCTGATAGATTTATCTGTGATAATACTAAATGAAGATGCAAATTGCATTAGCTGAGGGATTATATGGGAATTCAAATATTTTGATTTTTCAGTTGAACGTGTTTTGCCATCGCCATAACATTCATACTCAACAAGACTTATTTGTAATTTATTTTTCTTATCAAATGAAATTAACAATGCATCTGGTATTGCAGAAATTCCAGAGATGTTTTCATTTGTCTGATGAGTTCTAAAAAGCCTGTTTTTTGCTATTAAAATAGTTCTTTCTTCCTTGTAACTTGTAAACAATGAAAAGAAATTCTTATTTACAAGTGTCTCAAGTCCTTTAAACTTATCTGTTTCATTTTGAAAATTAATTGTTTGAAATGTTCCCATTATTTTTATTTCAGCTTCGGGAACCTCTTTTATTATTTGTTCAACATCTTTATCTTCGATATCTTCTTCGTCTGTATCATCAATATTATCATTTGACTTAATTGCTAAATATTTTCTCTCTGCACAAAGATGCTTATTAAACTCTTCATTTAATTTATTTGCGGCTTCATTGTCAAACTTTTTGGATCCTTGTAAATATTTTAACGCCCAATATTTACCTCCAATTTCGGAAAGAAAACTTATATCAAAAAATTCACTGAACTCAATATTTTTTACAGAATAACACAACACATATTTATCTGAATCTTCCCAAGGTTTATCGTCCGTAACATCATCTAATTCAAATCTTGCACCACATAGTGTCTTTTTCCCATTTTTTATTAGAAGATAAACTTTATCATTCGGAAGAGGGCCTCTATGTCCAAAACCTGCAACTGCGTTATCTAAACATAAATTATAATTTTCTATATTGTTACTACAATGTAAAGTTAAAACAGCCATATTTTCCTTTCTTTCCTTAAATTTCCACGCCTGTGGCATATGAGCATAACAAATATTCTCCACATCCACGGTTAACAGTTTATATTGAAAAAAAATATCAGTGTAAACAGAACCGTAAATATTTCTATTTAAATAATAGCATGTTTCTATGTTTTGTCTCAAGGTCTTGCATGGATACTTGTAAAATAGAAGTCTGTCTAGCAGATAGAGCCTAGCCGGGATTGGAGGGGTTGCGAAGCAAGTGCCCGGAGGGCACCGGCCGTGAGGGCAAGCCCCGGAAAGCCCGTACAAAATGGCCTCCTTGCCATTTTGTACTACGGGTTTTTTGCAAAAACCCGCTATTCGAATTGCAAACAAATAACGCGCCCTCCATGGCGCTGCTTGTTTGCCTTGTACAAAATGGCAAGATGTTCTTTTAAAAAACATTCGTCCCCAAAAAAAAACTTGCTCCAAAAGAAGAAGAAAAAAATCATTGAGAATTCAAGGGCAATCTGCTATTATAAAAATATGAAAGATTCATTTGCAAAGGTCCGCACTTGCCCGGAGAACCCCATTTGGGAACAGTGCATTAAAAGGGAAAACTCGCTTTACAACCGGGGTAACGATATTCGCTCAGATTTTGAAAGGGACTACACGAGGCTTTTGCACTGCGAGTCATACCGCAGGCTTAAGCACAAGACTCAGGTTTTTTATGCGCCCCACAACGACCACATCTGCACCCGCATGGAACACGTTAACCATGTGGAAAGCGTTGCCACCACAACTGCAAAATATCTTGGGCTGAACACGGAACTTGCAAGCGCAATTGCTCTTGGACACGACATTGGCCACGCACCTTTTGGCCATACGGGAGAGTCTATTTTAAATTCTCTTATGGTTCAGAAGGAGGGGAAGAATGCGCCAAAGAAATTCTGGCACGAGCGCAATTCACTTTTTTTTGCAGACTACATAGACACACTTAGCGATCCAAACGGATTTGAGCGCAACCTTAACCTTACCTACGCGGTGCGGGATGGGCTTATCTGCCACTGCGGAGAAATTGACCAGCATTCGCTAAAGCCGCGCGAAGAGGCAATGAATCTTTACGACATAAAGCGGCCTGGCCTTACCAACCCTTTTACCTGGGAAGGCTGTGTTGTAAAAATAAGCGACAAGATTGCATTTCTTGGTAGGGACATAGAAGACGCACGCACTTATCACATTTTGGACATGGGGGCTTACAGGCAGCTGCGCGAAATTGTTGCAAGCACACTAGGCTTTTACGACGGAAAAGATGCAAGCGGCAAGAAGAACAGCGAGACTGCTGCCCACCGTTCGGGACGGGCTGTTAACACTACGGTTTTAATCAACGACATGATTGTGGACCTTTGCGAAAACTCATCTCCGGAGAAGGGTCTTTGCTTTAGCGAGCCTTACTTTAAGTACATAACCGAGCTTAAGAGATTTAGCTTTGCAAACATCTACAACAACTGGCGCCTTTTGGAATTCCAGAAGTATGCGGAAGTGGTTCTTGGCACTATTTACCGCACACTTATGAAGACACGCATTTACGCACAGAACCACCGCCTTGAGCAGACTTTGCAGTACACGCCCAAACTTCTAAAGACTTTTGTTGACTGGGTAATCCGCTACGCAAACTACGACAGCGGTCGCAAGGAAATAATGAGGTGCCAGACACAGGAAGTGTTCAACATAAACGACGAGGAAAGCTTTGAAAAGTGCGTGATTGAATACATTTCCGGCATGACGGACCAGTTTGCAATCAGCGTGTTTGAAGAAATTGTCTCCTTCTGAATTTTTTCTTTGCGGCGCTTTTGTCTGCAAAGGGCTTTCCGCACTTCTCTTGCGCTACATAAAAGCAGCGCCAGGGAGGGCGCGTCATTTGTTGGCAGAAAGCATGCAGCAAGTTTTTTTCTAAAAAACTTGCGATTACAAAATTGCACGGATGCAATTTTGTAATCCAATCCCTGCCGTGCTTTCATAAAAAAACACCGTGTTCCTATGCAAACAAAAAAGACCGCTTCTTTACAGGATTATTCTGCAAAGAAACGGTCTTTTATTTTAACTGGCTAAAGTTCTGACCAGAAGCTTATTTTGCCAAAAGCTCTGCAAACTTGTCTGCTGTAAAGCCAAGGTGTTCTGCAACCTTTGCTGCAGGGCCAGATTCGCCAAAGTCGTTGAGCGTAAAGAGGTCAGACTTCTTTGCAAATCCTTCCCATCCCATGCGGCAACCAGCTTCTGCAACAACAACGCGCTTTGCTCCTCCGATTACTTCCTTCTGCAAGGCTTCGTCGTTGGAAAGCTTTGTAAGGTCAAATACAGAAACAACGCGGATCTTCTTTGAAGAAACCTTCTTTGCGGCTTCAAGTGCCATGTTCACTTCTGAACCTGTTGCAAGAACCGTAATGTCCGGAGTGTCTGCTCCCTTCTGTACAATGTATGCACCGCGGCGGGCGTTCTTCTGCCAGTCCTTGTCTTCCTTTGCGTAAACAACGAGTGCCTGGCGGCTGAATGCCATACAAACCGGATGGTCTTTTGCTTCCAAAGCCATTTCCCATGCAACCTGGGACTCTTCTGCATCACCTGGGCGCAAAACCTGTACGTTTGGAATGCAGCGGAGGGCGGCAAGAGTTTCGATTGGCTGGTGGGTAGGACCGTCTTCGCCAACATAGATTGAATCGTGGGTAAGGATGTAGATGTTAGGAATCTTTGCAAGGGCTGCAACGCGGAGGGAACCGCGCAAGTAGTCGCTGAACACAAGGAATGTTGCGCCAAAAGCCCTAAGTCCACCGTGAAGGTTAATACCGCTCATCACCTGGCTCATTGCAAATTCGCGGATACCGTATTCAATCGTGCGGCCTTTGCGGTTTGCAGGAGAATATGTTCCGTCGTCATTCTTAACCTTTGTCTTGTTTGGTGCCTGGAGGTCTGCTGAGCCACCAACGAGCCATTCAAAGCGGTCTGCCATAACGTTAAGGCTCTTTCCGCTTGCGTCGCGTGTGGCAAGCTTGTCGCCAACATTGTATGAAGGAGCTGCACATTCAGCTGTCTGCTCCTGGTTCCAGTAGGCATCCCACTTCTTGCGGAGGTCTGGATTTTCCTTTGTCCAAGCGTCAAATTCTGCCTTCCACTCTTCTTCTGCTGCGGCAAGTTCTTTGCGGCGGCCTTCAAAGAATGAATATGCTTCTGGTGCAACGTAGAAGTCCTTGTCAACAGGAAGACCAAGTGCCTCTTTTGCAGCCTTAACACCATCTACGCCAAGAGGTGCACCGTGAACGTCTGCTGTACCCTCTTTTGGAGCGCCCTTACCAATTACAGACTTAAGGATGATAATAGTAGGCTTGTTCTTTTCCTGCTTTGCAATGTCAACAAGGTCAATGATTTCCTTAATGTTGTACATGCTTCCGCGGAGAACCTGCCAGCCGTAGGAATCAAAGCGCTTCTGGATGTCGTCAGTAAAGGTGATGTCCGTGCTGCCGTCAATGGAAATCTTGTTTTCGTCATAGAAAAGGATAAGCTTTCCAAGCTTGAGGTTTCCTGCAAGTGAACATGCTTCCTGGGAAACGCCCTCTTCAAGACAGCCTTCACCTGTCAAAGCGTATGTGTAGTGGTCTACGATTGTGTGGCGGTTTGTGTTAAAGCGCTCTGCAAGCATTGACTCTGCAACAGCAAAACCAACGGCAGCGGCAATACCCTGTCCGAGTGGGCCGGATGTGCATTCAACACCGTCTGTATAGCCGCGTTCAGGGTGTCCCGGGCACTTTGAACCAACCTGGCGGAAGCTCTTTATGTCGTCCATGGAAACCTTGTAGCCTGCGAGGTGCAGGATTGAGTAAAGGAACATGGATGCGTGTCCTGCAGAAAGAATAAAGCGGTCGCGGTCAACCCATGAAGAGTCAACTGGGTTGTGCTTCATTACAGCACCGTACAAAACAGCCGCAAGTTCCGCAGCACCAAGTGGTGTTCCCGGATGGCCAGAATTTGCCTTCTGAATGGCATCCATCGAAAGGCTGCGAACGGAAAGTGCTACAGCTTCCAAATCTTTTGTATTCATATACTTCTCCTTTTAAGGGTCTAAGGACCTTCCCTAAACGCCTGAATTTAAAATTGCTGAAGTGAGTTTCTTTACATCCGGCCTGGTTTCCAAAAGGTCGCGGAAAGCTTTGTCGTGTATTAGCTTTGCAATGGCAGAAAGCGACTGTAGGTGAACCTGGTTGGACTTTGTTAGCAGGATGAACATTGCGCAAACCTTGCGTTCATCCGGTTCCCCCATGGAAAGGGGCTTCTTGGGGTAGCAGACAATGATACGCTGGTCTTCGTCGTTCTTTATAAGAGGCTTCCTTGGGTGGGGAATAGCAATCCCGTTGCCAACAGCCGTGCTAAGGATTTTCTCGCGCTCAACAAGCTCGTTCCTAAAGACGCTGCGCTCAAGGCCAATCGGCAGCGGCACAATCTTGGAAACTGCATCATAGATTTCTTCCGGGGTTGAACCTTCTATGTTGTCAAAAACCCCTCCGTTTTCTATAAGCTGGCAAATGTTAAAACCGGAATCCATTTTTTCTCCCCAACCTCTTTGCAAAGGTCATCTTACAATCTTAAATCTGTTCGTCTTTTGTGACAGGACGGCTTCCCGCAGAACATCACAAATGTCTTCAAAATTCCATTCCATGCCTTCCAAAGAAAGCAAAAGCGCAGCCCTGTCCTCTTCCACATGATCATTTTCCGCCACAGAATGAAGAATCCTTACAAGGTGCGAATAAAGCTGAGTAAGCACAACAAGCTCCTGCTGGGGGAACTTGCCCATGGAATCACTGGACGAATCTATGGAAAAAACAAGCTCGTTAACCTTGGAAAAAAGACCCAGAGCCTTAGCCCTAACCTCTCCGCAGTCCTGATCCGCAAACCAGTTGTACTTTTTAGCAATTATATCACTTCGTTCCTTTAGTTTCAACAGAACATCTTCTTTTTCGCCTTCCTGAAAGACATAATCCTTGGGAAACATAAAGCTAACAAGAGCCGGAATGTCCACCTTGCGCTTAAAATGCATGTTCATTATGTACTGGTCCACAATCTCCGGCGGCACATGGAACCACAAAAAGTCCTTGCCCCTGTAGGCCGGGTTCTGCTCAATCCTGTCAAGATCCTCTTCATTCCAGGAACCAACGGCAGGAACATCCTTTCCCTTGTGCCAAAAGCGCGACTCAACGCCAAAGGGCTGAATCCCCACGTTCTGGGCATATTGATTGATGAATTCTTCTATAGAACCGCACAATGGTATGCAAAGCCGCTCTATTTCCCTGCAAAAGACGTTTGCAAGCTGGTCTTCCATGCAGGCACAGGGGCCGTCAATGTCAAAGCTGTGCTGCAGGGCGCTTTCCAGAGTCTTGTACCACTCAAGCCGCATACTGCCTTCAAGCCCCCGGTTGAACACGTTGTCACCGTCGTGAACCACGGTCATCCTTATGTCCCCGCTGTCCCAGTCAGAAACGCAGCAGAGGAAGCGGTCACCCTTCTGCATACCCTCTTTTTCTATGAAAGGGGAAATGTCTATGCCGGTAAGCTTAACCGTGTTGGGAAGCTCAAATTCCCTCTGAACAAAGTCCAGGTCCTTGTTTGCGGGGTCAGCCACAATGTACTGGGGTGCATACTCTTCCCCATAAAGAATGAACATGTCTATGGCAAGGTCGCTGTCAAATTCTGCGGTCTTCTTTTTAAGCTTCTTGCCGTTCTCTCCGTAAAAATTAAGGGTGGAAGAGACAATCTCGCTGTCCACGAAGGGAATGCAGCGCGAGCCGGGAATCAGAATCCTCTGGTCAAATTCCTTGGCGGTGGGTTTTATGCTAAAAAGCTCTCCCGTAAAAACCCCGGCCCTTGTAATGTAGCGGCCGTTTTCCAGACAAAAAACAAGGGGACTTGACTCCAGGTACTCCTGGGCTTCCTTTGAAGAAATCTTAAATTCGCCTCCAAATTCAGCCGTAAGCCTAGACACATCGCGCGCTGTAAAGTTCTTGCAGCACCTTCTGAGGAATTTGTCTATTATCAACTGAGTCTGGAGATTCATACACTATAAGATAACGTATTTTTGCAAATAAAAAAAGGGTTTTAAAAAAATTTTAGTCTAAATCAACAATTTACCATTTTTCTGGAGCATATTTTGTCTTTTAACTGTGTCCGGCACTCCGTGTCCGGCCAAAACCATGCAATTTTTACCCATGCGCACACCGCTAGCGCCACGGGTTCACGCAGCGTAGCTTCCAGCGGGGCGCGTCAGAAGTTGGCAAAAAGAGCTGGTTAGTTTTCCGCAGGAAAACTAACGGGTAAAAATTGCACGGAAGCAATTTTTACCCGCTTCCCAGGGGCGCTTGAAACTTCGTTGCGAGAACCGCCTTTCGGCTCCATTGCCGTTGGCAACGCTCCGCGCCCTTCCAATCGGGGCTAGGTTTATCGGCAAGAAAGCCCAAGCAAGAAAAGCCCCATTTTCCCCTATGCAAAGCTCGTTATACTTATATAATAGTAGACACTTAGCAAGCAACATGTCAGCATATCTGCAAGCACCGTGTCATTATCGGGCTAGACCCGATAATCTGCAAGTCTGTTAAAGCCAGTTCTTCGCAAAAGTAAAAGTTTTATTCATAAGGAAAAAACATGAAAACAAAAAGTTCCATTCTAAGCCTAATAATCCTCTTGGCCGCATCACGCCCCGCAACAGCACAAAATCCTGGCGACAGGGTTTTCAAAGAAGTAACCGAGAATGGAAAAAAAGTCATCAAGGAGCTGCTCTACGATTCTGTTACAGAATACAACGAAGACGGAAAGAAAATTCACAATAAAGATACAGGATCCGAAAGCGTTGAATACTGGTACGAATATGACCAGAAAGGAAATTTAATACACAAGAAAGATTCCAGAGACAGAGAAACATTGTACGAATACGACTCCATGGGCAATATAATACATGAAAAATACTCAGATTTTGATTTTGTCATAGAATTTTGGTATGAATACACATTCCACCCACACGGAAGGATAAAGTCCAAAAAAATTTACACTCCCCTCCGAGATAGTGGTGAAGAATCCGAGCCATTAGAAACAGAAGAAGAAAACTCAGAGGACGAAGTTTGCAAAGAAGAAAAGATTGACCACATGCTTTGCAAAAAAGTAACCGTAAAGGGAAAAAAGGTAAAAAGGTGGGTAATGCTATCACAAATTAAGGATTTCGA
>JAGCWT010000117.1 GCA_017961705.1 Treponema sp.
ATACGCAGCACACCTTATGGGGGAACACAATTTTTCTGTCTCGGAAGCAGCGCAAAAATCAGGCTACAACAACATGAGTCATTTTTCCCTAGCCTTCTCCAAGAAATTTGGAATACTGCCAAAAGACTTCTCAAAGCAAAAACTTGCAGGAGGAAAATAAAAAATGTCGTTCACAGATAATTTTGGAAACCCACAAGGTCTACTCGGCCGCCTAATGCTTGTAACCATGGAAAGAGAGCACCTTCCAATGGCAAAGTGGGCATTCACCAAATTTGAAATTCCCCAGTCCGGAAAGATTGCGGATCTTGGCTGTGGCGGAGGCTACAACGTAAAGCGTCTTTTGCAAAAATCAGCTTCGGCTTTTGTCTTTGGCATAGACATCTCGGAAGAAAGCGTAAGAAAAGCAAAAAAAATAAACAGCAGTGAACTTGGAAAAAGATGCGGAATAGTAAAAGGGAGCGCAGAAAGTCTTTCATTTAATGACAATGAACTGGATCTTGTTACGGCCTTTGAAACGGTATTTTTCTGGAAAAACATAGAAGCCTGCTTTGGGGAAGTCTTTAGGGTTCTAAAGTCAGGCGGAAGATTCGTAATCATAAACAACTACGGCGACCCCAAGATTGACTGGGAAAAGAAGGTTCCCTGCATGACGCGCCGCACTGCGGAAGAAATAAAATTGCTTATGGAAAAGACAGGTTTTACAGACATCAATGTGTCCCAAAAAGGAACTCTGTTCTGTGTGGAAGGTAAAAAATGAAAGCATCAGTATGGAATTTTTTTGCTCCGGTTTACGAAAGGGCAATGAAAACGCAAAAGGGAATCTATGAAAAGATTTACGAAAACATCCGGAGCATTGCAAGCGGAAAGACTGTCCTTGAACTTGCCACAGGCCCAGGCCTCATTGCAAAGAACATAGCACAATCTGCAAAGAGCATAGTCGCCACAGACTTTGCACCCAAGATGATTGAGACGGCAAAAAAATCTTCTGTACCAGAAAACGTCACCTTTGAAGTTGCAGACGCCACAGACCTACGCTTTAAAGAAAATTCTTTTGACCTAGTAATCATTGCAAACGCCCTGCACATAATCCCCAATCCGGAAAAGGCACTGTCGGAAATAGACCGGGTCCTTAATGCCAAAGGAATTCTTCTTGCCCCAAATTTTATATTCAGAGAAGACGGAAAGAAAAACTTGTGGCAAAAAATTCTAAGCCTTGCCGGAATCAAATTTGCGCACGAATGGTCGGCAGAACAATACAAGTCTTTCCTTAGCCAAAACGGCTGGAGCGTAACAAAAGAAGAAATACTTAAAGGAAGAATAGACCTTCTCTACGTTGAATGCGTCAGAAAGCAATAAAAACAAAATGAGCGAAAAGTGTTAAAAAAAGATTGGCTTTTGGTAGAGCAGATGGCAGGGAAAGCGGTACATTTTAATAGTTAGCTAAAACTAACAAATATTAATAATGTATTCCAGGGGGATTTTATGAAAGTTTCTAAAATCAACATATTCTTCCGAAAGTTGGGAGAAGCGCAAATCCGCTACCGCTGGCTCTGCCTTGCCCTTCTTTTTGTGGTAACGCTCGTATGCCTTTCGGGAATGAGGAAATTCCGTTCGGAAAGCAACAACCAGGACTGGATTGTAAACGGAAGCGAGATTCAGCTTAACTCCGACCACTTCAAGGAAATCTTTGGAAATGACGAGTATGTGCTTGTTCTTGTACAGGCAGAAGATGTATTTTCCCACGGCGTTCTTTCCATGATTAGCAACCTTGGCGAAAGGCTCGAAAGCGAAGTTCCTTTTGCAGACAAGGTTACTTCCCTAACGACTGTTTCAATCCCAATCGGAAAAGAGGGAGGTATTGAAGTAAAGAGTCCATTTGACGACGGCATTCCTTCTGACAAAGAAGAACTTTCCGGCATAAAAAATTTTATAATGGGAAGGGAGTCCATAGTAAACAACCTTGTCTCTGACGACGCAAGGGAAACATGGGTAATCCTAAAGCTCCGCCCCTTTGACAATGAAAGCGAAGACGTTGTAACTGTTGGTCACGCAGCAGAAAAAGTAATTATGTCCGAAGAATTTAAAAGCAGCGAATGGAGCCTAAAGCCAATAGGAAGCGCCTACACCACGGCAGAAAAAATGGACACTGTTGGTCACGATTTTTCCATAAGGCTTATGCTTGGATTTTTGACAATGCTCATCTGCCTTATTGTTTTTGTCCGCTCTTTCAGAGGTGTAATAGTTCCCTTTATAGCAACATCTTTTGGAATAGGAAGCGTATTCGGTTTTACTGCCCTGCTGAACATTCCGGCAGATTCAGACGTAATGTCTCTCCCCATTCTTTTGGGAATGGCACTTTCGATAGGTTATGCCCTTCACTACATAAATGCCTTTAAGATGCATTTTAGGAGTAGCGGAAAGAGAAAGGAATCTGTAATACGCGCGGTGGAAGAATCAGGTTGGCCGGTTCTTTTTACAGTAATCACTACTGTAGTTTCCCTGCTTTCGTTTATGTTTGCATGCATAAGACCAATGGTATGGCTGGGCGCTGTTTCTGCTGCTGTTGTCTTTATGGTCTACACCTATGTTGTTGTGCTTATCCCAATCTTTATGAGCTTTGGAAAAGACAAGGGGGATTTTAAGGGGGAAGCCCCCTTAGGCGAAGGGGTAGCCGAATCTTTAGATGAGGCGCAGGGGAAGACCTTCCCCTCCCAGGCAACAAAGGCAGACAGAATTTTTGAAAGGTTCGGTGCTCACATCGTAAAAAGAAATTGGATCGTTGCCATAACTTCATTTGTAGTGATTGCACTTTGCATTCCAGGAATTTTTAAAATGGAAGTGAACATGGACTACCTAAAATTTATGGGAAGCAAGGTTCCTTTCGTGCACAGGATTGAAGAAGTTCTGGAGGCAAAAATCGGAAACCTTTACAGCTACGACGTGATGATTGAATTTGACGAGGACGACGCATTTAAAGATCCAAAGAACATGCTGGCACTTGACCAACTTGAAGTGGAACTTGGAAAGCTGCGCATGACAAAAGTGTCCGGAGGAAAGCCGCGCGTAAAATCAATTACAAGAATGGTAAAAGAAATGTACCGCGTTCTGAACGAAGACAAAAAAGAATTCTACACGATTCCAAATGACCGCGACATGCTTACACAGCTTCTTTTCTTCTACGAGATTTCAGATTCAAGTTCCCTCTACGACGACCTCACGGAAAACTACAACGCTGCACACGTCCACGTAGAAATTTCTGATTACAACGCAAACATAATTGTGGACGACATAGAAAAAGCGGAGGCAAATGCAAAGGCCCTCTTTCCCAATGCAAAGGTTGCAGTTGTTGGCACTGTTGCAGAAAACGCGGCAATGAACGGAACAATCGTTACAAGCGAATTAAAGTCTTTTGGCTCTTCATTCGTAATGATTGCCCTGCTGCTCATAATCGTCTTTGCAAGCATAAGGGGTGGACTTATTGCCATGATTCCAAACCTTGAGCCGGTAGTTCTGATTGGTGCTGTAATGGGCTACGCAAAAATGCCACTCGACGAAGTTACCATGATGATTATGCCGATGATTCTTGGAATTGCCGTTGATGACACCATTCACTTTTCTAACCACATCAAGTACAAGCTTGAGGCTGGAAAGAATTATAAAGATGCAGTTGCAGAAACTTTTGGCGAGATAGGAAAAACCATGGGAACCACAACCCTTATCTTGTGCGCCATGTTCCTTATGTACTGCTTTAGCCCAATCACCGCAATGTTCAGGATAGGCTTGCTTTCTATTGTTGGACTTGGTTCTGCCCTTATTGCAGACTACACGCTTACACCGGCTTTAATCTGCATAACAAAACCATTCGGAAAAAAATAGAGCTTTTATAAAAAATGTTAATGCCGTCTTTGCATACACTTCTTGGCAAAAAGTGAAAATGCATTGCACGGCAGCTTTGGAGGTAAAACATGAAAAAAAATCTTCTTGCCTGGATTTTTACATTCGCAGGCAAAAAGCGGCCAATGTACTGGGCAAGCGTATTCTTTGCACTTCTTTGCGTTGCATGCTCACTTGCACCCTACATCATAATTGCAGACATAGTAAAAAAACTTTTGGAAGGAGTTAGGGACTGGAATGTATACCTTAGGGAATGCGCCATCACCGCAGCCTTCTGGATTGGAAACGCAGTCTTCCACATGATTTCTACGACGGTAAGCCACGTTGCAACATTCAACGTACTTGCAAACATAAGGAAAAAACTTTGCGACAAACTTGCAAGGGTTCCACTTGGTAGCGTCCTTGAAATTCCGTCCGGCACGCTAAAGAATATCCTTATTGAGCGCATAGACAGCATGGAAACAACACTTGCCCACATTGTTCCCGAATGTACAAGCAACCTTATTCTTCCACTGGCAATGTTTGCATACCTGTTCCACATAGACGCCCGCATGGGTTTTGCATCGCTCATCACCCTTCCAATAGGCATGATCTCTGCCTGCTTTATGATGCGCAACATGACGGAGCGATTTCAGAATGCCATTGACAAGACAAAAATTCTTAACGACACAGCCGTTGAATACATAAACGGAATCGAAGTAATAAAGGCATTTGGAAAATCAAAGTCTTCCTACGAAAAATTCGTTGTGGCGGCAAAGGAAGGTTCAGACTGCTTTGTTGAATGGATGAGAGACTGCATCTGGCCCTTTACGATAGCGTTCGTAATTGCACCTTCTACCCTTCTTGCAGTTCTTCCCATTGGCGGATATTTCTTTCTTAACGGAAGCCTTTCTGCAAAGGATTTTATAACAGTAATAATTCTTTCCATGAGCGTAATAGGCCCTCTTCTTACGGTCTATGCCTACCACGACGACATTGCAAAAGCAGGCGTTATCTTTGGCGAAGTTGGCGGAATAATGGACATGCAGGAACTTGTCCGTCCGCAAGAAGACCTGGCAAAGCCAAGCGACAACTCAATTGTTCTTAGGGACGTAAAATTTTCTTATGCAAGCAAACAGAAAGAAATTCTCCACGGCATAAACCTAAGCCTTCCCTCCGGTTCCTACACTGCACTCGTCGGCCCAAGCGGAAGCGGAAAGTCAACAATCGCAAGGCTAATCGCATCGCTGTGGGACGTAGACTCTGGCTCAATAGAAATAGGAGGAGTAGACATAAGAAAGCTTTCTCTGGAAGAATACAATTCCCGCGTTGCATACGTAAGCCAAGACAACTTTCTCTTTGACCTTAGCATACGCGAAAACATAAGGCTTGGAAAAGCAGGAGCAAGTGATGCAGAAGTTGTAGAAATTGCAAAGAAGAGCGGCTGCTACGACTTTATCATGTCTTTGGAAAACGGCTTCGACACAATCGTAGGTTCAAGCGGAGCACACCTTTCCGGAGGTGAACGCCAAAGAATCGCAATAGCGCGCGCCATGATGAAAAACGCACCCATCGTAATTCTAGACGAAGCAACCGCATACACAGATCCAGAAAACGAGGCCATCATACAGGAAGGTGTTTCCCATCTCGTAGAAGGAAAGACCCTCATCGTAATAGCGCACAGGCTTTCTACCATACAGGATGCAGACAAAATAGTTGTAATAAAAGACGGAAAAATTGATTCCATGGGAAGTCACCAAGAACTGCTTTCTCTTGGCGGGCTTTACAAGTCAATGTGGGAAGCACACATCGATGCAAAAGATTGTGAGGAGACAGCATAATGTTTGAAATTTTACAAAGGTTCTTTAACTTCTGCGACAAAGAAAACCGCCGCAAGTTTTATTCAGCAATTGCAATCGGAGTGCTCAATTCATTTTTTATGGCACTTCGCATTGCAGCCGTTGCAGTAATGATTCAGGGAATAATTGCAAGCGTAAAAGACGGAATTCCTTTTACCTCAAAAACAATTTTGCTTTCGTCAGCAATAATGTCATTCAGTATTATTGCAGCAATCATCACAAAAAAAATTATGACAATGCTTCAGACGGAAGGAGGTTACAGGACTGCCGCAAACAAGCGCATAGAAATAGCCGAGCACCTGCGCTACATTCCAATGGGCTACTTCAACGAAAATTCCCTCGGACAAGTCATCTACCACCACCAGAGGTGGTGGCTTGAAATGTGAACCGCTCAAAGCGGTTAGCCTAGCCTACGGCCACAGGCTTAACTATTGTTGCCCATCTTGTCTGCGGTCTTCTTCTTCTTGGTCCCGGATGTAATTCC
>JAGCWT010000118.1 GCA_017961705.1 Treponema sp.
CAGTACATAAACAACCATCTTCGAAAGCAGTTTTAGGACATTTTCTGATTTTCAGAATCTGATTCCTGATAACATAGCAAAAGGGTTCTACGGCGAATCATTGACCTGGAGCGGGCTTGCAGCCTACGCACGAATATCATAGTGGTCACTACCGGACAAGCCCGGACACTGGTCCTTTTCTGTTTTTTTACATATTGACTTTTGGCTCACCATATCAATTGCTTAAACGGTGGCGCTGCTTGACCGCGTATCAGCTATGAAACTTTGTTATGTGATTATTATTAATTAAGCATATTCTTTATAGCTTTAGTAATTAACTCTGTTCTTTTCTTAATAAATTCCTTAAAATTCTTTATATCTAATGAACAATTAGGAATATAATTCCTATCCATATACGCTTTTCTATCATTCTCGTTAGGATATTCTTCTTCTATCCATTCATCAAACATTTTTGTTGATTTCTCTTTATTTTGTATTCCCTCTAATAACTGCAGATTGGCAATATAATTGTAATTATCTAAATAAAAAGGAATATCTTCTTCTGGAATCCCTAATCTTTTTAATCTTTTTTCAGTAAAAAATTTTTTCGGAAATATATGATCCTCGTGGAATTTTCCTCTAAAGTTCAATGAAGGATAAATAATCGCTAATATAGAATAGGTAAATGAATTACCATATTTATATGTGAATAAATTATCAATTTCATCTTCATCAAATGTAAATGACTTTGAAGAGCCTTTTTGCTTTTTGATAATTTCTTGCCTAGGAAATGAACTAGTTGAGTTTTTAATTACATTTCTTATAGGACGTAAAACATTATCAGGTTGCCCACTAAATACTTTTTTAAGTAATGCAGATACTAACCAATGAAAAATTTCCTTTCTATCATCCTTATATTTTCCTGCTATGTCAAAATTATCTGGACAATTTTGTTTTAATAAATAATACGCAATTGGGATAACTGCATTATTTGATGTTAAACTATCACGATTATACCCAAAACTAACTAATAAATTATAAGAGAGTCTTATTGCATTTGTTATGTCGTCCCATTTTTTTTCAATAGTAAGCATATTATTTTGATTAAAATTATCAACCTTAAAAGCAATATCATTAAAATCAGATAATACAAGACATGTCTTAAGTACAAAATCTTTATCGATATTAAAACCATCCCCAAGTTTATTAATTTCATCAACAAATCGAGTTATTTCTTTTTTTGCATCTTTTTGCTTCCATTGTGCCGATGCAATAGAGAGCAATAAATCTGAATAACTTAATTTAGTACCACCACTATTAGTGCGAATAAATATATTAAGGACCCTGTCTAATGAATCACTACTTTCCAAGAAGAAATTTATTGATGGTTTTTCTATAACTGAGAACAATTTATACAATACATCAGTTGCGAATTTGTATTTATCTTCTTCTGGGGAAATACCAGTTTCCATTAAATAAGAATATATATCGCCAGGAGAGCTAAAAGATAAAACTTTACCAACTTCAAACCAAAAATGCTCATCATCATTTTCTTCCATTTCTTCGCTAGTAAGAAATTTAAAATCATATTCAAGATTTGAATCTGAAGGCTTTGAAAGGATATTTAAACATAACTTTCTTTCAGGAAATGCCAAGTCATTCTCCCATCTCATTCTTGGAATTTTATAGGCATACGTGCCTCTTAGTCCTATATATAGGGATGATAATCTTTGTTGTCCATCAAGAATAGCAATAATATTTTTTTCACCATTTAAATTAGCCTCTTCATTATGGCTCTTATCACGTTCATGGTAATTTCTTATAAATTCATAAAATTTATATTTAGGAATATTTTTCTCATCTAACTCCCAAAATAGAAAAGAACTGATTGGGTACTCTCGCATTATTGAATCAAATAAAGTTTCTATCTGGTCTGTACTCCAAACAAATTCTCTTTGAATTGCTGGTAATAAATATTTTTTTTGATAAATCTTATCAATAGCATTTTTTATTGAAATTTGTTGTGCAAATCCCATATTTTTCCTCCTAAGCGCCCCAGTGCAGTTGTTATGTGTTTATGTTTCTAAAGTTCCATATTTGATATGATTTTATATCTTTAGGATATCCAAATTTATGACGACCAATATAACAAAAATCCATAATAGAATTAAATTCCATTATTTCAGCTGAATTACCATTTATATGACCATATTGTTCATAATAACTTTTTCCCTCTTCAAAACTTTAATACAAAATCCCATTATTCTTAAGTATTTCATCAACATCATTTATGTTGATTATGCAAAATTCATACATATTCTTAGGTATAGCATCATAAAGAGCTGGAATTTGTTGAATAAATTTTAATTCATTTTCTGATAAAGGAGTAACTTTTTCTAATTGTTCTTTTTCACCATTTATCCATTTTAATGCAGCATTTTTATCTTGAGCTTTTAATATTGCTAATGATAATTTGTATATAATTGCAGGATTATTTTTATCGTTTATATAAAGATTTTGTAACGTTATGTTTCGAATAACTGGAGGCAGTAAAGAAAATGTATTCATAATAATTTCATTTGAACCAAATCTATACTTTTCAAAATATTCAACAAACAGGTATGAATATAAATTCATCAGAGCTTCAATAACTTTATTAAAATCTTCAGCAGTAGGACATTCTACATTTTTAGTATGTGTATTATCATTACCAAAATTTCGAATTATCTCTACAGAATTTTTTAGTAATGCATTATTTTTCGAATCGATTTGTGACTGAATGCTTTTTTTCCCCAAAGTTACTTGCTCAGTTTCTGGAATGTCAAATATTTTTCTCAGAATTATTTCTGAATACTGACGAATGGTAGCTATTTTTCCCCTAAGTGGTCTGTTTTCAATATAAAATGAATCATAAATTAAATCATTAATTAGAGCTTCATACACTTCATTATTAAATAGATTCATTTTTTCTCCTCGAAGCGCACCACTGGTGCGTCCACATAACAAACTTTCCCCATATCCACCGCAAGCCAAATCGGTGTATTTAAATTTATTTTAACACCCGAAAATACTATTGTCAAACTTTTTACCCGAATATGGGTAATTCCTAGCAGCCCATCAAGTGGACCAGCGGATTTTGGCAATCTCTTCCACACGGTCTATTTTTTCTTCTATTAAATTATAAGCCTCTCGGTTGGCGGATTTTAAGCTTCTTACCTTGCCAAGCCATTTTTCAAAGGCTACGCGGTTCTTTTTGCTTGCGAGTTTTTTGAGGGTGGCAGGAATGAGCTTTGCAAAGTAGCATGAAAGGTCATTTTTTTCCAAGACCCTTTGCAATAGTTCCCCAAGTTCCTCTTCTTTTGTTGCACAGGCACATGGTAAAAGAAGTGAATAAAGGGCCTTTGCCTCTGATGCAGAAAGAGTCTCCGTAAGTGAATTTTCCTTGAGCATAAAAAAATCATCTGTCTGCACCTGAATTCTATTTCCGCAAACTTCAAATTCCAAAAAGGTCTTTCCGTCTTTGGAAGAAAAAGAAGAGCTGCTTGCCTTTTTTAGCCTTTCCCTGCAAAAGCGCTGCCTGAACAAAAGCAAGAGTTCCTTCTTTGCAAAGATTGCCTCTATTTCTTCTGCCGACTTTTTGTTGGACTTTCTTGAAGTGTCTATGCAGAGGATGAATTCAATGTCGCTGTTCTGCCTCTTGTTGCTCTGCTTGCCGCCCCGGTAAGTGGTGTATTCATTTGTAACAACGGAAACGTAGCCCTTCTTCATGCAGATTTCGCACATGGCATTAAATGGAATGATTCCGTCCGTTGAATAGCTTACAAGAATGTACTTTGCGTCCAAATTCTGCACAAGGTCTGCAAAATATTGGGTGGCGTCTGCCTTGCTGCAATACGGTGAGCGTGTCTGAACCCAGTCGTGCCTTATGCCGGCCTTTTCCCTTAGCCTGCCGCTTTCGTTAAGTTCCAGGGAGGGGGCTATAAAGTCCCATTTGGCAATGGTGTTCAGCATAAAATAGTTGCTTCCGTACTGGTGCTGGTTGTAGGGCGGGTCAAGATAGGCAATGTCTATGCCGCGCAAGTCCTTGGCAAGCTCGTTGGCATTTTCCTTAAAAACGTGGCAGGGAAAATCAGAGTCAATCAGCTGGGGAAAGTGCAGTTCAATGGGGGCAAGAATCCTTTTTAGCGCATCCTTTCCGTGCCCACCAAATTCCTTGTGGAAGGCCTTGAACACCCCGGAAGTGTTGGTGTGGGTTGCTGCCTCGTAAAGCAAAAGGGCAAGAAGCAGGGAGCGTGCCTGTAAGACGTTTTTGTCCTCTGAATGGGAAGGATAGTTTTCTTCTATATAATTGCGGATTTTGTCTATGTTAAGGGCGTTCTGCCTGGTGTAAAAAAGTCGCTCGGTTCTAAAGTCCGCCTTTTCTATGCTGAATTCCTTTGGGGCGTAATACTTTGCAATGAACTGCTTTTTCTTTGCTGGTGCGGGAAGTGAATTTATCTTTTCTAGTAGCGAGCAAAACTTTTCTTCTGAGCCAAAAATCTTTTTTATGTCGGACTTGCCAACGGTAAGGTATGCCGTGTTGATTATCTTTGAATAATATTCCCAGTCGTTGCTAAAAACCTCAAAGCCCAAAGACTTTGCAAAGCGTGATACCACCCCGCTGCCCGAAAATGCATCAAAAAACTTAAGCCCCGGCTTTAAGCTGGCCCCGCATTCCTGCATAGCCTTATAGATAAGAGTAAGCAGCTTGCGCTTGTTACCAATATACGCAATTATCTGCTCCGTCAAATACGCTGTCCCGAATTCCATTTTCACATTATAGCAAAACGCATCAAATTTAACAATTGACACTTTGCCACCAGAACAGAAATCAGTTTTGGGTTCCGCTCCCAGGCAAATTCGTCTGAAAACCCGCGGTGTCGCGGAATAGGAAATTAACTCGCTACGCGGCTTGAAGCTACGCTGCCGGGTACGTTCCGCTCCAATGCGGTTTTTCAGCCCACAACGCTACGCACTTGCTACCGTTGTGTGCCTTCCGCTGCACCCATACACCGTAGCAAGGGCGTGCGGTGTACCCGAAGGGTGATTTCTTTATCTCCAAAAAACAAATGTTGAAAATTGGGGTTCTTAGGGGCTAGCCCCTAAGCCGTGCCGGGAAAGGGAGGGGTTTAAGGGGA
>JAGCWT010000119.1 GCA_017961705.1 Treponema sp.
TCCCTGAGGTTCTCGAAGGGTGGTCCCTGAACTCGCAGCGCAGCTTCAAGCGGCCTGTCGAAGGGTGGTCCCTGGACTCGCAGCGTAGCTTCGAGCGGGTTCTCGAAGGGTTAAAAGTATATTGAAAAAATTGCATTTTCCAGAAAGTAGGTTATAATAGAAGAGATGGCAGATTCAACTTGCCCAACTTTGTGCGCCGTAATTTGCTTCTGGAGGAAGGATGAAAAAAAGTTTTCTTTCTAAAGTTAAGGACTTTTTTTATGAGTTATCTCATATTTCAGACTATACAAAGGAGTTCCTCTTCAAATCCGACATAAAGTCGAATGTTTTTATAGGCATGACGGTTATCTGCTTGGAAATCTTCATGCTTTTGCGTGTAAAATTTAAGAATATTTTAACAGAATTTCCCCAGGATCCTGTCTGGATTCGCAAGCACGTTTACGCCTATCTTGTCCTTTTGGCAGCGGCTCTGGTTTTGGTTTTCTATTCCTTTCTTTACAAGAAGGGCAAGACAAAAAGCCGCGTCCTTGGAAAATTTCTAAAGGACATGTTCTGCGTTATTTCCATAACCTTTGGCCTCTACATGTCCTACATAAGCCTTAACCCCACAAGTCAGGTCTTTGCTTTCCTTACCATGGAAATTTTTGTGCTTTGCATTTATGCCTGGACACCCCTGCAGTCGCTTATAATTTCTGTGGGTTCTTTTGGAATTTACATCTATTTTCAGAGTAGGCTGGGGCCGGTCTACTACGGAACAAAGATAAATGCCTTCACCGCATGGCTTTTTCTTTATACCTGCGCGCTGAACACCTTTTATCAGAAAAAGTGTGCCGCCCAGGAAGAAGAGAAGCTTGAGTCGCTCTTAAAATACGTGCGCGAAAAGTCTTCCCAGGATGAACTTACCGGCCTTCCCAACCTTCATAAATTCCAGTATGACGCTATGGAATTTATGCAGAAAAGCGAAGCTGTTCTTGAAAACTGGCGCTTTGTCTTTATGGACATTGGCAATTTTAAGAACTACAACGAAAAGTACGGATTTAGCGCAGGAAATGCCTTCCTTAAGATTTTTGGCCAGTATATTATAGAAGAATTTCCAGATGAACTTGTGGCACGCTATTCGGATGACCACTTTATAGTGCTTGCGGAAGTAAAGGATCTTGAGCAAAGGCTAGACAGCCTGCATGAAAAAATCCGCAAGTGGGAGAGCGACGTTCAGATGACGCTAAAGGCCGGCTTCTACATGCCCAAGGACCAGTTTACGCCACCGGGAAGCGCCTGTGACTATGCCCGCTATGCCTGCGAGTCCATAAAGAAAAATTACACGGTTAACTATATTGAATACAACACCCTGATGCACAAGGAATTCAACAGGAAGAAGTATATAGTAAACAACATAGACAATGCCATTAATAACGGTTACATCAAGGTCTTTTACCAGCCTGTTGTCTGGGCGTCGGACGGAAAGCTTTGCGGTGCGGAAGCTCTTGCCCGCTGGGATGACCCGGACTTTGGCTTTTTGCAGCCGGGTACATTCATTTCCATACTGGAGGAATACCATCTGATCCACAAGCTGGACATGGCGGTTCTGGAAATAGTCTGCCGCGACTTAAGGGAGGCTATGGACAAGGGGCTTAGGGTGTTCCCCATCTCCATAAATTTCTCTCGGCTGGATTTTGAGCTTTTGGATCTTGCGGATGAACTTGAACTTTGCATGGAAAAATACGGTGTGGACAAGAACCTTATCCATGTTGAAATTACGGAGAGCATGCTTGGCGACGGAAACATCAACCTTGCAAAGAGCTTGAACAACCTGCGCGAAAGGGGCTATTCCCTCTGGCTGGACGACTTTGGCTCCGGCTATTCCGGTTTGAATGTTCTTAAGGATTATTCCTTTGACATGATGAAGATAGACATGAACTTCCTTTCCAAATTTTCAGAAAACAAAAAGAGCCAGCCCATTCTTACAAGCATCGTGGACCTTGCGTCTAAGATTGGCATGAACACTCTTTCTGAAGGGGTGGAAACCAAGGAAGCCTACGATTTTTTGCGCTCCATTGGCTGCCAGAGGCTACAGGGCTATCTCTTTGGAAAGCCCATGGTAAAGAGCGAGCTGGTGGAAAAAATCCACAATGGAACTTATGTTGTTAGCGACTTGTGCGGTTAAGCCTAGGGGAAGATTACAGGAACCCAGTTTGACTGATTGTCCTGGTCTGCGGCAATTATTCCCCAGGTGAGTCCTGTTTTTGTAGTGTCTCCCATAAGGTAGTCCTTGCCGTTGAACTTAAAGCTGTGGCCCTGGTGTCCTGACGTGATTGCGCAAAGTGCGTGGCTGTACTGCCGGCTTACAAGCAGTATTGCATCCTGGTTCATTCCGGTAAGAAGGACGCTTAAAAGCATTGAACGGCTGTCGCAGTCGCTTCCTCCGCCAAGCAGCATTCCGGGGAGGGCGGCAAAGTCACTTGAAGTCTTTTCCCTTTCGTAAGAGAAGCTTTGGGTCCAGGTAAGGAGCTTTTGTGCAAGGTCCGTTCCGTCTTTGCAGTAGGGGGCAAGCTCGTTGTAGATGTCAAAGGAGGCTTTCTGCAGCCTGTGGAAGGAGTCCCTAAAAATCATGCGGTAGTAGCGCTGCCAAGCCTGCTTCCATTTTTGGCTGCTTGCGTACATGCACATTGTCTGGAATTCCCTGTCTACAACGTATTCTGCTGCTTCCTTGTCGCTTTTGCGTAGCCTTGTGTTTATTGTCTTTCCGTCTATTGTAAGCGTAATTTCCTGCCATTCGTCTTTTTCCGGGTAGAGGGACTGGGTCCAGATGCCGCTTTCAAAGTAGCTTCCAGCGTCTATGTATACTGCGTCCAAAAAGCTTGTGATGAAGGGCTCACATTTTTCCTTCTGGTTTTCGGGGCACCATGCTATGCAGACTATGCAGCCCTTGCCGTTTGGAATTAGGGATGCCATTGCCTTTCCCTTCATTTCTACGGTGTTGAACCTAAAGCCAAATTCACCGGTGGCTCCGGTAAGGTTCCTCCACATAACTTCTTTGGAAGGCCCCTGAGCCTTTAGGTTTGCAAGGCTTGTGTCCAGTGCTTCTTTTGCGGAAGAAAAGCGTCCCTCTTCATATATGCGGATTACAGCCGTGACCGGTGCTGTTGCGTAGTCAAGCTGGTAGGCGGTTTTTTCCTTGTTTGTGCCGGTAACCATGTAGTCCTCTGGAAGGTCTACGCAGACATCCTGGAGTCCTTTAAAGGAAATGCGCTCTGCTGCAAGCGGAAGTTCTAAAGCTGCCAGAGAGAGCAATATTGAGCAAAAAACTCTTTTTACACTTGTCATTTTCCGTTACCTCAACTAATATATCGGTATAATGGCTACCTTTTCCATAGTATTCCAAAATGATGAAATCATTATAGTAAACAAACCAAATGGCGTTTCGGTACAAGGTGGAGTAGGAATTTCTCATCCTCTTGATAAGGAACTTGCACTTCAGCTGGGGCAGCCGGTTCATTTGGTTCACAGGCTGGACAAAGAAACTTCCGGTTTGCTGATTGTTGCAAAAAATGCCGCCGCTGCCACAAAATGGACCTCTCTTATTGGCAGTAAGCAGGTAAAAAAGGAATATACCGCTATTTGCGTGGGGCATCCTCTTGCGGGAAAGAATCCTTGCAGGGTGGGGCAGGAAAACCTTCTTAGAGACCTAGTTATTTCGCACGGAAAGGAGCAGCAGGCAGAGTTGTTTTTTACGCTAAAGTCTTCTGCTGAACTTGAGGCTGAGGGGCAGAGCGTAAAGATTTCGCTTTTAAAGATAAGGCTTGGAACCGGAAGAATGCACCAGATACGCATTCAGCTTGCAAAAGTTGGAGCTCCCATTGTTGCGGATGACCAGCACGGCAATTTTAAGATGAATAAAATCTTGCGCCGTCTGGGGATGAAAAAGCTTTGCCTTGCCGCTACAAATATCAGCCTTCCGCTTGACGGTGGAAGAAAGGAATTTTCCATTCCGCTTCCTGAGCATATGCAATCTGCACTTGAACTTGCAGGGCTTGTGTGAATAGTAAATCTTTCAAACAAAGCCTACGCCGCCATGGAGCCCCGGCAGTACCGGCCGAAGGGCGGTATGAGCGTAAGCGAAGGGCGGAACGGCGGTGACGCATAGGCCTGTCCCGTCGGATTAGCCAATGAACAAAATGGTAGAACAGGTAGGACTTCGTCCTAAAA
>JAGCWT010000120.1 GCA_017961705.1 Treponema sp.
AGATAGGGTGTCAACTGCAAACATGGAAGTCAGTTTAGGGTGAAGCTCCCCGTCAATGCCGTCTGAAAACCCGCGGTGTCGCGGAATAGGAAATTAAACTCGCTACGCTCGTTCCGCTCCAATGCGTGTTTTCAGCCGGCTTTGACTTCCGCTGTACCCGAAACTGACTTCCTGTTGCTTTGCATAAAAAGTGTCGTAAAAACTGATTTCTATGACTACAAGTACGCATTGAAAAGTAACTGCATTTCCATTAAAATAAGGATAAGAATTTAAGGAAGAAATTATGTCTGGTAACACTTTTGGTGAGATTTTTAGGGTAACGACTTTTGGAGAGAGCCATGGAGCTGGGCTGGGATGCATTGTAGACGGCTGCCCGGCAGGAATTGAATTTGACGCTGATTTTTTGCAGAGCGAGATGAACAGAAGAAAACCGGGCGCAAGACAAAAGGATTCAAGCGGAAAAGAAATTTTCAACGCATCGGTTACGGCAAGAAGCGAAGACGACAAGGCGGAAGTTTTAAGCGGTGTATTTGAGGGTAAAACAGAAGGAACCCCAATTGCAATCGTAATCCAAAACACAAGCCAAATTTCCAAGGACTACAGCAAGATAAAAGACAAGTTCCGTCCGGGACATGCAGACTGGACCTACTTTGCAAAATACGGTTTCCGCGACTACAGGGGCGGCGGTCGTTCAAGCGGAAGGGAAACCGCGGCAAGGGTTGCGGCTGGAGCAGTTGCAAAAATGTTCCTTAGCCAAAAGGGAATCAGCGTAAAGGCCTACACAAAAAAAGCGGCAGGAATTGAATGCACAAAATTCAACCTGGACGAAATAGAAAGAAATTCCCTTAGGGCTCCAGACGCAGAAGCTGCTGCAAAAATGGAAGAAAGAATCGCAGCCTTCCGCAAAGAGGGAAATTCTTGCGGTGGAATAATTGAGTGCGTAATTCATGGAGTTCCAGCAGGACTTGGTGAACCCGTCTTTGACAAACTGGATGCTGAACTTGCAAAGGCAATGCTTTCTATTGGTGCCGTAAAAGGAATTGAATTTGGACTTGGCTTTGAAGCGGCAGACACTACAGGAAAAGAAGACAACGACAACATGAGCGCATCACTTGGAAAGATTCAGTTTTTAGCAAACAATGCAGGCGGTATACTTGGCGGAATGAGCCGGGGAGACGATATAATTTTCCGAATTGCGGTAAAGCCCGTACCCAGCATTTTTATTGAACAGAAGACAGTGGACACACAGTTCAACGACACTTCCATCCTGATTGAAGGAAGGCACGACGTTTGCCTTTGCCCACGCATTGTTCCCGTAGCAGAAGCCATGGCGGCTATTACGGTGGCAGACATGTATCTTAGAAACTTAGGCTCAAGGATTTAACAGGAACTTAAAATGAAAGCAGAAAAAAAATCCTCAACAATAAAGATACTTAAAATTTCTTTTTTTGCCTTTGACATTTTCTTGCTGGGTCTACTGGCATTTCTTGTGGCGGCATATATAAGTGCAAGGAACGTAAAAAACGCGCCCCTGCCTTCACCTCTTACAGCCCAGGAAAAAAACTTCTTGCAGACGGTTCTTGATTCAACCTACACAAAGGAAAGGGATCCGCTTTGCCTAAAGTCGCTCCCCTACCCGGCACAAGCACCCCTTCTTGACGTAAAGGCAAAGAGCGCAATCCTTGTGGACACACTTACAGGCAGCATACTCTATGAAAAAAATGCGGATGAGGAAATTCCCCCCGCATCGCTTACAAAGATTGTGGAAATGTACGTTGTTCTTAATGAATGCAAAAAGAAAAACATTTCTTTGCAGAGCGAAGTTCCCATTCCCGAAGAGGCTCTTGCAGAAAACCTTCCGTCTGATGCATCCCGTATGTGTCTTGGCAGGGGTGAACACGTAACGCTTGAAGAGCTTTTGCTTGGCCTTGCAGTTGCAAGCGGAAACGATGCTTCTATAGCCACGGCAAAATTTGTTTCCGGAAGCATGGAAGAATTTGTAAAGAAAATGAATGAGGCGGTAAAGGAAGCAGGGCTTACACGGACACACTTTGTTGAATCATCCGGCTACAGCGAAGAAAACATTACGACAGCCCGAGAGTTTGCCAGGTTTGCAAGGCACTACATAAACACCTTTCCCGAAGCACTGGAAAAATTCCATTCGCAGAAAAAAATTGTCTACCCACTGGAAAGAAATTTTAGCGAGGCAGAAAAAAAACGCTTTAGGGCTGGCGAAAAATTTTCCTATGAGCAGGAGAACACAAACAAGCTTCTTGGTCAGCTTGAAGGATGTGACGGCCTAAAGACTGGATTCATAAACGAAAGCGGATACAACATTGCGGTTACGGCAGAGCGCAGCGGAACACGATTCTTGTCTGTTACGATGGGTGGACCCGGCAGCAGTACGGCAGAAGGAAACAAGTGGCGAGTTGCAGACAACACGGTGATTGTTGAATACGCATTCAGCACTTATGCAGACTTTAAGAGCGAGGTAAGCCAGGCGGTTTCTGTTCCTCTTGCTGGGTGCAGCCAAAAGAGCGTGAACTTGGTTCCGGCATTCCCTCTGAATTTTACAGCACCAAAGGGAGCAAAGCTTAGCGTTACAAAGAAAGTGCCTGAGTATATTTTTGATTCTGTTGAGTGCGGAAAGCAGTACGGACTTTTGGCCTACACAAGCGGGGACAATGTCTTGTTTACGGTTCCACTTGTAGCGGACAGGAGCATTGGAAGCGGTGGCATATTTGATTCCGCTGTGGCAGAGATTCTAAAGCGGATGTAGGGCAGAAGGAAAGAGGCACGTGTTAGTGAAACAGACCCTGAAACAAGTTCAGGGTGACGGTTCCAGTTCTGCGTGGCGGTCCAGTTCTGGGGGACGGCTCCAGTTCTGGGGGACGGCTCCAGTTCTGGGGGACGGGTTACTACATGCCGGCATCTTCTTCCATTTCTGACAGAGCCAGGGTTCCTGCGTCTACTAGGGAATAGCCCTTGTTAAGTATTGCGGAGATTAGGATTCCAAGCTTTTGGTAGAGGTAGTCTCCCCTGTTGCCGGAAGGAAGGGCTCCAACGTTAACAGGAATAACCATGCCGTCTGTAAGTGAAGATGCAAGTTCATCAATTATCTGGGAGGCATTTTTGTAGGGCTTACCGGAAATCATGGATTCTTCCAGAGTTATTCTGTCGGAAGGTTCAGTGCAGGCTTCTAGGTAGGTATAGCCAGCTGCACTTCCTGCCCTGCGCATTTTTTCGTCTGCCAAATAGAAGGGTGCGTGCCATATTGGAGAAAGTTCTTTTCCAGTAGCGGCATAGAATTCATCCTCGTTGCGGCCAAGCCCCCTCTTTATAAAATCAGCATCAATCGTAAAAGAATCATCGAGCAAGTCGGCGTTGCAGTAGAATGAAGATGCACATTCAAAACCGCTAAGGGCAATCTGCTTTGTTTCCTGGGGGTAGCGCCTTATGAATTCACCATTGACAAAGAAGGTTGCGCTAACGTTGAATTCCTTTAGCACGGAAAGAACCTGGGCAAGACCTTCCGCATTGTCCTGGGCATCAAGAATAAGGGCCACGCGTTTTTTGTTGGCAACAGGATCCTGTGACTGGGCAAAGAGGGGATATGTCTTTACCGGAAGTGAAAGTGAGCGGACAAAAATTGCATTTTCGTAAAAATCATTCCTGCCCTTTCCAAGATAGACCCTGTAATAGCCGTTGGTAAGGCTTGCACGCAGATCTGACTTTTGACCCTTCTGCACATGGAACCAGTTTTCCGTTGTAGAGTCAAACGAGAAGACGTTTTCTTTTCCTGATGAATCCTTTTTGGTATAGGCAAAGATGTGTCCTGCATCCCAATTTGCTTTTTCTACGGAAGAAAGGAAGAGGAAAATATATTCGTTGCTGGAAACATCCCAGAGGCGGACGGTTGATTCACCGCCTGCAAAAATTGCAGATGAACCGCTCCAGACAAAGGACACTACCTGTTCACCCTTTAGGACAGCCTCCTGCTTCCAAGAACTTGTGCTGTAGACAAAGAGCGAGTCTTTTGAACTAAAGGCAATGTGTTTTCCGTCCGGGGAAAGACGCGGCCTTGTGTTGAATGAAGTTTGAACGGCAAGCAGGGGCTTTGAACCAAGGACGTAGGCAAGGCTCTTCTTTGAGCAAGTTCCGTATTCAATAAGGTCCAGCCAGAGAACTGGTTTTTTGACGGCATCTCCGCTCCAGAATATTTGCGAACGGATTACGATTCCGTCGGTTTGCGTAAGCGGATAGCAGCCTATGTTCTTGTAAAAGCGGCAACCTTCTGGCTTGGGGTTCTTGCGGCTGGCTTCTTCCTGGGAAAGATCTGCCTGGTACCAGAAAGCAGTTTTTTCTCCGCAGCAAACGGCAATCTGTAGACCGTCGTCGCATGCGCTAAATGAATCTGTTTCCGGGTTGAACCTTTGCGGAAGCCTTCCTGTAATCCTACCGCTGCCCAAAAGTTTTGCATACAAGGCTCTGGTAAAAAGTTCCGTGCTTTGGATAAGGTAGACAATGTCTCCGTTAATGTAGATTATGTCTCCACGGGGAGTCCATTCCACGCTGTTGATTGTTCCAACGCCTATTTTATAGAAGGAATCGGGGAAAGATATGCCGCTAAAAAGAGTCTCCGGCTTTGCAAAGTAGACGCTGCCGTTTTTTTCGTAGAGTACAGCGGATGAATTTGGTGACCACTTTACGTTTATCTTGTCGTAGCTTATCTGGGAATTAGGGCAGAGGACAAAGCTCTTTCTGTCTGTGGCGGATTCGAGGATAAGGCTGCCCTGGGCATTTCCTGTCTGGCGGACTGAACAAATCCATTTTCCGTCCGGGCTTACCTCCTGAATTCCTGTGCGGTAGTATTCAACGGGGAAACCGTCTGCCTTGGAAACCCAGTCAAGTTTCTGGGTCTTTAAATTGTAGACGGCAGTTCCGTAGCGGTTACGAACCTGTAGCTTTTTTCCGCCGTCAAGGAGTTCCATTGATTCGGGGAAGCAGGTTAAGAGCCTTGGGCTTGATGAAGTTCCGTCCAGGTGGGAAAGGAAGAGGCTTTTGTAGGGAATGCTGCCGGGAAGGTCCTGCCTTGCTGTAAACAAAAGCTCTGAATTTGAGTTTATGTCCAAGTCTTCAAACTGAACTTTTGCAAAAAGGGATAGAGGTGAAAGGGCAAGAAAAGAAAAGAGGCAAATCTTAGCAAATTTTTTTATCCTCTTGAGCGCTCCCAAGCCTACCCCCGATTGGAAGGGCGGCGTAGCCGTTCGCGCAAGCGAATGGAGGCGAAAGCCGGAACCCTGAAAAGCGGGTTTGCATATAGAATATGGTCCAGAAAAATAAGTGAATTCCTTCATTTTTATTCCCCTCCAGCCAATGCTATTTTAAGACGGAAAGCGGATCGATTAGCTTGCCGTTTTTGTAGACGGAAAGATGCAGGTGGGGGCCGGTTGAATATCCTGTGCTTCCCACAAGTCCAAGCTGGCTTCCCTGGTCTACAACCTGACCTTTTTTGGTCGTTATGCGGCTCATGTGGCCGTACAAGGTCTGGTAGCCGTCCGCATGAGTTACAATTACGTATTTTCCATAGACATTTGAGTAGCCCGTAAAGCTTACCTTTCCACTTTTTGCGGCTTTGATGGGTGTTCCTGTTGGGCAGGCCATGTCTATTCCGGTGTGGTGCTGCTTTATTCCGGTGAAGGGGTCTGGGCGGTAGCCAAAGCGGGATGTTAGCCTCCACTTTGCGGTGATTGGGTATACGAATATTTCTCCCATGGCGCGGCGGAGTGCAAGGCTGTCCATTTTTGCGCCGGGGATAAAGAGTTTTTGCCCCTTCTGAAGGACTGCTGAAGACAAGTCGTTAACGTCCAAAAGGTCTTCCACGCTTACGTTGTATTTTGCGCTGAGGCCTTCGATTGTGTCTCCTGAGGCAACCGAGTAATCCAGTCCGTCCAGTGAAGGAACCGTGAGTTTTTGTCCTGAGCGGAGTGAACGCACGTTGTTTATGTTGTTTACCGCGATTAATGTAGAGATGTTCTTTAGGCCAAATTTCTGGCAGACGGAGCTGATTGTGTCTCCCTGCTGGACGGTGTAGGTCTTGTATGAAACCTTCTGCTTAAAAAGTGCTGCATCCGGCAAGTCTTTTTGTTCGGAAAGGGTCTGGTCGCCTTCGCTTCCAAAGAAAACTATGTTTCCTTCGCTGTCGAAGCAGGTTGAATTGTTAAGGGCAAAGGATGACATTGCAAGGTCTAGGTAGTCCAGTTCCTTTGCGGAAGTTGGCTTTAGTTTTATATTGCAGAAATTGTCTTCCCTGTAGCTGATGTATTTTATTGCAAAGAAAGGAGATGCAACACAGAGGGAAAGAAAGAGCACTAACGGCAGGCTTTTTACAAGGGCACTGGTGGCTGCTTTTGCCATGGAATTAAGGCTTTTTACAGAAAACCTGAAGGAACCTACGCTGCTTCTGAAGGCATTTCTGTAGCTGGAAAAATCACAGATGCGGTCCCAGAGGTTGGAGAAGAAATCGTTTACGGAGCTTTCCCGTGCCCCAAAACCAAAATTTGTATGTATGGCTGAAATTTTTGTTCCAGAATAGTTTATAATTTCCATAAATTTACTATCGACATAATTTTCCTTCCATATTAGAATAATAGCTAAATGGAAAATTCAAGCATTATGGAAAATACTGACGGTAAACCAGGGGCAAAAAAGAGTCCCACATTTAAATTTATTCTGGCGGGCCTTATTCTTGGACTTGTCTTAAAATTCTTTGTTATTGACATTCTTCATGTAAGCGGATCGTCTATGGAGCCGACAATAAAAGACGGGGGGCTTGTGGCTGTTAACAAGCTTTGCTATGGACTTGTAAAGCCTTTTGGTGACAGGTTGCTTTTTAAATGGAATAAAGTTAAGCAGGGAGATGTGATTATTTACTTGTATGACAATAGTTTAGTTGTAAAACGGTGCGCTGCTACAGAAGATACGCCTCTGGAATATTCAAGCGGTTCTGAGTATAATCTTATTGTTGGAGACAAAAAGTACCCTCTTACTCCGGCACAGTTTTCGGTGATGCAGGAAATTGGGGCTGTTCCCAAGGGGATGGTTCTTGCCATTGGAGACAATGCGGAGGTTTCCATAGACTCTCGCAACTACGGTTTTGTTAGCGAAGAAAATGTTTTAGGCAGGGTGTTTGCGAAATGAACACTTTTTACAGAAAGCCAAGGCTTTGGATTGTCTTGATTCCTTGTGTCCTGGTTGTTTTTTACATATTATCCAAATTTGCCTCTCTTGCTAAGCAGCCGGAACCTGTTCTTACTGCATCCATGCCAACAATTGAGCGCGGTTCTATTGTGGACAGGAACGGAAGGCCACTTGCGGTTGTTACGAATTTTTACCACTTTGTAGTAACGCCTAAGCTTATAGAAGACATTGACGGTTTTTCTGCCCTGGCAGCACCCCTTCTTAACATGACGCAGGAAGAGATTGCGGAAAAAATCTACAAGAACCCCAAGGGCAGCTTTTTGTACATAAAGAAGAAGATTACCCAGGCACAGCGCGACGAGCTCTACAAGATGATAGAAGACCACGGTTTTACCAACTTCTGCCGCTTTGACAGGCTTCCCGGACGCGTTTACCCAATGAATGACCTTGCAAGCACTCTGATTGGCTTTATGGGAGATTCTGGCAAGGGTTTGGGTGGAATTGAATTCTCCGAGCAGCACCTTCTTAGCCCCGAAAACGGAATTGTGGAAAGCGGTGACGTAATCCACGGAAAGAACGTATTCCTTACTATAGACGCAAACCTCCAGTACAAGCTGGAAAAAATTGCAAAGGACACCATGAATTCAACCCAGGCGGCTAGCCTTATACTCTTGGCTGCTGAATCAAAGACGGGGGAAATTCTTTCTTATATAAACCTGCCTTCTGTAAACCTTAACGAATACACGCTGGCAACCACTGAGGAAAAAAGGGACAGGGCTGCAATCAACGCATACGAACCCGGTAGCGTATTCAAGATTTTTACGGCAGCGGCTTATATTGACTCTGGACGGGTTGGGCCAAACACGCTAATCCACACTACGGGAACATACCTTCGCACAACGAACCTTGGCGAAACCATCAAGATTGAATGCCACGACCCTCATCCGCACGGCTGGGGAACTATACGCGAGGCACTTGAATATTCATGCAACGATGCTTTTGCCCAGATGAGCGAGACTATGGGGAATGATGAATTTGTCTCTTACCTAAAGAAATTTGGCTTTGGGGAAAGGACTGGAGTGGAACTTCCCAGCGAGACAAAGGGTATACTAAAGTCTCCTTCTGACAAGTCATGGTCTGCGAGAACCAAGGCAACCATTTCCATAGGCCAGGAAATTTCTGTTTCTGCCCTACAGATGCTGCAGGCTTCCGTTGCAATTGCAAACCACGGCATTCCACCAAAGCTGACCTTTATAAAACGCATTACGGACAAAGACGGCAACGATGAATACGTCCACGCCCCGGAATACAAGACCCGCGTGCTAAAAAGCTCCTCCGCAGACTTTATTATCAGCTGCATGGAAAAGGTAACCCAGTCTGGAACTGGCCACAGGGCAGCCCTAAAGGACGTTTCCATAGGAACAAAGACTGGTACTGCCCAGATTTTTGAGAACGGAAAGCTTCTTGAAAACCAGTACATTTCCAGCTGTATGGGTATTTTCCCGGTTGAAGACCCGCAGATTGTGGTTTACATAGTGATTGAAAAGGCACAGGGAGAAAACCTTGGCGGACGCATAGCGGCACCGGTAATCAGGAGTGCAGCAAACGAGATAATTGACTATCTTGGTAAGCCCCGCGACAGTGCGGCTAGCCTTGAACATTCGGGCCTTGTTTCCATAAAGGAGAACCAGCCAATTCAGATTGGAAAGGTAGTCCCGGACTTTACTGGAAGACCCAAAAGGGATCTTGTGCCAATTGTTGACGGTCGCAAGGATTTGAATTTCCAGATAAACGGCGAAGGTTGGGTTGTAAGCCAGTCTCCGGCACCGGGAACAGCAGTTACGGAGAACATGACAATTGAACTCAACCTGGAATACTAACATTGCCCTCTTTTACAAACGCTTCCCCGCACTAAAAGAACTTCTTTGCGAAGACATTGCTTTTTTTGAAAAGGAAACGGAAGAAGGGCGATCTCCCCTGCCACTGGAATTTCTTTTTGCAAAGAACGGAAGCCCTACGGCTCTTTACAAAGCGGATGGTTCTGGTGGGAATGCCACTGATGGAGCTGCCACCAGAACAAACGCCTCTGTTGGAACTGCAGACAAAAGCGCCCCTGCCAAACAGCCACCAATTCCCCTGCACTCAAAATACAACCCGGAGCGGGAAGCAGAGCAACTGGTACAGCAGTTCAGTAAGAACGACTTTGACGCAGCAGTATTCCTTGGCTTTGGTCTTGGATACGCCCCCATCGCTTTTGCAAAAGCAAACCCTTCAACACCGCTTATCCTTATAGAAAACAACCCGCTTTTCCTCTTTGCGGCACTGAACACGCTTGACTTTACCCAAGTCTTTTCCCATCCCAACCTTATCGTTGTAACAAAGACCAATGCAAGCACGGCAGTTTCTCTTCTTGCAAACTACAAGGCTGAGCGCATAAAGATATATTCTTCCAAGGCACATACAGCACACAACCTTTCTTTTGCAACCGAATTCCTTGAGCTGTTCAAAAGAAGCCTTCAAAAAGACGAGATAAACACAAACACGCTGGAAAAATTCTCCAGACTTTGGATGAAGAACAGCATGGCAAACCTTCCCTACCTTGCAAAATGCGACGGAGTAAGAAAATACAGGAGCACACTCTTGCAGCTTGGGGCAAAGGCCACGGACCTTCCCTTTGTAATACTTGCAGCAGGCCCTTCCCTGGAGACAGTTCTACCGCACTTGTCCAAGCTAAAGGAAAGCTGTGTTCTTGTCTGCGTGGATACAGCCCTTCATGCCCTGTTAAAAGCGGGAGTTGAACCAGACTTTATTGTTCTTGTAGACCCCCAGTATGCATGTGCCCGCCACCTGGAATTCCTAAAGGCCAAATCATCCGTTCTGATTACGGAAAGCGCCGCCTACCCTTCAGTCTTCCGCTTTGAATGCAGGGAAACCGTCATGTGTTCATCACTTTTCCCAATCGGGCAATACTTTGAAAGCCGCCTTGGCCAAAAGGGAAAGCTTGGGGCTGGAGGAAGCGTTGCAACCACGGCCTGGGACTTTGCAAGAACCTGTGGAAGCAGAAAAATTTACATAGCCGGCATGGACTTGGGTTTTCCCGGCAAGCAGACCCACATAAGAGGCTCCCAGTTTGAAGAAAGGGCCCACAGAAGCTCATCCAGGACCCACACTGCCGAAAGCAACGGAATAGCATCACTGCTTGGAGCATCCCCTTCCCTTTCCAAAGACTACAGGGGAAATGCAATCCTTACGGACAAGAGGATGTCCCTTTTTGCCTGGTGGTTCGAAAGCAACTGCTCAACCGCGCTAAAAGACGGCCAGACAACCTTTACGCTTACCCCCCAGAGCCTTGCCATTCCAAACATAAGCATTTCTTCTCCCCAAGAACTGCTCCTTGAATGCAGCGCAAAAAAAGAAGAGCTAATAGAAGCAAAGAAAAAGTTCTTTGAGCAGGCAGAAAAAAATTCTATCCAGATTAAGGCCCAAGAAGAAAAAGATGCCCTTCCCAGCTTTGAAAATGTCCTAAAAGAATTCAAGGAAAACCTGGAAAACCTTCTGTCGATATCCAAAAAAGGGCTGTCACTTTGCCAAAGCGCAATTCAAAACAGGACAAAGGCCCGCGAAGTAAACGCAAAACTTTCGGAAATAGACTCACAGATACTAAATTCAAAGGGAAAAGATGCCGCTGCCCTGGTATTCCCCACGGAAAGACAGCTATCTGCAAAGGCAAATGAACTTCCCCAGGCAGCACAGCAGGATCCCCTGCTAAAGCCAATCTACTATTCAAGGCTAATCTACAGCGAACTGCAAAAGGCTGTTAAAGCCTACCTTGACCTGACCTAGTATGGCAAATAACAATTAACTGCCACCCCCAACTTGCTTCAGGGTCTGTTCCACCATCTATCCGTGGTTCGGCTAAGCTCACCAACCATGGTTCGGCTGCGCCGCTGGAAGCTTCGCTGCAGGGCACCAACCGTGGTTCGACTGTACTCACCACCCCAAAGCAACCTACTCCGCCATGGAGCCCCTTTAGTCCCGCGCAAGCGGGATGAGGGTTACCGAAGGGCGAAACGGCGGTGGCGCAAAGCAATATTCTGTCGAGTTAGCCAAGAAAGAAATGGTAGAGCAAAAAAAACGTAGTCCAATTAATCCAAAAAAAATCAGTTGATAAAATAAGTTTTCATGCGGACAAAACCCTTTATTTCCCTCTCCGGCCTCTCTTCAAAACTGTATTCCGGGAAAGCCCTAAGCCTTTCCACCACAAATTGCGAAACATTTATGCGGTTGGGCTCACCGTAGCTTTCCATGCGGGCGGCAAGGTTAACGCTGGCACCCCAAAGGTCGTAGATAAACTTGCGCTTGCAAATAATGCCTGCAACAACAG
>JAGCWT010000121.1 GCA_017961705.1 Treponema sp.
AGAAAAGGCATGCGCAATCGTTCATCAGGCATACGATGCGGGCATAAACTTCTTTGACATCTCCAGAAGCAAGGTAACATGCGAAAAGCGCCTTGGTTCAGCACTGCACGGAATTAGGCAGAACGTGATTCTTTCCACAAAAAGCCAGGCCTTCTCTGCGGAACAGCTTGTAATAGACCTTAACGAAAGCCTCGAAAGTTTGGAAAGCGACTACATAGACCTCTACTCTTTGGAAAGCCCCAAGACATTGCCATCTCCTACAAACAACGGAGAGCTTTATTCCGCCCTGGAAAAATTCAAAGAAAAAGGCCTTGTCCGCCACACGGGAATTGCCACCGACAACTTGGAGATTGCACAGCAGGCCTTGGAAAGCGGTCTCTACGAAGTGATTCAGTTTCCATTTAACATGATTTCCAGCCACATAGTTGCGGACTTTGTAAAAGAGTGTGCAGAAAAAAACGTGGGCTTTATTGCAATGCAGCCTCTTAACGGAGGGGTCATCACAAACATTCCACTTGCCTTTGGCTTCCTTAACGAATTTGAAAACGTGGTTCCGGTCTGGGGCGTCCACACCCAGGAAGAGCTGGAGCAAATCCTTTACTTTACAGACCATCCCCCTGTCATAGACGAAAAATTCAAATCAGAAGTAGAACAGGCACGCATGTTCTTTAACTGATAATTGCAGACACGGAAATCAGTTTAGGGCTCCACTACCACCGTTGCGCCCTAAACTGATTTCCAGATTCTTTTGCATAAGAAAATAATCGTAAAAATTAATTTTAGTGAATTTTAGAAGAAATAGAATGCTAACACGAAAGCACTTCCATTCCCGGCAGAAAGGGTGTCATTATCGGGCTAGACCCGATAATCTGCTTTAAGCCCCCTTTATGCAATTACTTTTGCCAAGCATCATATTTGTCGCACTCTAAAATGCGGCGGGCGTTTTCTACCCTCTCTTGGCTTGGCATGGGTGTTCCTTCCAGACGGTAGGGAATGCCAAGTTCCTTGTACTTTGCAATGCCAAGAGTGTGGTAGGGAAGAATTTCTACGCGCTCCACATTTCCCAGTGAACGGATAAAGTCGCGGGTGCGTTCAAGGTATTCGTCCTTGTCGCTAACACCGGGAACAAGCACGTGGCGGATCCAGATTGGCTTTTTAATTTCGTCAAGATAGCGGAACATTTCTATTATGTTTGCATTGGGGCGGCCGGTAAGTTTTTCGTGTTCTGCGGGGTCAATGTGCTTTATGTCCATGAGAAGGATGTCCGTAACCTTCATAAGCTCCTGGAATTTCTTGAACCATTCACCTTCTTTTGTAAAGGGACCACCAGACGTGTCTATGCAGGTGTTAACGCCTTCTTTTTTTGCAAGCGTAAAAAGGTCAATCAGAAAGTCCAGCTGCATCAAAGGCTCTCCACCGGAAACGGTTATTCCGCCCTTTGTTCCCCAGTAGGCCCTGTCCTTTAAAGCATCCTCCATTATTTCCTCTGGAGACATCTTCTTTCCTTCCGCCATGTTCCAAGTGTCCGGATTGTGGCAAAAAGCGCATCTTAGCGGACAGCCTGCCGTAAAAACAATGTAGCGCATTCCCGGCCCGTCTACGGCACCAAAGCTTTCTATAGAATGGATGTATCCGTCAGTCATCTTTCCTCCGCGTAAATTGCCGCAATTATAACACATCGCAGAGGAAAATACAATCTTACCGCGTGGGCGCAATTCCACCAAGCCCCGGCTT
The DNA here is from genome assembly GCA_017961705.1 of Treponema sp. Lineage (GTDB taxonomy): Bacteria > Spirochaetota > Spirochaetia > Treponematales > Treponemataceae > Treponema_D. The sequence goes on from JAGCWT010000121.1 coordinate 1,735, forward strand.
TAGACCGAAAATAGCATGTACTGGTCTTTCCGCAAAAAATATCATATACTAAGTAAACAAGAAATCCCACAGAGCATAAAAATGGAATTGCCAGAAATTGAAAAAATTGCAAAAGAAAATTATTCCTCGGCTAAGTTACAAAATAAATGGAATGAATGCATAAACTTTGCATTATTTTTATTAGACAATGGAATAGAATCAGAAAATATTTATATCTTAGCAGGATTAGATGAAAATGATTATGACACCATAAACAAATATTTTTTATCTGTAATTACCGAACTGGGAATAAAAAAAATCGATGACGATATAAATTATAACTTTTTATGCTATTTAGGTAGAAAAACACAGAGTCATGAGATTGAATCGATTTATGCTGTAAAAATATTAGAACAAATGTATTATAAAACAGATGATGAAAGATTTTTAGAATGGGTTGCGTTTGGAGATGCTGTTGATTTATTAGAAGATGGTATAAAT
>JAGCWT010000122.1 GCA_017961705.1 Treponema sp.
ACTCGACTTCCGAAAAGTTAAACCGTTTTCTGGTAAAAATAAATTTCCTGAATTTGAAACCGACCCCTTCAATTTGCGTCGTATTTTCTATAGGGATGAATCTGGTGTTCAGCAGGTTGTTTTGATTCCACCTGAAAAGAAAAAGAGTATCATCAAGGAACTTGAGAAATTCAACATCACAGAAGATTTCATCTATCCCGACATGGACAACGTTGCAAACGAAATCAAAGAGAGGATAAATAATGCGTGAAATGAAAATACTCTCGAAAATTGTTGAAATTAATAGGTCTCGTTTGGTAGGTAAGGAAAATGTGAATGCATTTTTACAAAATTACACAAAAGGCACACAAGAAATTATTAACAAATTTGATAAATTATCAGAATAGAGGTGAAAGAATAATGAAGAAGCACTTTTGTTTTATTACAGCTATATTGTTTATAACGATGCTTTTTGGAATTGTTTCTTGCCGCAAAGATTCATCCAAAAAAAATAAGCCAAATCAAGTTTTAGGCACAGAAATATCAACAAATACAACAAATGGTGATATCTCAACAGGTCCAGAGCTTAATTATAAAGCTTATGAGAATTTTTCAACAAGTGCTACAGATGAACAGATAGTCTATGTGATGTTGATGAATCAGCTTCAATATTCTCTTCAAGCTATACAATATTATGCAAATAAATTTGTATTGGAACAAGAATACAATAATATTATATGCAAAATAGACAAGTCGAGATTAAAAGATGAAAATGGCGATGCCGTGGCTGCGTATAGCAATATGCTTTCAACACTCACTGAATGTAAATTACAGGAAAACAAAAGAATCTTTATAAAGCAACAGTTTGAAAAAGAAAGTTCAGAAGCTATTTACAAGAGTCTTTCCGGAACTGTTTTGCCAGCAATTGCTTCATTGTATCAGGTTGGAAACGGAGTTGCAAAAGGGCAGTCGGTTGCACATATGATTAGCGGAGCGATTTCTTTGGGTTATACAGGAGTGTCTGCTGTATTTAATTATAAAGATGCTGTAAATATGCTTAATAATAAATTTGACAAAGAATTCTTTGATATTGAACAGGATGATTTGTCCTCAATTGATGCACAGAGAAATTCCTTGTTCAAGACTTATACTCGGTTTATAACAAAGTATAATATTCCAAAGCGATATGAGATAAAAGAAGATCAAATGAAGTGGCTTGTTGAAACAATAGCCACTGCGGATGATTATTCCAAAATTAGACTTCTAAAAAGCAAAGTCGATATTTTTCAGATGTTTACACCATTCTGGTATGAGTTGGGATGTTCTTACCAAAGAGTTGGTGACATAAAAAACGCTAAAAGCTGCTATAAGGTATTTGAAAAACAGAAAGAAAGGTATTCTATTATAGACAATGATACATATTATACCGAACTTGCAAAAAATATGATTCAAATTGCAAAGGAAGAAAAAGATACTTCTGCAATAAAAAAATATCTTGCGATTATTGAACGTGATGAAACAGTAGAAAATGAGTCGGAAAATAGGCTTTATGCAGCTGGTGTTTATCTGGAACTTAATGAATACGATGAAGCCCTTCATCTTTTGAAACTGATAATCGATGACAATAAAGGATTTGTTGAGCAAGCACGGGAACTTCATAAATATATTAGTGCAATAAAAGGTTGTGCAATAAAAAACGATGAGGATTTTTCGCTCGTTCTATCAATTTATTATGATCAAATAAAAATCCTGTCAGATGAAGAGCGTAAAAAACTTATTGATTGGAAAAAAAGTGGACTCTTAAAGAAGCAACAAAAGTCGCTTGAAAAGATTCTTGATGAGGATTACTTAATTTTTATTTTGCCTAAGATATTTGAGGATTGTTCTGTGGATGTTATTAGGGATAAAAGATTTTACGAGACAACTTTATTGAATGATTTTACAAATGTGTATTCTGTAGTAAAATATCCTATAAAGAAGTTCTTTGATTCCCAACATAATTTTTCTATTCTTCTTACCTCAAAGGATGGTTTTCAAATTACTTTGGAATATGAGTGTAATTATTTTGGAGCGAAAGATATTAAACTTTTGAACGAAACTCTTGCATTGCTATCTTCACAAGAAAAATCCGAAGTTGATATTCTGGATATTAATCAAATAAACCTTGCTAGGTTTGTAACTGATTTGAAAATCCTGAATGATGACAAGAGGTTTAAGAAATTCTCGGAACATGATAAAATTAAAATTCTAACAGAAAAATATGTGCATGCAATGCAAAACTATTTGCATAGTCCATATAAATCTAAAAAATATGCTTTGTTTTCGGATGCCAATTATGCTATTGAATATGGGCTGGGGGCTGTTGTCGGTTGTGGGGAAAAAGAAGGTTTTACAAAGTATGGGGACATAGGGAGTGCGCAGAAGTTGAGTCCGTTAAAACCAACCTCAGAGATGTTAACGTGTTTGAGGGAGCTTGTTCTATATCCAGATGAAAATATTAATGACGAAGAGTTGTTCAATATGAGATATGAAGATGCAGTGTCAGGAAATGCTCGGGCGGCAGTAGAAATGGGGTATACATATCTTTTTGATTATTTCCGTATGTCAAGACTAAAAGCAGGTATTAGATTGTCATCTTTTCCCGCTAATGAATATACTGCAGAGGGGATAAAATTTTTAAAAATTTCTGCTGCCCAAGATTGTACGGATGCTCTTTTTCTTCTTGGTATTTGCCAATACTATGGATTCGGTTTTGCAAAGGACAAAGAGCTTGCGATAAAGTACATTCGAATAGCTGCTGATGCGGGGGATGAAGATGCAAAGAAATTTTTAAAATAAGGGGATATTGAATGAAAAGACTGATAACCACATTTTGCTTTATTCTATATTCATTTTCGCTATTTGCAGCAACTGTTAAGATAATGTCATTTAACGTTAATGGCATAAAAAACAATCGGAAAAACCAAAATGAACAAAAAAGGGTTGCTAATATTTGTAACATAATAAAAGAAAGTAATGCTGATATTGTTCTTTTACAGGAGTTTGATGTAAAAAAAGGAGATCCTACAAAGGAAATTGAAGCATTTCGTACTAAACTGGGAGATGGTTCTTGGCAGTCATTTTGTACTGTAGATTATATAAAAGTAAAGAAGAATAAATTTGGGAAAGATATTTATTCTGCACAAAATAACATAATTCTCTACAACAACAGGCACGTTGTGCCAACATCAAATAGGGATTTTGGAATCATAAATTTTAAAACTGACAGTAAATATATGTTTGTAAAAAATAATACTCAGGTGGTTGAATTCTGCATATCGGGAGAGCCAAGCAAAACTTTTGTTGTTGTAAATGTCCACCTGCCATTGTATGCAGAAAATACAAAAAGCAATGGGGAGCATAATCGGTTTAATTATCTGCATGACTTGAAGGCTCTAGAGAATTTGTATTATGACTTGAACCTGAGAGGTTGCAAATTGATAATTGGCGGTGATTTCAATACAAAGCGAGCTAACTCCTCTGGTTTTGATGCGGGGGAGGTCTTAAAAAATAAATTTTCTGGTGCAATAATAGATAGTGATTGGGATTTTTATTGTTACCCATACGGAGGTTTATTTACGTGTGGTTTTGATAGAGGTCAAAAACATATCTTTCCAAAATTGGATATAGATCATTTTATTGTCAAGAATTTAAAAATAGTAAAAGATACTCATCTATATCTAGGGTTAAAGCGAACTGAAAGCGATAATCGGCATAGGCCTTATGTATTTAAAAGTAACAGTATGGAATTCAGGCTAAAGGAAGATTATAAAAAATATGTTTCCGACCATTTGCCAATAATGATTGAATTGGAAATATAGTTTTTTATAAATTGGAGGTAAGAAAGCATCCTGTGGTTATGTGTGCATTCTTTTCTTTCGGTGCCATTTTAAACGCTTTTTGCCTGTTTTTCGGTGCCATTTTGATACACTTTTTGTAGAACCATGAATATAAAGGTCGGAAAATAGAAAACGCCGTTATTTTTATGAGCAGATGCAATCTTCGTGTAATTGCGGCGGTCCTTCCCATCGGGCATAGTTTGCAATGCATAGGTTATGCTTACTTGTCTTCGTAATGTCCTTTGCAGGAAATTATTTCCAGGAATTCACCTTCTTTGCGGTATATGAGTCTGTTTGCCTCGTCGATTCTTCGGCTGTAAAGTCCTGCTAGATTGCCACGCAATGCTTCTGGTTTTCCGATTCCGTTTAAAATACCGTTCCTCTCTCTGTCTTTCACAAGTTCGTTTATTCTCTTAAGAGTTTTCTTGTCTTGGGTTTGCCAGTAGAGGTGTTCGTTCCACGCTTTGTCGTGCCAAATTTTTTCATGAGCTGAGCCTAATCCTCTATAAGGTCATGCTCTGCACAGTTTATGCCCATACGCATGTCGGAAAGTCTTTCCTGCAATTCTTTTTTTGAGATGGTGGTTTCGTTTTTTGCTTTCAAACCTTTAAGGCTTCCTGTTTTATCCTTGCACATATAATAAAATTTCCATCTATAAACTATTATGTTATAGCAAGCATTTTTTTTCAAGCCTGTGTGCCAAAAACTACATCCTAAAAATCCGCGAGTTTGTCAGCACAAGGTTTCCGTCGTCGGTAACAAGCACGTCGTTTTCTAGTCTGCAGCCGCCAAGCTTGGGGTCGTAGAGACCGGGTTCCAGCGTTACGATGTTGCCGCTTTTAAAGAGGGTGTCTTCTTTTGCCCTCATGCTAACAAAGGGTGCTTCGTGAATCTCAAGGCCTGTTCCGTGGCCGAGTCCGTGTGGCATGGCAAGGCCTTCTTTTGCAAAGATTTCGTCTGCTTTTTTTGCAGCTCCTAAAACAGGCAAACCTTTTTTGTAGAGAGGTCTGCATTCGTCTGCTGCAACTTGAACAAGGTCAAGAATTTTTTCCTGAGCGGCATTCAGCTTTCCGCGTGCAATGGTAATGGTGCAGTCGCTTGCGTAACCTTCGTAGCAAACGCCGTAGTCCAAAATGCTAAGGCCGTCGCATCCCCACAAGCCGCCAGTGTAGCCGGGGAAGGCATGTATTGCGTAGCTTCGCGAAGGGCCTGCTGCAAGCGTGTCAAAGCTTGTGCGTTCGCATCCTTTTTCGCGGAGAGTCTTTTCTATAAATAAGGCAACGTCGCTTTCTGTTTTAATTTTTCCTTCCGCAAGAAGAGGTATGATTGCATCCGTCATTCCGCTTGTAATTGCACATGCCTTTACTGTACAGGCAATCTCGTATTCATCTTTTACAGCCCTAAGTTCTTTTGTAAAACTGTGAACGCCTTCTTCCGTGCACTCAACATTCCAACCGTCAGTGCCAAGTGCGTCCTGGAATTTTTTAAATGAAATGTATGTCGTTTCCGTTTGCAGCGAAACAGTTAGCCCCTTTGGGGTTGCCAAAAATTTTTTAAGTTCACCTTTTACGGCATCTGTATTCACGCGCTTGTATTCCGTGAGCGGAGTTACAAAATCTGAATGTGCGCGGAGGGCTGCCAGGTTTTCGTCCCAGGGAACAAGGTGGGCTTTTTTATCCGCCGTAAGAATCAGGATTGCATCGGACGGATGGCCTGTAAGGTAGCGGACTGCGGGTGTCCTGTGTTCTTCATTGTCTTCGTAAACCGCCGCCGCAAGATTGTGCTCCGCCATGTAGGCATAGACTTTTTCGCGCCTTGCTTTGTAGATTGAATCAAGGTTGGCATTAGCTATTATCTTTTCGTAATCCTGCAAAATATTTTCGTTCATAAAAAACTCTCCTTTTTTTCTGGACCAGCTTTTATATGTAAACCCGCTTTCCAGGGTTCCGCCTTTCGGCTCCATTGCTACTGTGGCCGGCCCTTCGACTTTGCTCAGGGACCAGCCCCAGTAGCAACGGCTTTGCCGCCCTTACAATCGGGGGTAGGCTTTTTTTGCTCAACGCTTTAGTTTTTTTGCTACGGTTCCAACGAGCGAATCCTTTGTAATAAGAAGCAATGCTATTCCAATTCCACCAAAGATGCATCCTGTAATTGCAACAGGAATCCCCTGCGAAATAAGGCGGTTGTGTCCTGCAAAAAAATCCACGATTCTTTCCCTAAGAAGATAAATTGGAAGAGCCGCTATGGCAGAAAAGAGTGTGACTTTTAGCGCGTATAAAAAAGTGCTTCCAAGAATGCTTGCAATGTTTATGTTCTTCTTGAACTTTAAAAAGTAAAAAAGGAAGGCCGTGTTAACAAGACTTGCAACAGAAAGTGCCAGTGCAATTCCAGAGCCACTCATCTGCCTTACCAAAATCAATGCCAGCGAAATGTTCACCGCAAAGTTTATGAGCCCTGCAATGGTTGGACTCTTTGTGTCGCCCTGTGCATAGAAAGCCGGAGAGACAATTCTGTTAACCGCAATAAAGGTAAGCCCCAGTATGTGGCAGCAGAAAACTTTTTGCGTCATAAGGATGGACTCTTCGTTGAACCTGCCTGTTGCAAAGACGAGCGTAATCAGGTTCTTTGCCATTATGAGCGAATAGAAAGTAATCGGAATGGAAATAAGGGTCATTATGTTAACCGACTGCTTTAATAGCTTTGAGAATGAATCCCATTCGCATTTTTTTGCAAAGCCAGTAAGGTCTGGAAGGATTACAGTTCCTATGGTAACTGCGCAAATGCCAAGAATCAATTCCTGTAGCCTTAGCGAATACTGTAGGCTAGAGCAAACACCTGTTCCGGCGCGGGTTGCAAGAGAAGAAGAAACAATGTCGTTAATCTGGTATGCAGCCATTCCGATTATTGTGGGGCCAATAAGGCGGATTACGGTTCTTGTGTATGGATTTTTGAAGGCCTTCTTTAGCGAAGTAAAACAAAGTTTCCAATTGTTGCGAAGTACAAAGGGCAGCTGGAAAATTGCCTGTACGCAGCCACCGGTTATTACACCAATAGACATGGCACGGGCAGGGTTTTTTGTAAGACCAAAATATGTAAGAAGGTATGTGAATGCAATCACGATTGCGTTAAAGAGGATGGGGGTAAAGCCTGATGGGGAAAAAATCTTTAGCGCGTTCAGTATTCCCTGCAAAAGGGCGGCAATGGAAATTACCACCAGGTATGGGAACATTATCCTTGTAAGGACAGTTGCTTCCGTAAGCGCATCAAGGGATTCCTTTCCAAAGAAAATCTTAAGTATGAGCGGGGTAAAAATCATTCCCAGTGTTACAAAGACAACCGTAAAAAAAGTTACAAGGGTAAATGTTGCGTTTATGAATTCCTGGGTTTCCCTTTTGCCTTCTTCCGTAGCTGAATCTTCAAGCCTTGACTTGAAAGTTGGAATAAAAGCGACCGATACCGAATTTTCTGCAAAGAGCCTGCGGAAAAAATTTGGAACCTGAAAAGCTATTACGAATGCGTCGCTGAGCGTTGACGTGCCAAGAAACTTTGCCTTTGTCATTTCCCTTACCAAGCCAAGAAGCCTTGAAGCAAGCGTAAGGAATGAAAGTGAAAGACCTTTTGCCACAAGGGAGCGTCCCCGTTTTTTTGTGGCCACACTTTCTTTTTGTTCTGTTGAATTTTCCATGTTCAATAGAATACAACTGTTTGGCTAAGTTTTCAATACGTGCGCAACTCCTTAGTTTAATTCCAGAGTAGAATAGGCTGGGGCTTTGGTGGTGCAGGAGGCCACTTTTTGAACTTCTGGGCTTTCTTCTTCTACCTTGCGGGCGGAAGATGTGCAGTCTAGTAAAAGTGCGGCACAGGTAAGGATGGCAATTTGGAAAATCTTTTCAATAACAATTTTTATCATGGGAATCTCCTTTGCTAAAATATAAGACACGCGTAAAAAAGTAAAGTGTCACTTTTTTTGTAAAAAATTAGGGTGTATTTTTTTATGATTTTTTGCTATATTGGTTCCAGGTTTAAAAATGATTTTGCAGTTTGGTAAAAATAAGATTGAAGTTGATGTGGAAAAGACACGCGCCTATTATGAAAGCGAACTTTTGGTGAGTGAGACTTGCAGCTGTGAATTTTGCCGCAATTTTGAAATGGCAGCCGAAAGCTTTCCGGAAGACGTAAAGAATTTTTTTGATTCACTTGGAATTGATCCGCGGAAAGTTCAGGAAGCCTTTTCTGGTGATGAAGAGGGGCGGAAAACCGTGCGCTATAGCGGCTTTACCCCATTTTGCGGAAGGGTTTTGGACGGCGGTTCAAGCGTTAGGGAAAGGGAGTTTAAAGATGGCAGCAAAGCCTATGAAAGGGACGAAGTAAACGAATTTGCAGTAGCCGAAAATTTTTCTGTGGATTTTGAGAATGGACTTATTATAGAAGATGATTCTTTTCCACGTCCTGCATCTTCACTGATTTTTTCCTGCGAGCTTCCCTGGCTTCTTCCTGAACCAAAAGATGTGCGCTATGAAGATGTTTCTTTTGTAGACGAAAGGGGGCTTTCTTTTTCTGACGGAGAAAAACTTTTCTTTGCAGACTGTGCAGGCTTTCCTTCCTCTAAAGATAAGAAATATATTGCTTATAAAAATTTTTCTGCAAGGCAGCCTTGCAGAAAAATTTTGGACCCGCCCGAGGCAGACAAAAATAATATTCAGCAGGAATGGATTTTTTTCTGGAATAAGGGCATGGTTTTTGATGAGAAAGTTTTTGAAGCAACTTTTTAAATACGGATACGAGGCTTTGTGATGTCTAAAAAAGTAAAACATGGATATGTGACTGCCTTTCTTATGTTCATCGTTTTGATTTTTCCGATGTATAGGCTTGTAAAAAATACTCTTCTTTTGGTAAGGCACGAAAGTGTTAGCGCAGAAATTGTGAGCGTTGAATACAATCGTGGCACTTATAGGGGAAATAATGAATACTATCTAATAGAATATAAGTATGAAGAAGACGGGGCTGTAAAAAGGGGCTGGACAAGGCTTCCGAACACTATTGTAAGGACAATAAAAGGAACCCGTCGCAAAAAGTTGCAGGTTGGAAATAAAACGACCGTTTACATTGGTAATAACGGATACAGCTTCCTAAAAGATGAGCTTGCGGAGGAAATTATAGGTTCTGTCATTTATTCACTGGTTATAACTTTTATTATATGCAGATTATTGGATTTTTACGAAATATCTTTTGAGGAAAAGAATAAGAATTATTTTTACTTTCAGCTTAAGAATTACAAGATAAAGAAACTTTCTGCCTTAAAAATAGGGAATGTCGGTGATTATATAGAAAAGCTTGAAAGGTCAGAGCTGATTTCTTTTGGCTTTAGCATAGACGACTCTTTTTATGAATACAGCTATGCTGACGGAATTTTTTACGAAAGACTTGCAAACGGAAAGTCAGAACAAGAAAACGAAATAAATGACAGGGCTAAGGCAGAAGACCGCATAAGGAAAATCTACAGGCTCTTAATAATGAAATCATAGGAGGAGAGATGGCATGGATGGTAAGTTGTATAGGAAATTTGTTGTTCTTAATAGAATTGGCTGGGCTTTAGTAATACTTTCTGTGGTTGCCTTTTTTGGCCTTGCCTTGGTATGCAAGTACAGGCAGGTTCACTATAATGAAAATACCGGTGACTTGTTTGTGAAGGGCTTTTTTTCTTTGGGTGTCTTGCTTTCTACTGGTTTACTGATAGGCTTTCCAAAAACTTTTTACGATGTTGGTGGAAAGCTAAAAGCTGCGCAGACGAAAAGGACTTGGCTATTATCATTTATAGACTTGGTGTGTATAGGATTCAGTTTTCTTGGAGCAGTTTCTTTGCTTGTATGTTCTATTATATTTATAAAATTATAAAGTAAAGTAAGTCAGGGTAATGCCATTAACTTTACGTCTTACTTTATAATTTTGCCGTAGTGGACGCTAGACGGATCTTTAATAAGGTCTACCGGGTCATTGGCTCCAAAAAATATGCTGGAAGATTCTGCGTCAATGGTGAATGTGTCCATAACCTGAGCTGTCTTTGTCTTGTAGATTGTTATTACAAGAAGAAGCTTGTCCGGTTTTCCGCTCCATGTGGCAATGTTGTCTTCCCAGTAATTAATCGTTGGTTCTACGATGTAGTCATATTTTGCCCTTGTTTCTTGCGGGACAGATTCATAGTCTGGAAAAGTATTCAAAAGGCTTGCATTCACTCCGCAGCCGGCCAGTACCTTTTGGAGCTCCAAGGATGTGGTTATGCCGGATTTTGATTCGTCGGGGTAGTCATTAGGAACGGTGATTGCGAAAGTATCTGTCTTTGAAAGCAATGTGGGCTCTGATTCCTGAACTGTAAAAGAAGATGTTGTGCAGGCAAGGAAAAGCATTGAGTATGCTGCAAGAAGAAAAGCTAAAATCTTTTTCATAGAAACCTCGCGTTTTTTTTTGATTTATTTCTATTATAAACTAAGACAGAGACAAATGCAAAAAGTGCCAACGTTTTTTTTGCAAAATTTGAGCCGTTGACAGCAAGTGGATTCAAGGCTAAACTGAATCAGGCGGGAGCGATGTGTGTTTGGAGCGGCACAGAAATCAATTTTCAAAATTCATTCTTATGAAAAGCAGCTGGAAATCAATTTTGGGTGCAACGGAAGAGACACAACGGTAGCAAGTGCGTAGCGTTGTGGGCTGAAAAGACGCTTTGCGCGAGGGAACTAGCAGCGTAGCTTCAAGCTGCGACAGCGACCTTAATACCTTGTTCGCGCAACCGTGGATTTTCAGACAATTTTTTCTGGGAGTGGAGCCCAAAATTGATTTCCATGGTGGAGCGGTGTATGACCTTGCACGATGTTAAAGTGGGTGAGACGGTTAGGGTGGTTAAGCTTGGCGGTAATGGTGAGCTTAGGCAGCATTTTTTGGATATGGGGATTATTCCCGGGGCGGAGGTTACGCTTGTAAAGTATGCGCCGCTTGGCGACCCCATGGAATTTAGGCTGCATGGATATGAGCTTACTCTTAGGATTGCCGATGCTCAGAAGATAGAGGTGGAGACTTTTTCCGCGTTAGGGATTGGAGCCGCGCCGGAAGGCGTTGCCGCAAGGCAATGGAGCGATAGCGGAACGGCGGAAAGCCCGACCCCGCAAAGCGGGGGAACGCCCAAGAAAGAAAGCGGAGAAAATTCAGAGCACCCTGGTCTTGGAGAGAGCGGAAAGTTTCACGACAAAAAAAGTGAGAGGCCTCTCCCCGACGGAACTGTTATTTCATTTGCCCTTGTTGGAAACCAGAACTGTGGAAAGACAACTTTGTTCAACAAGCTTACGGGTTCAAACCAGCACGTGGGGAATTTTCCGGGCGTAACTGTAGACAGAAAGTCCGGTGCCATTAAGGGCCGTGCGGGTACTGTTATAACTGACCTTCCGGGAATTTATTCGATGTCTCCCTATTCGAGCGAAGAGCTTGTTTCCCGCGATTTTGTTCTAAACGAAAAGCCACATGCAATAATCAACATTGTGGATGCCACAAACATAGAGCGAAACCTCTACCTTACGATGCAGCTTTTGGAGCTGAACATTCCGCTTGTAATTGCGCTCAATATGATGGACGAGGTTACTGCCAACGGCGGTTCTGTGGACGTGAACAAGATGGAGGAGCTTTTGGGTGTGCCTGTTGTTCCTATTTCTGCAAAGAAGGGGCAGGGCATTGAGGAGCTTGTTTCCCATGCGATTCATGTTGCCAAGTTCCAGGAGAAACCCCTGCGCCAGGATTTTTGCGGTAAGGACGACAAGGGTGGTGCCGTTCACCGTGCCCTTCACGGAACGATTCACCTTATAGAAGACCATGCGGAAAACTCTGGTGTTCCGGTGCGTTTTGCGGCTACAAAGCTTTTGGAGGACGACAAGCGCATTATGCACAAGCTGGACCTGGATGTGAATGAAAAGGAAATGCTTGAGCATATCATCATGCAGATGGAAAAGGAGCGTAACCTTGACAGGAGTGCGGCTATTGCGGACATGCGTTTTTCTTTTATCTTTAGGCTGTGCGATGCCTGTGTAAAGAAGCCTCTTGAAAGCAAGGAGCGTGCGCGTAGCCAAAGGATTGACCGTGTTCTTACGGGAAGGTGGACTGCGATTCCCTGTTTTATTGCGATTATGGCAGCTGTCTTTTACCTTACCTTTAATGTGATTGGGGCTTGGCTTCAGCAGCTTTTGGAGAAGGGGATTGATTCACTTACTGCTTTTGTTGATTCAGCCCTTGCTTCTTCCGGGGTGAATGAGGTTTTGCACGGTTTGATTATAGACGGCATTTTTACCGGTGTTGGCAGCGTGCTTAGTTTTCTTCCTATTATTGTTACCCTCTTTTTCTTTCTTTCTATTCTGGAGGATTCGGGCTACATTGCAAGGGTGGCGTTTTTTATGGACAAGCTTTTGCGGAAAATTGGTTTGTCCGGACGTAGCATTGTTCCGCTTTTGATTGGCTTTGGCTGTTCTGTTCCGGCGGTGATGGCAACACGTACCCTTCCCAGTGAGCGCGACCGCAGGATGACTATTCTTCTGACTCCTTTTATGAGTTGTACTGCAAAGCTTCCGATTTATGCTTTTTTTGTGAGCGCGTTTTTTCCGCGGCATGGTGCTCTTATTATGACGGGGCTTTATCTTTTGGGAATTCTTGTGGGGATTGGCGTGGCCTTTTTGTACAAGGGGACTCTTTTTAAGGGCGAGGCTGTTCCTTTTGTTATGGAGCTTCCAAACTACAGGCTTCCCGGTTTTAGGAATACCACCCAGCTTTTGTGGGAGAAGGCAAAGGACTTTTTGCAGAGGGCTTTTACGGTTATTTTTATTGCTACGATTGTAATCTGGTTTTTGCAGAGCTTTAACTGGAGGCTGCAATTGGTGGGGGATGCTGAACTTAGCATTCTTGCTTCCCTTGCGCATCTTATTGCTCCTTTGATGAGGCCTGTTGGGCTTGGCGACTGGCAGATTGTGGTTGCCCTTGTTAGCGGTTTTATTGCCAAGGAGAGCGTTGTTTCTACCCTGGAGATTTTGTTTGCGGGCGGGGTGGAGACACTTGTGTCTTCTTTGTCTGCGGCTAGTCTTTTGGTTTTTAGCTTGCTGTATTCGCCTTGTGTTGCGGCTATTGCTTCTGTAAAGAGGGAGCTTGGGGCACGGTGGGCTTTTGGGCTTGCTTTGTGGCAGTGTGCGGTGGCTTGGGTTTGCGCTCTTGCGGTTTGGCGTTTGGGGCTTGCTTTGCTTTAGGTGCGTTTGTTTGACCGAGCTGCGTTTGTTTGCATGTGGGGTGTGCCTGTTTGCAAGCGGTGTGTTTGTTGCAAGTGTGGTGCTGGTTTGCTTTAGATGTGTTTGTTGCAAGTGTGGTGCTGCTTTGCTTTAGGTGCGTTTGTTTGACCGAACTGCGTTTGTTTGCATGTGGGGTGTCTGTTCAAGTTTGTAGCATATTCAAGCACGGCAGGGATTGGAGGGGCCCGCCGCAGGCGGGTTGCGGAATGAAGTGGAGCAATGGAGCGGGAAGGGACCCGCGGAACCCCGGAAAGCCCCTAAAAAAGTGGCAAGTGTTCTTTTGGGACGCGGGTGTTTTGCATACAAAAGTGCCGCAGAAAGAAATCATAAAAAACTGCACAAGGCATACTGCTGCTTGATACTTTGTATCGCTTGACACTCACCAAATAAAGTTGTATATTAAACACATGAACAAAACACTACTTCTACTATGCCCAGTCTTCTCTGATTGCCGAAAATAGGCGCTGGTAAGGGTAGTTTTAACTTGTAACTTACAGACCTGTTGCTTCGGCAGCGGGTCTTTTTTCTTTTAAATTTTTTGCTTTAGAAGGAGATTTTTATGGCTTCAATGAACCCCGATGGAACTTTAACCGGCAAGTACGCTCCAATTGCGGACATTCCAATGACAACCCGCAAGTGGCCAGCCGCACGCATCACCAAGGCACCAATTTGGTGCTCCGTAGACCTCCGCGACGGAAACCAGGCCCTCGTAAACCCAATGGGTATAGAAACCAAGCTTGCATTTTTTGACCTTATCGTAAAGACAGGCTTTAAGGAAGTGGAAATTGGCTTCCCCGCCGCAAGCGACACCGAATACGACTTTCTCCGCCGCCTTATAGACGAAAAGCGGATTCCCGACGACGTAACAATCCAGGTCTTGTGCCAGGCCCGCGAGCATTTGGTAAAAAAGACACTGGAAGCCATTAAGGGTGCCCCAAACGTAATCTTCCACATCTACAATTCAACTTCGCCTGCCCAGAGAAAATACACCTTTGGAAAGACAAAAGAAGAAATCAAGCAGATAGCCATAGACGGAGTGCGCTGCATAAAGTCATGCCTTTCGCCCGAAGACTTAAAGAAAATCCGCCTTGAATATTCACCGGAAAGCTTCTCCATGACAGAAATTGACTACGCCGTAGAAATCTGCGAAGCCGTAAAAAAGGAATGGGGCTGCTCACCGGACAATAAAATCATCATGAACCTGCCCACAACAGTTGAATGTGCCACGCCAAACGTCTATGCAGACCAGGTTGAATACTTCTGCTCCCACATAACTGACCGCGACAGTGTAATAGTAAGCACCCACTGCCACAACGACCGCGGAACAGGCGTTGCATCCGCAGAACTGGGACTTTTGGCCGGAGCCGACCGCGTTGAAGGCTGCCTCTTTGGAAACGGAGAGCGCACCGGAAACCTTGACATTGTAAACGTAGCCCTCAACATGTTCAGCCAGGGTGTAGACCCAATGCTTGACCTCCGCGACTTGCCGGCAGTTGCCCAGAAGTACATGGAATACACAGGCATGGAAATTCCCCCGCGCACACCTTACGCAGGAGAACTCGTCTTTACAGCCTTTAGCGGAAGCCACCAGGACGCTATCCGCAAGGGAATGGCCGCCCGCGCAAACCAGAAAGAAAACGCCTTGTGGGATGTCCCTTACCTCTTAATAGATCCGCATGACATTGGCCGTGAATACGAAGGCATTATCCGCATAAACAGCCAGTCAGGAAAGGGTGGCTCTGCATACATTCTGGAACAGGAATACGGACTCATCTTGCCAAAGGCCATGCATCCGGCACTTGGTTCAGTCATAAAAGATGCCGCAGACAAGGCACAGCGCGAACTTAAGTCTTCCGAAATCTACGAGCTCTTTGAAAAGCAGTGGATTAAGGCAGACAAAAACCTTGCAATCGTGGACCTTGCAGAAACCCATGTTGAAGGCTCCAAGGAAAAGGGTGCAGAAGAGCAGACACTTTGCCGCGCAGTCGTTACATGGAAGGGCAAGCAGTACGCCATCGGAGACAAGGGTAACGGTCCACTCGACGCATTCTGTTGCGCACTATCCAAAACACCGGCACCAGCCTTTAGCATAACGGCCTTCCACGAGCACAGCATTGGCAAAGGCAACAACACTTTTGCAATGGCCTATGTTCAGCTTACAACCCAGGACGGAAAGCAGTACTGGGGAGCAGGAAAGTCAACCAGCGTAGGACGTGCAGGTATAGACGCGGTAGTCTCTGCCCTCAACCAGATTGCACTTTAACCTTTGTAAGGGAGTTACCGCCGGAAGTTCTTCCATAAGCGCTTACTGTGGTTTCTCCCTTTAGTTTATTCTGCTTAAGGAGGGGTAAGTCTCCCCCTCGCTCCAGCCACGAGTCGCTCCACAAATGCCGTAAGAGGCAAAAAATTCAAAGTAAACGCCTGTCACCCTGAACTTGATACAGGGGCTGTGCCGCAACAAAATACTTGTTAAAAAAACAAGCCTCTTCCGTCATTTGCTCCGCTTTGTCGTGTCTTCCGCTACCCCCTCTGCGGGCTCAATCGCCGCCCGCAACGCCTGCTCAGAATGGGTTGGTGTTAGAATATAAATCCGCGAGTTTTCGGAGAAAACTCGGTAGCAACCGCAGGTTGCGGACAACGCCCCAAAATTGGTATAAGTAGCAAAAAAATCCGCGAGTTACGTAGTAACTCGGTGAGCACGAGTAGCGTGTGACCAACGCCTGCACAGAATGGGTTTACCTTAGTAGGTCAAATTTTGAGTTTTGCGAAGACTTGTCATTACCGGACTTGATCCGGTAATCTTTAAAAGCGGATTATCGGATCTTTTCGCAAGGCCTGTTCAAAATGGATTTGCGAGTTGCATATAATAGGAGAAAATTATGGGTTTGCTTTCAGATTTATTCTTTGACAAGAGTTCTAGCCGTAAGCCAGAAAAGTCCAAGAGCTCTTGGTTTGACCAAGAAGACTATGAAGACGAAAAGTACGATGAAGATGAAGATTCCGACGACAAATTTGACTATGACGGCTACGACGAAAACGAGGATTTTTAGCTTTTAGTTAAGCCCTGTAACCAATTTGTCCTACAGTGGTTTAACAGTTGATTGCAATAGCAACAAACCTTGTTTGTCAATACAATCCATGTCGCAGTTTTTCCGGCATTTACCAGCGCACACATGGACTTGCCGGTTTTTACTGCATCCTCCTCTCCTTTTGCCCTTCTTCTGTACGTCGTATGGAAGAAGGGGTTTTTCTTTTAAATTAGCCGCTGATTATTTAAATGGTATGTAGCCTTTTTTTGACTTTATCTTGCCATCTGGGTAGAAGGTGTATTCGTACCAAAATTCTCTGCCGTCAGCGTAAGTATCTTTCATGTGTGTTATGTTTCCTTTAGAGTCGTATTCGTACCATAATTCACGTTCGTAACATAATTCATGGTTATCGTGCTTTACATGTATTTTATTTCCTTTCTGGTCGTATTCGAGCCTGTTTTCATAGCCATCGGAATCCTTTTCATATATCATATTGCCCGAGGAGTCATATTCGTACCAGTATTCACGGCCGTTTTCTCTTACATATATTTTATTTACTTTCTGGTCGTATTTGTAGCTTTTTTCATAGCCATCGGAATACTTTTCATATATCATATTTCACGATAAGT
>JAGCWT010000123.1 GCA_017961705.1 Treponema sp.
GAATGTATGCGCTGGAAAGTTTTACCATGCGCGCCACCTGGTTTGAATTTGTAATGGGCATAATTCCCGCAAAAACAGGGACCCTTATTCCCCTGGACTGCAAGCGGTAAAGGTAGCTGTAAAGCATGTTGTTGTCAAAAAACATCTGGGTGGTCAAAAAGTCAACGCCGGCGTCCACCTTGTATTTTAGGTTGTCCACATCCTCGTCGCGGTTGGCACTTTCCGGATGGCCTTCGGGGTAGCAGGCACCGCCAACGCAAAAGCCCTCTTCCTTAAGAATCGTAACAAGCTGGTTTGCATGGCAAAGCTCGGGAACAAGGGCAGTCTCTCCTTCTTCAAGATCACGGGGCATGTCTCCGCGCAGGGCAAGAACGTTTTCTATACCGCAGCCCTTCATGTCGCGGATTGTTTCCCTTACAGAATCCGGTGTGTTCCTTACGCATGTAAGATGGGCAAGGGCTGGTGTTCCAAAGGATATTATTTTCTGGGCAATTTCTACGTTGTTGGTTCTTTTTCCACCGCCCGCACCACAGGTAACAGACATAAAATCGGGCTTAAGGGAAGAAAGCTCCTTTGCAGCATTCACAACATTGTCAAAATTAACCTGCTGCTTGGGAGGAAATATTTCAAATGACACAATCGTTTTTTTGTTATCGAGTATTTCTTTAATTGTCATTCTTCCATTATAAAGACTTGAAGCGTGTTTTTCAACTGGACGCACAGCAACACTTCCCTAAACAAAAGCCGCAAGCTCTTCCCAGCGGGAGTATGACTTTTCAAGTTCCTCTTCAACCTCTTTGTACCTGTTACCAGCAGCAGAAGCTTTTTCGTAGTCGCCGCTAGCCATGTCCTCTTCCAGCTTTTTCTGCTCATCCTCAAGCTCTGCTATGCGAACTTCAAGCCCTTCAAATTCCTTCTGTTCCTTAAAAGAAAGCTTTTTTTTCTTTGCAGGAGAGGCACTTTGCGAAGCTCCAGAAGACGAAGCGCCATCCAAAGAAGCACCGTCCTTGGAAGAAGCCTGCCGCGAAGAAGTTTGCCTTGCCCTCTCTGCCTCTGCATCCTCCTTTGCCTTAAGCTCCATGTACTGAATGTATTCGCTGCACTTCCCCACGTAACCGGAAACGCTTCCGTCGCTCTCCAAAACAAGAAGCGTGTCTGCAACCTTGTCCATAAAGTAGCGGTCGTGGCTAACAACCAAAAGGCAGCCAGTAAAACCAGAAAGGAACTGCTCAAGAATATTCATCGTAAAAATATCAAAGTCGTTGGTGGGTTCATCCAAAATCAAAAAGTTGGGATTGGAAAGAAGAAGCCGCACAAGGAAAAGCCTCTTCCTCTCACCGCCGCTCAAAGTTCCAACCGGTGAATGCTGAATCTTCCCCTCAAAGCCAAAGCGATCCAAAAACTGAGCCGCGCTAAGGGTAGTGCCGTCATTCATGTGCATAACCTCGGCAGCCTCTTTTGCATACTCAAGAACCGTCATGTCCAAATCCGCAAACACAGGATTCTGCTTGTAATAGGCAAAGACAGTGTTTTCTCCAACCGTAACCGAACCCTGGTCTGGCAAAAGTTCCCCGGTGATTATGTTCAGCAGGGTTGACTTACCTGTGCCGTTGTTACCAAAGACACCAATCTTTTGCCCCTTGTTAAAAGTAAAAGTAAAATCCTTAAGCACTGGAGCCGCCGCATCTTTACCGCCAGCATTCTTGCAAGACGAATTCTTGGAAGACACATTCTTGGAAGCCGCATACCCCTTGGGAAAATTCTTGCAAATATCCTTCAGCTCAAGAATCTTTCCGCCAAGCCGCCGCCCCGCAACCTCAAAGGCAAAGCCCTTCTCTTCCTTAAGCTTCTCTCGGTTAATAAGAGCCATGTCATGCTGAATGCGTGCCTTAGCCTTTGTTCCCCTTGCGCAAGGACCACGCATAAGCCAGTCGCGCTCAACACGAAGAACAGATTCAATGCGCCGCTCCGTATTCTTGTAAACCTCAAGCTCGGTCTGCTTCTTTTCAAGGTATGTTGAATAGTTGCCCTTGTAAAGCTTAACGCCGCCGTTAGCAATCTCGTAAATGTTGTTGCAAACTGCATCAAGAAAATAGCGGTCGTGGGTAACCATAAGAACAGCCCGCTTGGTCTGTGCAAGATAATTCTGCAACCAGTAAATCGTCGTAATATCCAAATGGTTTGTAGGCTCGTCCAAAAGCAAAAGCTTAGTGTCTTCCACAAGAACCTGGGCAAGCGAAACCTTCTTTGCCATACCGCCCGAAAGCTCCCCCATCTTGCGCGAAAGATCATTAATGCCAAGCATACTCAGCACCGACTCAATCTGCTGGCGGTAGTTCCAAAGGCCACCCTCTTCCATCTTAAAATTCAGCTCATCAAATTTTGCCTGAAGCGAATCAGACGCAGCACTTTCCATCTGGGCGCAAACCTTGTCGTACTCGCGGATAATATTAAGCTTTGGAGAAGAAGACTTAAAAATGTGGGCTTCAATCGTATCGGCAGGATTAAAAAGAGGATTCTGCGGCAAAAAAGAAAGGCCTGCTTCCTTATTAATCACAACCGTACCTTCATCCGGCACAAGCAGCCCCGCAACAGTATTCAGCAAAGTGGACTTTCCGGTACCATTGCGTCCAATAAGGGCAGCCTTGTCGCCCTCGTCCAAGCCAAAAGTAACCCCAGTAAAAAGCGGCTCTTCCCGCCCAATTTTTGAAAGATTGTTAATAGAAAGAAGATTCATTTGCAGCAGTATAGCATTTTTGCATTATAATATACAGTAGGTAATTTTTCTAACCATGCGGCACTTTTTTATGCTAAGGGCTTTCCGCCATTCCGCTTTCGCTCCAGCCGCTTCCCTCACTCCCATGCGGTCGTTCAGTCCAGTGGCCGCCTCCGGCGTGGCTCCAATCCCGGCCGTGCTTGCTATGCAAAAACACAAGTGCCTTTAGGAAAACAAGATTTTTCTAGTCTTAAAAAATTTGGGTAGTGTACACTACCCAAAGGACTTGCAAAAGTCCTTTTTGCGAAATCTCGATTCACTCGATTTCGCAAAAAAAATCAAAATCTCGGAGGATTTTATGAAAAAAATTATTTGTTTGGTTGCCGCAGCGGTTTTATCCGCAACAGCATTTTGTGCAGAGCATACACTAGGGCTTGGACTTTCCTTCCCCATTTCATCATTAAAGGCAAAGCTCAAAGGAGACGTCGCTGAAGAATGGGAAGACGACCTGTCACAAACAGCAGTTGGTGTTGATTTAACATATCTTTGCGTTCTTGACAATGCAGTCAGCATAAAACTGGATTTGGGGTTTGACAACATCTCAAGCAATGATGTTCCAGACGATCCAGACTGGCACTATGATTTTATATTTGATATAGGTGCAGGCTACACATTCCCAATAAATGAAAAATTCACTTTGAGCACACTGGGAATGGTAGGCATAAATTACGGCGGTTACGACTGGGAACTCAAGAAAAAAACTTTTTTTATAACAATATTCACATTTGATATTGGTGCAGATGTTATAGGGAAATACAAGTTCACCGATCATTTTGGAGTTTTTGCAAATCTAGGACTCCGCTATTCAATAAACCTGGCCAGCAACTATAACGATTACGGTGACTTTGAAACATCAGGCATCCGCTTCATACCAACCCTTGGCGCAAGCTGGATATTCTAGCAAGCTCTGATTAACAGCATTGTGCCATTGCCGTACATGTGGTAAGCAGCTCCCTGAGCATAGTCGAAGGGAGCCACACCCAAGTGTAAAGGGTGCAAGCATCACCAATGCCAATTCGACAAATAAATCATACGGTAAAATGCTGAGCTTTGGCTCAAAATTAGTCATTATCGAGCTTGGCCCGATAATCTTCTTAAAAAGAATAGTCACGTCGAACCTGATACTGACAGACTGATTAAACTCGAAATTGAACCTATACAATAAAATCATAGCAACTGCAAACAAAGGCTTACAAAGTCCCCCCTGCTACTTTGAATAAATCACAACAAAGCTCTTTCCTTTTACAATACCCTTTACCTGTATAGTTTCAAAGACAACGATTCTTATTGTCTTAGTACGCTGAAGCCAACTGCTTTTCCACCGACTGCTCAACAAAACTGTTAAGGCTCATACCATGCTCCATCAAGATAATAATCCACGGCTGCGTGAAAATCCTCCACAAGTTCCAAAGCATTTGTTCCTTCATAAGAGACAAGAGCACGAATCCCCTGAACCTGATACCCCTTCAATTCATTATTTGGATGTGGCTTATGCATCAAGATAGTGCAAAATAAAAAATCCCTCGCGGGGAGGGATTGCAAGGGCAATAGCATGGGCGGGGAGATTTACTCCGATACGTTAAAAAAGATTTTTGGCCTAATGCTTCTGCTCTTTCCAGAAATTGTATCTGACAATAAAACCCATTTAGTCTTTTCAGTCTTTTGACTTTTTAAATCATCGAGTGTTTTTGTGCATGAACCTGCAAAACCATCATTGTCTGGATCATCTTTACCGCCACCAACATTTCTTCTTACGCTGGACACACTAACCACAATATCATCATAGGGCGAATAACACGTTATAGCAAAGCTGGGATCTCCACTATCCCCCAACTCTTGCCACGTGTTTTGATTTACATTATCGCGGTTAGATCCGAGATAGGAAAATGCGACTTTTCCATTAACTTCGATTCTTCCCTTCATATCAAATTTATCCTTATTAAATCCAGAAAGCCATACAAAAAGCATTCCGGTTCCACCATTATTATTGTTATAACTTAGCGTAATCGGCTTAATCTTTCCCTGAACGTATTTTGTTGTCGTAAGAGTCTTGCACTTTGACTTTGACTGTACGATTACCAGCTTTATTGTGGAGTCAAATCCCAATCCAAAGCCTGTTGTTGGATTAGACAAAGTGGTTCCTGTTGCCGAGTCTTTATGAACCACAACGGTATTACCTGTATTGCCCGGATTTATGTAGCACTTTAGTGAATCATAGTTAATGTAGCTGAATTTCCATACCTGAGGATCAGAGTTGCTGTTACCAGAACCGCTAGCTAATGTGGCGTTAGTACTCTTTATTTCTGGATCAGCAAGAGTTCCCTGGATATAGACTTTTTCTGTAAACACCCGGTCTTTATATCCGGTCTTTGTTACCGTAAACGTAATTATGTGACCGCCAAGTTCAAGCTTCCTCTTGTTGCTACTGTATGTGCTTACACTTGCACCGTCCACCTTAACGCTATAGCTTCCTCCGTCCGCTGCAGCCGTAACCTCAAAATTGGCATGTCCTGTTCCGCTTGTTGTAAGTGGCATGTCGTAGCAAGCGTAGGCACTGTAGCCAGATTCCTCAGGGGCAGAAGATGATGACGAAATAAGGTCGTTTCCATCATTCTTGTAGACTTTAATGGTTGGTTCCTGCAAGGCCTTTACAAGCTTTATCTTCTTTGTAAAAGGCTTGTCTGTGTAGTATGGCTTTTTAACGGTAATGGTAAGCGTATAATCCCTTGAAGAACTCGTGCCAAGGCTTACAAGTGTATCTGTTACTGCATTTCCAGAAGTGTTGGTCGTTGAGTTTACATAACTATTATGTATCGTCATCTTACATCCGCTTTCCGCAGTGATTGTATAGGTAACAAAAGAACTTCCGTCGGCAACTTCAATCCATTCAAAATCATCTGTCTTTGTTCCGGTCGTGCCTGGGTTAAATGAGTAGGTTGGCTCCTGGAGTTCCCTAACAACCTTTACCTTCTTTGTAACCGCAACATCATTGCAGAAATCTTTGTGAACCGTTGCAACAAGGGTATGGGCTGCAACGTTAAGGCTTCCTGTAGCAGATACAGACGTTCCGCCGTCTGTTAAAGAAAGTGTGGTTCCTTCTTCTGGAGCGGTTGCACTATAGCTTACGGTACCTGTTGCAGAAGCAACTTCTATGTATTCAAATCCGCTTGCATCTGTTCCGCAGCCGTTAAAGTCTTTTCCGAATGTAAAGACAGCAGCATCAGGTGTCTTTTCTATTCGTATTTTCTTTGTTACGGTTACAGCGCGTGCACCCACCCTTTTGGAAACAACTTCTATCGTGTGCCGGCCACTTCCGCTTACAGAGTAGCGGCCTCCGGTGGGATTCAGTTCAATTCCATTGTCCTTTACCGTAAGCGTGTCGCCTTCCTGCCCCGGGATTGCGGTAAAGGTGATGGAGTCACTAGCAGATTCAACTTCATAGCACTCGTAGCTTTCGTCAAAAAGACCGTTGGGTGTCTGCTCAATTGTAACCGTAGGCTCAACGAGGACGCAAACGCCAAGCCCAGGGTCTGTAGAAAGCTTTTCAGACTTCCGTCCGTGGGGGCCAAGCACCTGAACCGTGTATTCGTAGGAAGTAAGGCCTTCTTCCTGTCCGTCAAAATAATATTGGAAAATGTTACCGCCAGAAGTGTTCCGCCTTTGGTCAAGGGTAAGGATTTCGCTGCCCTTAAAATATAGCTTTCCGTCACGTTCGCGAAGGTAATAGCCAATTTCGTATTTTGAACCCAAGTTCCTCTTTAGGCTTTGGTCTGGAACTTCAAAGGAAAGGTAGCACTTTTCTACGCTTGATGAAAAATAGCTGTCCGAAACATACATGTTCTTAACGTTGTCCGGCGACGTGTTCTGGATGAATGTCTGCGAATAAAAAAGTTCGGGGTTTTGTGCCTTAAGGTCTTCTTCCGCAAATTCCGCGCGGTTTTCTGGCCAGAGGCAACCAGACAGGGTTATCTTTTGCCCTTCAGAGTAGTCCCTAAGGTTGGCGCGGATTCTTATGTGGGTTGGGGGAACATTGCAAAGTCAAGTGCAACAATAGACTTCATGTGGTGACTTCAACCCTAAGCATTTTCTAGGACGGTTATTTAGAAGAGAAACCACAGTTTCTAAATAGCCGTCATCCAAATTTCTAAAGTCCATGCCTCTCGGCAGAAAGAAGCGCAAACAATCGTTTATGTTTTCGTTTGATCCGCGCTGCCATGGACTGTGAAGATCTGCAAAATAAATTGAAGTCTGAAGGTCTCTTTCCAGTTCCCTGAATTTTGCAAATTCAGAACCATTATCAAAAACTATCGTTTTTGGATGGATTCCGTTTTCATTGAATGCTTCTTTTATGGCATTACAGACTTTATCTGATGAAGCTTTGTCAACACTTTTCGCCAGAATAAAACGGCTCTTTCTGTCTAGCAAAGTAACAATACAGCCTTTTCCTGGTGTCGTCCGTATCGTATCCCCTTCCCAGTCATTCAATCGTTCACGGTATTTTGCTTCTTCGGGTAAGTCATGAATTGTTTTATCAGGCTGTATGGTGCAATATTGGCTTCTGTGCCCATATTTTTGTTTTCCCCGCCTTCTCAAATGTGTTTTGGCTGAGATTTTTTCAAAAACACCGGCTTTTATTGCTGAATATATTGTATTAAATGAAATTGATTCATTTTTATGCTGTTCATTCCATTTAAGTGCAATTATTTCAGGACTCCAGTATTCATAAAGTTTTTCCTGAATGAATTCAAATAATTCCGTTCCTTTTTGAATTCTACCTTTTCTTACGCTTCTTTTCCTGTTTTTCAGATAATTTTCATACGAAACCTCTGGATTAAATTTTCCTCCCGGACATCTTTTTATAAGCCTGCTTACAGAAGACCTGTGCTTATTTAAGGCAAGAGCTATCTGAGCCTGGCTTGTTCCAAGCTGCAACAAATAGAATAGACAACAAATGTCCATTTGTGTAAAATGACTGTATGACTTCATAGTTTGTTTTCTCCCTTTGATGTGGTAGTTATTGGGTTAAAACATTCTATGAAGTTTTTTTATTTATTTTAAGTGGTGCACTTGCAATTACAATCTACCGGGTCCACCTGGGTCTCGCTGTAGTTGTCTACCTCAAGGCCGCCTTCTTCACTTTCAAGGCAAAAGTTTCCATTGCCATCAGTTCCATTCGTGTCACTAGAATCCGGCTTGCACAAAAGCTTAATTCCCTTGGGGTTAATCGTATACAGGTTGATTTCTATTGCGTTGCGGGCAGAAAGGTTTGGAAGACCACCCATGGTAACGCTTTCGGAAGAAAATTCAAGCTTTCCAACCTGGCAGGTCGTAGTCCAGTATTCGCAGTATTCCCTTACCGGCTCATTGTAAGAGTCAGTACAAGAAAAAAACAGGCCCCAGCTAAGCAGGCAGAAGAAGAGATATATAAGATGAAAAACCTTAGCTTTTTTAAACATTGTATGCCCCTACTTTTTGTAAAAGAAAAAACAACACCTTATCTTAATAATATCATAAAACCCAGGGGATTGCACTACCCAAAAGGGGGGTTTTTAAGGAAAATTTGCAAAATCGGTTCAATTTGCCCTTATAATCATCCTGCTTGCATGCCCAAAAAGCCTACTTGCTTTTTTCACCATAAAATGCTATATTATCCGCATTCTGGGGATATAGCTCACCTGGTAGAGCGGCTGGTTCGCAATCAGCAGGTAGTCGGTTCGAGTCCGATTATCTCCATAATAAACCAACACTCTCTTACCAAAAGAGAGTTTTTTTATTTTAAAGCAATAGATGTTAACAAAAACGGACTCGAAGCGGAACGAACGCCGACCAGAGGGAGGAAAAGGCGGCAAGGATGCCGCCGTCAGTGAGTGAAGCCGGCCTGTAGGGAGGCAACAGGAAGTTGCCGACCGGAAGGCGAGTCCGATTATCTCCAAAAAAAGATACTCTCTTAGCAAAGAGAGTTTTTTTATTTTTAAAGCACTAAGTGTTATCCAAAGCGGGCTCGAAACGTAGGGATAGCAGAGCAAGTACCGTCCAAATTATTTTTGTTGATTATTCCCCAAAATTTTCATATATTATATACGTGACACAACCCAAAAACTTGAGGGCTAATATGAGCGACGACAACGACAAGAATTCAAAAAAGGACGACGAGCCTTTTGATTTTTTTAGACTTAGCGTAGACGATGACAACGACGACGAAAAAAAGCCAAAGGGACGCAAACCCTTTTCTTTCCTAGCCGTTCTGGCAATAGTGGTTGGCGCAGTTTTGCTGATAAACATGTTCTTTTCCAGCAAACCGGACGACCTTGTTGATTTTTCCAAATTCCGGGGCTTAATAGAAAGCGGACGCATTACACGCATAGTAATTGGCGACCCCTATTATATAGGCTACGGTCCAGAAAGCCAGGCAGCAGTTTCTGCGGAACAGCAGAAGTGGTCTCCATTCAGCTTCTCTTCATCAGACGAAGAAAGCGGCAGGCCTGTTTACCGTACGAGCGGCAAATGGTCAGAAGACTTTGAAAAGCTGCTCATAGAAAAAGGCGTTGAATACAAATTTGAATCGCGCCAGTCTGGAATTTTCCTTCAGATTCTCTTCAACCTGCTTCCATTCATCCTTCTTTTTGCCATCTATTTTATAGCAATGCGTCGCCTTGGTGCCGGAATGAACAGCATGGGTCTTTTCGGTGGCAACGGAAGAAGCAAGGCTGTAGACGAAGGCAAGGTAAAGACCCGCTTTAGCGATGTTGCCGGTGTTGACGAAGCAAAAGAAGAGCTTGTGGAAGTTGTAGACTTCCTTAAGTCTCCAAAAAAATACACGGACATTGGCGGTAAGATTCCAAAGGGCGTACTTTTGGTTGGCCCGCCAGGAACCGGTAAAACACTTTTGGCACGCGCTGTTGCAGGAGAAGCAGGAGTTCCATTCTTTAGGATTTCAGGCTCAGACTTTGTAGAAATGTTCGTAGGCGTTGGTGCAAGCCGTGTACGCGACCTCTTCAGAACAGCACGCGAAAAAGCCCCCTGCATCATCTTTATAGACGAACTTGACGCTATCGGAAAGAGCCGCATGAACAACCTTGGCGGAAACGACGAACGCGAACAAACGCTCAACCAGCTGCTTGTAGAAATGGACGGTTTTGACAACGAAAAAGGCCTCATCATCCTTGCCGCAACCAACAGACCGGACATACTTGACCCTGCCCTTCTTCGCCCAGGCCGCTTTGACCGCCAGGTTTCAGTAGACAAGCCGGACGTTAAGGGACGCGAGGCAATCCTCCGCATACATTCCAAGAATGTAAAGCTTGACTCTTCCGTAGACTTTGACTCCCTTGCACACGCAACAGCAGGATTCAGCGGTGCAGACTTGGCAAACATAGTAAACGAAGCAGCCCTTCTTGCCGTACGCGGAGGCCGCAAACAGGTTACAATGCCAGACTTTGACGAAGCAATAGAAAAGACCGTAGTCGGACTGGAAAAGAAAACACGCGTCATGTCAGAAGAAGAGCGCAAGAGCGTAGCCATCCACGAAACAGGACACGCCCTTGTAACAGTCTTTACAAAGAACACGTCCCCGGTTCACAAAATTTCCATAATCCCACGCGGAGTCGGAGCCTTGGGCTACACCATGCAAAGGTCAGAAGAAGAAAAATTCCTTAACACGGAAAAAGACCTCATCAACGACATAGACATCCTCTTGGGTGGCCGTGCCGCAGAAGAAATATGCCTTGGCAGGGTAGACACAGGAGCCGCAAGCGACATTCAGCGTGCCACAGGAATCATCCGCAGCATGATTACCCAGTACGGAATGAGCAAAAAGTTCTACAACGTAACTCTGGGAAAAAGCGGCCGTGGATATGCCTCTGGCGAACCAGAACTTGTACGCGAATACTCAGAAGAAACGCAAAAATACATAGACGAAGAGCTTGCCCGCATGATGGCAGAACGCTACAAGCACGTAATGGCACTGCTTACAAAGCACAAGGACTTGCTCTTGTACATTTCAGACCAGCTTCTTGAAAAAGAAACAATGACCGGCAAGGAATTCGAAGAACTTGTAAAGGCAGAAGACCACTGCATCCAGCTGATGAAGCAGAAAAAGCCGGCATCAGGCAAAGAAAAGGCATCTGCCGCAACGGAAGACAAAAGCTCCGCAAAGAAAAAGGCAGGCCGCCCAAGAAAGGCAAAACCAAGCGAGGCATAAAAGATGAAACTGTATTCAAGGCGCCACATCGTTCTGGCAATTGTATTAAGCACAGTCGCAGCGGCATCACTTTCTGCCCTTGTTTGCAAAAGCCTGTTTTCAGGAAGCAAGGCGGAAAAAACTGCCCAGAGCCAGGAAGTGTCCTCACAGGAATCCGGCTTTAGTGAAGATGAATCCTCCAGCACCATAGAAACCACCGGCAAAAACGGAGACCAGGTTGCCCTGCAAACAAACACCCCTGCCCTACAGGTTGCCTCCACATCGGAAAGCGGCTACACCCAGGACGAAGCGCAGAACATTGCAGTCTACGAAAAATGCAACGAAGCAGTAGTCAACATCACCACCCAGGTAATGGGCTACAACTGGTTCCTTGAACCTGTGGTAACATCAAGCGGCTCTGGTTCAGGCAGCATAATAGACAAGCGTGGCTACGTGGTAACAAACGTCCACGTAATAGAAAACGCAAGCACAATCAACATCTCACTAGCAGACGGCAGCACCTACGAAGGCCGCGTAATCGGAAAAGACACGGAAAGCGACATAGCAGTCCTAAAGTTTGAACCGGCAGCAAACGTAGAGTTAAAGACAATCGCCTTTGGAGACAGCGAAAACCTAAAGGTTGGCCAAAAGGTCATCGCAATCGGAAACCCCTTCGCACTTGAACGCACAATGACGACCGGCATCATCTCAGGTCTTGGAAGGCCTATCCAGGAAAGCGAAAACGTAATCATCCGCAACATGATTCAAACAGATGCTGCAATCAACCCGGGAAACTCTGGTGGTCCCCTCTTGGACAGCCAGGGCCGCATGATTGGCATAAACACAATGATTTATTCCTCAAGCGGATCTTCCGCAGGAGTAGGCTTTGCAATACCGGTAAGCACAGGACGCAGAGTAGTTGCAGACTTGCTCAAGTACGGAGAAGTTCGCCGTGGCGTAATGAGAATCTCACTTGTTCAAAACACAGGCAGAATCGCATCATACGCAGGCTACGGAATCTCTTCGGGTGTAATCGTAAGCAAAGTAAGCAGCGGCTCCGAAGCACAAAAGGCAGGAATCAGGGGCGGAACAAAAGCCGTTCAATACGGAACCTTCAACCCAACCACCATCTACCTTGGCGGAGACATAATCACCGCAATAGATTCAATCAACGTGCGCAACTACGCAGACTATGCCAGCGCCCTGGAAGACAAACGCCCCGGAGACACAATCACGGTCACAGTCTACAGAGACAAAAGCTATCAAAAAATCAAGGTAAAACTAGAATCCTCACCACAGGGTTCTTCCTCAAATTCATCAGGCAAAAAAACAAGAAGCCTTTAATCCAAACTTCCGCCTGCTAGGGCTCTTGAATAATTCGGACGGCAGGCATCTTAAAACTGTGCCCGGTCCTACGGCTCCGGGCAGACCATGCAATTTCCCCGCTTTGCAGGGTTCCGCCTTTCGGCTCCATTGCCTAACGGCAACGCGTCCCGCGCCCTTCCAATCGGGCGTAGGCTACACCCCATTCACGCAAACACCCATCTCTATCTTAGTACATAATCATTATGCAAAACATCCTGTATCATTTTTTCCCTTCTTCCAGACCCTGCAAAAGGTAAGTGCAAAGAACAGGAAATGTACTGTAGCAAACCAATGTGCGAAAGCACTGGAAAGGAGGCTAAAAACGCGGCAAAAAAGCAAGGGAGGGGGGCTTTAGGCATGGAAATTTATTTTGTGTGCAGCGGAAGGCAAAGACGCTGAAAACCCGCATTGGAGCGGAACGAGCGCAGCGAGTTTAATTTCCTATTCCGCGACACCGCGGGTTTTCAGACGGATTTGCCTGGGAGCGGAACACAAAATTAATTTCCATGGTTTGCAAACAAAAGCTTTTCATGCTATTCTAAAACTAATGTTTTTTCCGCTAACTTCAACTCCGTTTTCGCGCACAGGCTATCGTGAACTTCTCCCGTCAAAGGAACTTGCTCCTTACGTGCGTTGCTTTTGGACTTCCTGGAACAAAGAAGAATCATCCCCACAAATCCAAGTCCAAAACACCCCCATCATTCCAGATTTATGCGCAGACATAATAATAGCAACAGACGGAACAGAAAACAAAGCAGACGGACGCGAAATATCTTCCATGCATTTCTGCGGCGTGAGCGACAAAATGTTTCTGTCATCCCATTCGCAAGGCAAGCACAGAAGGCTTTTCGGAATCAGATTTTACGCCTGGCAAGCTTCCCATTTTTCTGACCAGCCTCTCATAAAAACCGCAAACGGATTCTTTGACCTGCAATCCCATTTCCAAACAGCCAAAAAACTTCTGCTTGCAAAGCTTTCACCTGTTATGAACCTAGAAGAATTCAAGCAGATTGCCCAAGAAACGCTCCTTCAACTTCTTTTCCGCCCTGCTTCAAAAATTCCAGAGCAAGCCCCTCTTGTTCAAGACGCAATAATCCAGATGATTCGCACCCGCGGCTCACAGCAACTTTCATCTATAATAAAAGACATCCACACAAGTGAACGCCAGCTGGAACGATTTTTCGCACAAGCACTTTCCCTTTCGCCAAAAAAAGTTTCGTCTCTCATCCGCTACCAAAGC
Source organism: Treponema sp. (assembly GCA_017961705.1). Taxonomy (GTDB): domain Bacteria; phylum Spirochaetota; class Spirochaetia; order Treponematales; family Treponemataceae; genus Treponema_D. Next base: position 13,561 of record JAGCWT010000123.1, read on the forward strand.
CTGTGGCAAAGCGCCTGTCTTTCAAAAAATTTTGACGTTCAGGATGCAGTGGCCAATTACGGCTATTTTGACCAGGCACATCTTTTAAACGACTTTAAAAAATTCCACGGAATGAACCTTACACAAGCCCGCAAACTTGCACTCAAGTCAAAATAAACTGTCGGTTTTTTACAATACAAAAGTCACAAGAAAATATATAGTTAAAAAACACATGGAGGAAATATGAAGCTAGAAGGATTCGGAATTTTTGTAAAAGACATGCCTGTGATGGTACGCTTTTACCGCGACGTACTTGGCTTTGAAATAACAGAAGACGAAAATACGACGAACGTTTTTCTTAAAAAAGACGGCACCTTGTTCTTGCTCTATGGCAGAAAGGACATTGAAAAAATGACCAGCTCAAAATTCAACTACGCCAACGGCATCAGCGGACATTTTGAAATTGCCCTGGGAGTCAAAAACTACGCCGCTGTTGACAGCACCTTTGCAGAAGTAACAAAAAAAGGCGCACAACCTGTCATGCCACCCACAACCGAACCGTGGGGCCAGCGCACCTGCTACATAGCAGACCCGGAAGGCAACCTAATAGAAATAGGCTCTTTCGCAAAAGAATAGAACCACACATTTCTGCGGCAGCATTATCAGCGTCCAAAAGAATTACCCATGTCTTTTACCTTATACACTGCCTGCCGCAAAAGCAAAACAAATAAAATCATATAAAATTATATAAACCCAAAATAAAATGCTTGTAATAAAATTTATGATAAAATTCCATACCTTGGACTTTTTAATTTCATCATAAAAAATCCTTGTTTTAATAACTGTTAAATAATAAAAGACTATAAGCAGTATTGATAAGTAAAAGAATTCCCAGTTTTTATAATTTTCAAAATTCGTAATCAACTCTATGCAACTATGAGTAAAAATCATTAAGCCAGACAATGCGATAAAGACAAATTGCATTCTGCCGTTATTTATTTTTTTATTTTTCGTTACCAACAAAAGCAAAGCCAAACTTACAAAAAGAACTATAAAATAAATACCGCCAAATTTTAAAAAATTTTCTACATGAAAACGGCTAAGCTCTGACCCAAAAGAAAATAATGTATTGAACAAGGGAAAAGCCGGCAAGAAAACAAAGCCTAGGCAAGTTCTTAAAAGAGACTTATTTTTCCTTAAAAAGATCCAGCCCAAAATAGAAAGAAGGTATGTTAAAAAATAACCAACCGTATGAAACAACAAGAATTTACTAATTCTAAAAACAGCATCTATACCAAATAAAAAAGTGTAAATCATATATCTAGCCCCTTACCTTGTCCGGCGAGCGGCGGATGAATTGCTCCAAGCGGTCTAGGCGGGGCGTAAGCAGGTAGCGGTCGTCGTGCGGGGTAAAGAATTTGGAAAGCTTGTTTTCGCGCAAAAAGGACTGGAACTTCTGCATGTCCAAAGTGGCTTTTTGGTCAAATTCTTTGGCAGCCTTCCTAAGCTGGGTTCCAAGGTGCATGGAAAAAGAAAAGTCGATTGCAAAAACACCAAGGAAAATTCCAACTATAAAAGAAAACCAGGGGTGCTCCGTAAACCAAAGAACAAGGCGGTTAACAGGCGGAAAAAGAAGAAAGTAATACAGTGCGGAAAGCAGTCCCCAAATCACCGTGAACTTAGGGCAAATTATTCCCTTTATGTTGCTCCACTCATTTGAATAGTCCCACAGCTTTAGGTTCATGCCCTTTATAAAGACAATGCCCGCAATATATTCAATCGCCGTCATTGCAAGGGCCATCACCACAAACATGAGCAGGTAGTGCAAAATCCCTCCCGAATCAAACCGCGTAAAATATTTTTCGGAAAGGCTCAGAACGTACAGCACAACAACGCCAAAACCATAGAGCGGCAGGCAAGGCCCCGTAAGAAAGCCCGGGTTAAGCCACTGCCTTTTGGGATTGGCACGGGAAAGAAAGCGCCTGTAAAAAAGCTCAAGGAACCAGCCAAGAGTTCCACCAAAGAAAAACAAAAAAGTAATTACAATAAAGCTGCGGTATGCATTCATATTTTTTTTCTGGACCAACTTTTATATTGCTAACCCGCTTTCCAGGGTGCCGGCTTTCGCCTCCATTGCCTGGCGGCAACCGCTTCGCGGCCCTTCCAATCGGGGGTAGGCTTTAATTTGCTAAAAGTGTAATTCTTAATGCAAACAAAAAATTCCCACAGCCTGCTCACCCTAAAAACAGCAAGCAAGTGCGGGAATAAAAAAAATACTGATTAACAGTACCATGTCATTGTCGGGCGGTTGGTAAGCGTAATCAAACCACGGCCCGGCAATTTTGAATCAAGTGCCAAGAACTATTTTTCTATAGCAGTTGTGTCAACTGTGTAGTTGATTTTTTCACCTGCAACCTGCAAATCGGCAACAGTGATTTTGCTAAAGAGGCGCTCAAGGCGGGAGTTGCCCTGCTTAACTGCAACAGACTTAAAGTTCTTAAGAACATCTTCATACGGCATGAACATAAGAACCCAGTAAGTTCCGTCGTCATCAACATAGAGGTTCTTCTGGATTGCTCCAGCTACAACCTGCTTTGCCTCTGCCTCAAGTTCCTGCTGATATGATGAATCAACACCGTCAAGGCTTGCGTCCGTGTTTGAACGCTCAACATTGTTAATCAAAGTGCCAAGCTTGTTTGCCAAGTCACCGCGTGCCTGGAGACGGGCTGCCTTAAGAGAAGTAGATTTGTCTGCATAGCGGGCAGCACCGGAACCATAGATTCCCTTCTTGCTTTCCAGTTCAGATTCATCCACAACCCAAGTAGGCAAGTCGTTCTTTTTTGCAACCTTCTTAGAAGAAGAGGCACATCCTGCAAACCAAGTTGCTGCAAGAACCATAGAAAATACAACTAATAAAACTTTCTTCATGATATCCTCCTGATGAAGTTTTTTCTATAAAAAGGGATAAATTCCCAAAAGGGTCATTCCCTTAAATCACAAAACTATTCGCTGTTGACAATTACGCTATACATACCAAACACCGCTCCCCCTACCCACGTTACAGCAGAAACAGGAATTGTTAAAGCGGTTCCAGCAACACCTATAACGGAAGCCGTAGCATTTGCATCCGCAGAAATTGAGCGCTTTACGGAAATTGAATTGTCGTAGGAATAGGTCTGGGTTGTTTTTACCACGTTACCTTCCTGGTCAATTCCGCTGGTAATGTTTTCCACGGAAATATGGTTGTTGGTAAAGGCCTTGTGGTATTCAGGATAATACTTTATTCCGTTGTTTGCCCTTGCCTCCGCCGCATTCTGTTTTGCTTTCTTTACGTCCGGCATCATCCACACAAGTCCGGCATCGCTTTGCGTAATAGACAGGTAGCCACCAATAAAATTAACCGTTGCAAAAGCCGCACACTTTGTAAGGTTGTAGACAGTTGCCCCAACAATAACAAAGGGTTTTCCAAAGATGGAATAGAGTGCGTAGCCAAGGTTAAGCTTGCTCTTTACCGTTACCTTTTCCGATGCTGAATAATCCCTTAGGCGGGTGTAGCTGGTTTCGTCCTTTACGCTGTTTATGAATGAACTTACCGCGCTGTCCTTGTAGACAAGCTTAACTGCGTTTGCAAAGCACACGTCAAGTTCCGCGGAATCGCTGTCCTTGTGAACAAGCTTTGCCATTTCCGAAAGGGTTGCGCTTCTTGCCACCCTAAAGCCCACGTCCTGGAATTTTCCCTTGCTCATAGGGGCAGATGAATCAGGGGCAATGCCGTCTTTACCTTCCCTGTAGCCTCCGCCGCATACGCATGGAGATGAATCATGGCACCATTCGCCTACGTTTCCGCTCATGTCAAAAATGCCAAGCTCGTTTGCTTCTTTTTCGCCAACAGGATGAATGCTTTTGTCGCTGTTGCCCTTATACCAAGCAACCTTCCCCGGCTTGTCGCCACCAGAATATTTGTAGCCCTTGGAAAGAATTCCACCGGAAGAGGCATATTTGAATTCCTTGGGGGTAAGAAGCCTGTAGCCGTCTGCGCCTTTGTTAAAAGTCCAATCTGAACCGCTTATTGAATAGCAGGGTCTTCTTCCAGTCTTTGCGCTAAGGGCGTTGCAGTATTCCAAAGCTTCTATAAAGGTAACATTTTCTACCGGGCAAGCAGTTCCAGTAAAACGGCTGGGGTTAAGTCCCATCAAGCTCTTGTATTCCTTTTGGGTAACTTCCGTCTTGGAAACAAAAAAACTTTCCTCTTCGTTCTTTGTCTCTACAAAAACTTCGCTGCCAAAATCTATGCTTTTTTTGTAAATTTGGGCTTTTTCTTCTTTTTTTTCTGACTCAGAAAGGGCTCCTTCTATAATCTTTCCGTCCTTTGTCTTGAAGGTTCTTTCTGCAAGAAGGTTGTCTTTGTCGTAGAGCTTTACCGTAGTGGAGTCGTACTTGTCCTTGTCCGTTTTTTCTACGGCCGCCTCTGCCCTTAGTCCGTTTGTATATACAGTTTTTAAAACTTTGCTGGTAGAAGAAATCTTTTTTCCGTCTTTTAGCAAAGAAGTTTCCTCCCCCGCCAAAACGCCGTTCTGATAAAGCTGGTCAGTTCTTTTTTCATAGACATTTGTGGTGGTACAAGAAAAAAGCAAAAGAGCAAGCACTGACGCTGCAAAATTTAAGGAGAGAACTTCTATTAACTTATGGCAAAAAAACTTTTTCTTCATACAAAGCACATTATAGCACATTTGCTCCCGAAATTCCATAGAGCTTTTGCAAACACGAAAGTCTGTTTTGGGCGCAAAGAATTGTCACCCCGAACTTGATTCGGGGTCTCTTACACAACGATCAGTACAGATGCAAAAAAAATTCGGCACAAAAGCAGTCTTCACATTGCTTTGCATACTTTCGGGGGCAGAAAATATTGTTTACTGGTGCAGGCGGACTATGTTGCTCACATTGCCGTAGCGGTCTTCCACCCAGTAGTAAACATAATTGTTTGTATACCATGTGTACCAACTATTACTATCTGAATCATGGTCATAGTAAGCTTCCTCGTATGTTTCTGCAAGAAGGTCTCCATGGTCTTCAAGCCAACTGCTTCCCTTGCTGCTGTCCGTGGAACAATAGCGGTACACTTCGTAAGGATCATCCCCCCCGTCCCAAGTAAGCGCCGCATAGTGATCGCTGCCAGTATCATGTATTGTAACAGACAGCTCTATATCCTGGTCAAATTTGTCGCGAAGATGCTTGCATGAAGAAAGGCATGTTGATGCTGCCAGCAAAACTGCAAGTGCCAAAACAGTCTTAAAAAGATTAATGTTCTTTTTCATATTCGTAAATCTCCAAAATATAATCTTCTAATTGAATAACACTGTTGGCAAGCAAAGATTACATCCGTCTTTCCAAAGTGCCTACATAAGATAAGACACACGGAAAAGAAAAAAGTGTCACTTTTTTGCAAAAAAAATTGATGTTTTAAATGCTTGTAGCAGAGCAAGCACGGCAGGGATTGGAGGGGCGCGAAGCGTTCGCGGCTTGTCCGCGAATGGAGGCGAAGGCCGGAACCCCGGAAAGCCCGTAAAAAAATGGCCTCCTTGCCATTTTTTACTTACAGGTTTTCTAACGAAAACCTGCGGCCTGTTTATTGTAAACATTTGACGCGCCGTCCGTGGCGCTGCTTGTTAGCCAGAGTAAAAAATGGCAAGAACTTCTTTCATACAACATTTGTATGACCAAGAAACTGCCGCAAAAAAAATAAAAAAAGCACCCGAAAGCTCCTGAGAGAACTTCCAGATGCCTTTAATTTTGAATGCGTTTTAGCCCAGGGACTTAGTTTTCACCGCTGCCAACAAGGCACATCCACTCGGCTTCTGCACACAAAGTGTCGCCCACAAAAGCCTTTCCTGCCTGCTTTACCATGCGGGGAGAAACGCGCAAGTTTGTAACTTCCATGCGGACTGTGTCTCCCGGACGAACCTGGTGGCGGAATTTTACCTTGTCCACAGTGGCAAGGAAAAAGAGCGAACCTTCTGCAAAAGTCTTCTGCAGGCTAAGGGCAGCACCCCCACCCTGAGCCATTGTTTCTATAAGGATTACTCCTGGAACAACCGGGTACTGGGGAAAATGTCCCTTAAAAAAGAAATCTTCATCGGTAAATTTTCTTGTGCATACACAGCCGTTTTCGTCATAGCTTTCGATTGTGTCTACGAACAAAAAGGGTTTTCTGTGGGGCAAAAGCGTTTCAATTTCTGTAAATGCTGCCATTTTTTTCTCCATATAATTTATTTTTACAGTCTTTATTCCTAACCGTCTTATTCCTCTCCATTCCAGCAGTAGGTGCAGAGCTTGCAGTGGTCAAGGCCTGTGCTGTCCAGCATGTCGTCCAGACGGTGGTAGCGCAGGGTTGTAAAGTTAAGCTGCCTTCTGATTTCTTCCAGCATTGCATCGTACTTGGGATTGTTGGGATCGCAGTATTCCTTTAGAACCTTCTCGCTTACGTTGTCGCCTTCAAACTGCTTTACCACGCGGCGGGCAATAAGATCCATCTCCGACTTTGAGCGTGAAAAGTTAAGGTACTTGCAGCCAAACATAATCGGTGGGCAGGCCGGGCGAACATGCACTTCCTTTGCCCCGGACTTGTACAAGAAATCCGTTGTTTCGCGAAGCTGTGTTCCGCGGACAATTGAATCGTCAATCAAAAGAATTTTCTTTCCTTTAATGAGCGGCTGAACCGGAATAAGCTTCATGTGGGCAATAAGGTTTCGCTGCTCCTGGCTTGTGGGCATAAAAGAACGAGGCCAAGTAGGCGTGTACTTAATAAATGGACGGGCAAATGGAATGCCAGACTCGTTGGCATAACCAACCGCATGTGCAGTACCGGAATCCGGAACACCTGCAACTGAATCCGCATCGATTGCAGTCTTTGCGTCGCGGTCACGGCGGGCAAGATAGCGTCCGCAGTTGTAGCGCATGTCTTCCACGTTAACGCCCTCATAAGAAGCCGTTGGGTAGCCGTAGTAAATCCACAAGAAAGTGCAGATTTTCATTTCCTTCTGGGGCTTTTGCAAAACCTCGTAACCGTCTGCGGTAACAAAGTCAATCTCCGCTGGCCCAAGCTCGTGGCAGTCGGTGTAGCCAAGATTTATGTAGGCAAAGTTTTCAAAAGAAACGCAGTGGGCAAAGGCACCAGCATCATCTTCCTTCTTACCAATTTGAAGAGGCGTGCGGCCAAATTTGTCGCGGGCAGCATAAAGACCTTCGGGCGTCATAACAAGAAGCGTCATTGACCCCTTAACCTTCTGCTGAACATATTTAATTCCGTCAAGAATAGAATTCTCGTGGTTAATCAGCGCAATGATAAGCTCCGTCTGGTTAATCTCGCCACCGGACATCTCCAAAAAGTGGGTACCGCTCTTTAGAATCTCATTAACAAGCTCGTCCTTGTTTGTCACAATGCCAACACTTGTTACGGCAAAGCGGCCCAGGTGTGAGTTCACCATAAGCGGCTGCGGCTCATAGTCAGAAATACAGCCAATACCAAGCTTGCCGTGCATTCCGTCAATATCGCGCTCAAATTTTGTGCGGAAAGGAGAGTTCTGAATATTGTGAATCGAACGCTCAAAAGTTCCGTTATCCGCGTAAATGGCTATTCCACCACGCCTCGTTCCCAAGTGCGAATGATAGTCAATACCAAAAAACAAGTCCAGGGAACAGTCCCCTTTGCTTGCAACGCCAAAAATTCCGCCCATAGCCACCTCTTATAAACTAGGCCTAGATTATAAAGAAAATCGCAGAAAAATTCAATTATTTTTTGATTTCTCTTTTTGCGGCAGTTCCTTCATCCAACAAATGTTAGTGAAGCAACATCTTGTCATTTTTTTATGGGCTTTCCGGGGTTCCGGCCTTCGCCTCCATTGCTCCACTCCGTTCCGCAACCCGCCTGCGGCGGGCCCCTCCAATCCCTGCCGTGCTTTTGTTTGCAAACAGGAATAAGAACAATACATTATTTTTTAGCACGTTAAATATTTTTGTTTTCCATCATACATTCGTCAGAATTTTTATTACAAGCCATTCCAAGACTTTCCAACACTTCCTCAAGAGACACCTTCATTTTTTCCGCAGCAAGCTTAGGATCAATATTAAATTCCCTCACGGCAATTACAGCAGCTTCCGTGCGTTCTTCCCTGCGTATGTCCATTTCTCGTATACCCATTGTAGCGTATGCCTCCCTGAACCCTTCACTTTGCTTAAGATTTTCCACCCGCTTTGTAAGTCGGACAGAAAAGTCATCTTCGCTTGGGTCGTTAGTGTAGACAAAGCGTAGAAAATCCCTTATCTTTGCGTCCGACTCTTTTTCGTACCCACTTGCATTATAAATCACTTTTGTTATTTTGTCATTGAAATTCATGTCCTGAACCTCGTGGCTCGCCCAACTCAGAATGACGCAGAGTTAATGGCATTGAAAAATTGACAAATTTCATTTTGCATTTTACAATTGATTATGATGGTGAATGACGAAGAAAAACTTAAGCAAATAGTAGAATTATTGAACTTTGTAGTAAAAACAGAAAATGCAGATAATGGAACTAAACTTAAAAATATTCTCACTCTATTGAACGATGACGCTCTAGAAACATATCTTGACATAAAGAACACCATAATCGACACTTACGATTTAAACAAAACAGACAAATTCAACATCTTCGAAACCATATCAGATACATATTACGTAGAAAATTTTCACAC
>JAGCWT010000124.1 GCA_017961705.1 Treponema sp.
CGCTACGGGGGAAAGATTCCTGTTTACATAAACGGCTGCATAAAGGACAGTGGGACCATGCAGAGGGCTTGCCAACTTGTGCCTGATGCGGGTGGGATAATGATTTCTAGGGCAGCGGCACAAAAACCGTGGATCTTTGACCAGCTTAGGGGCGGCCACGGAAGGATTGACGCTGAAAAGCTTGCGCTGGATTTTATTGAAGACTTAAAGATTCACCAGCCTCCTGAATTTTTTAAGACGAGGATGCAGCGCTTCTTTTTTTACTACTGCATGAATTTTTCTTTTGGCCACTACTTTCAAAAGCAGATGCTGAATGCTTCTTCCATGGAGGAGAGTATTGAGCGGGTTAAGGAATATTTTGTGCAGCAGCCTGACGACAGAGTGATTGAATATTAGCAGAGAAGATTTTTCTTGGTCTGAAAACAAAAAAACAACTGCCTTTAAAAATAAAAAGGGGAATCTTCCACATTCGGAAAATTCCCCTTCTGTAAATGATTTTTCGATTTATCGATTCATCGATTCAGCGATTTATCAATTCTGCTATTGAACAATTCATCGCTTCAATAATTCAGCTAAAGATTAGAGAGCGTCAAAGAATCCCTTTGCCTTAAGGAGTTCTGCGTTCAGGATTCCACCAAGGGCTGCACCGCGCTTTGTGTTGTGGCTTAGGGCTACAAACTTTACGTCGAATACGTTGCACTTGCGGAGGCGGCCTATTACGCATGCCATACCCTTTTCTGTCTCGCGGTCACGGCGGGGCTGGGGGCGGTTTTCTTCGTGGCGGACTACAATCGGATGTTCAGGGGCGTTTGGAAGATTAAGCTCCTGTGGAACTGATGTATAGCTTGTCCAGACGCGCTCTATTTCTTCTAGGCTGGGCTTCTTGTCTTCCGGCAGGTCAAATTCAAGGTTTACGCTTGCAGTGTGTCCGTCGATTACCGGTACGCGGGTACAGGTTGAGCTTACTACAGGTGCGCTTGCGTTTTCTATCTTTGAGCCGTTCACCTTGCCAAGAATCTTGAGGCATTCCTTTTCTGTCTTTTCCTCTTCACCGCCAATGTAGGGCACGATGTTGTCTATCATGTCGTAAGAAGGCACTCCCGGATAACCTGCACCGCTTACCGCCTGTTCAGTGGTAACGATCATGCGCTTTACAGGGTATCCTGCCATGATGAGGGCATGGAGAGGCATCATGTATGTCTGAAGTGAGCAGTTTGGCTTTACTACGATGAAGCCCTTGCTCCAGCCGTGAGCCTCCTGCTGCTTCTTGATTATGTCGAGATGCGAATAGTTGATTTCCGGCACCAGCATTGGAACATCATCTGTCCAGCGGTTTGCACTTGCATTGCTTACGACTGGGATTCCCTCTGCGGCATAGGCAGACTCAAGAGCCTTGATTGCTTCCTTGTCCATTTCCAATGCGCTAAAGACAAACTTGCACTTGCCAAGAGCCAGCTTTGCATCATTTGCATCCTGAACTGTAAGGTTCTGAACGTCTGCGGGAATGTCTGCACCGATGAGCCAGCGGTTTGCAACGGCATCCTTGTAGAGCTTTCCTGCAGAACGTGGGCTTGCGGCAACATAGGTTACCTTGAACCATGGATGGTTTTCCAAGTGCTTGATGTATCTCTGGCCAACCATACCGGTTGCACCCAAAACGCCAACATTTATCTTTTCCATAATAAGTCTCCTAAAAGGGTAAGGAAAAGGCACTGCCCCTTCCCTCCCAATTCATTTTACTAAAGGTTACATTCCTTTATAGCAGCCTTAATCTGTTCCTGGGCTGATGCTTTTGGCTCAACCAAAGGCAAGCGGACTGAACCTGCCGGCATACCCTTTAAGTTCATGGCATACTTGATGCATGATGGGTTTCCGTCACAGAATGCAGCGCGGAAGAAAGGCTGAAGCCTGTAGTGGATTTTGCATGCTTCTGCAAACTTTCCGTCCAGACAGTCGTGAACAAGTTCTCCCATAAGGGCAGGAATCATGTTGGTTACAACGGAGATTACACCGTCGCCACCAGCCGCCATAAGTGGAAGCGTTAAGCCGTCATCACCACTCATTACAGAAAAGTCTGGCTTCTTAAGGCCAATCTTTTCCACAACTTCCATCATCTGCGTTATGCTGCCGCTTGCTTCCTTTACGCCAACAATGTTTGGAAGCTCTGCAATGCGCTCCAGCAAAGGAACACTGATGTTCTTTCCGGTGCGTCCCTGGATGTTGTAGACAACAATCGGAAGCCCAACCTTGCTCACAGCCTCAAAATGGCGGAAAATGCCTTCGTCGCTTGGCTTGTTGTAGTAAGGCGTTACAACGAGTGCATAGTCGCCGCCCTTGGCCTTTGCACGCTCAACGTAGCGTACTGCATCGCGGGTGTTGTTGCTGCCGGCTCCAACAAGAACCTTTACGTCCTTGCCATTCTTTGCGTTGAATTCGCGCACGAGCGGAATCGCTATATCAAGTAGTTTGTCTTCTTCGTCTTCTGAAAGGGTTGGAGTTTCGCCGCTAGTACCCAATGGCAAAAGACCGTCTATTCCCTGTTCAAGCTGGAACAGCACATTTTTCTTAAATCCGTCATAATCAACAGATCCGTCGTTCAGCATGGGTGTAATCATTGCCGTGTATGCGCCACGTATTTTTGCCATATCGTAACTCCTTAAAAAATTTTTACTATTATTGCATATTTATGCATCTTATGCAAGCGAATGGGGATAAGAAAAATTTGCTTAAAAACTTACAAGAGCAGGCTTTCGTCTATTTCTGCAAACTCGGCGGCTTCTTTTGCGGAGTGCCCCATGGACATATACTTTTTTGCGAGAGAAATGGCTTTTTCTTTTATGCCTTCTTTCATGCCCTTGCTTATCCCTTCTGTTATACCTTTGCTTAAGCCCTCTTCATACCCTTTTGCCAAGCCCTTTTTTGTGGCAGCCTCAATACTGGAGATTCTGTCCCTTTCGTAGATTTCCTGCCGGTACTCTGCCCACCAAAGGTCCATGTCCGTGCTTACTGACGATAGCGATTTCTGTGCCTCCATAAGTCCTTTCTCCTTGCAGGTAAGCCTGTCTATTATGTCCTTTTTCTCCGGATTGTCCGCATCCTTCAAAAATATTGCCCAGTTCTCCAAAGCCGTGTTTGTATCAAGGCTTTCCTCCAGACCGTAAACTTTGGGAAGCTCCACAAAGACTATGTTGAGCGTGTTGGAAAGACACTTCCCGTCCTGTGTCCTCATAGCAAAACGGCTTACCGGGGACGGCCTTTTCCCCTCATCACCCTTAGCCCCGCCCTTAAAGTCATAGACAAAGTTCAGTATACTTATCTGGTAAACAACAGGCGCCTTTTCCCAAGACTCCCCGCGCTTAAGGTAAGTGGCCTCGAGCCGAGAAACCTGGTATTCAGCCCGCTTTCCATAGTCGTACACCTGGTTGAACGCCTGCATCTCTATGTCCGCAGCAAGCCCGTCATCAAATTCACAGGATATGTCGCAGCTTACGCCCCTTTGCCCAACAAAAGAAACGGGCAAATCGTTTGGCCTAAGCTCCCATTTAGCTATCTTGCGTTCAGTTGCAGCTTCAAGAAAAGACTTTAGCGCAGCCTTAGCCTCCGAAGTGTTCCTTGTAAGCATAGCCTTGAAGGTAGTGTCCACACGCGGGTTAAGCAAAGCCCCAGTCCCAGCCTGAGCAGCATATTCCTTTCCGTCTGCAAAATAGCGCACCCCTTTCCTGACGTTTTTGTCCCCAAAGCTCATAGGGCAAGCCTCCTAAATTATAATATATGTGGCGGCAAAAATAAAGGACTTATCCCAGAACTTATGCTAGGCCGTATGCCAGAACTCACGTCAGAACTCATGCCAGAACTTAAGTCCCCATTCCTTTCATGCCCCATATATATATTTGCGATAAAAGTACAATTTGGAACACAAATGCGTAAATTTTCCCACAATTTGCTATAGACAAAAAAAGCTACAACTTGTATCATTGCCCACAGTCAGTTCGAAATTCCATCCTGACTTAAAACAAAACTAGGAGGTCTATGCAAATGCGCACGGACGAAGAACTAAAAGGAGTTACGCTTCTCGGCGGCTCCACAAGCTACAACCGGGACTATTCACCGGAAATCCTCGAAAAATTCCCCAACAAACATCCGGAAAACGACTACATGGTAACATTCAACTGTCCGGAATTCACATCCCTCTGCCCAAAGACAGGCCAGCCCGACTTTGCGGAAATAAAAATCAACTACATACCGGGCCCATTCCTGGTTGAATCAAAGTCGCTAAAGCTCTACCTTTTTTCCTTCCGCAACCACGGAGACTTTCACGAAGACTGCGTAAACATAATCATGAAGGATCTGGTAAAGCTGCTTGACCCCAAGTACCTGGAAGTAAAAGGCATCTTTACACCGCGCGGGGGCATCTCCATCTACCCCTTCGCAAACTACGCCAAAAAGGGCTCTCCTTACGAAAGCACAGCCAAGGAACGCCTCTTTTCATCACTTTCATCAAACCAGTAAAGTCAATCACGTCAATCACAAGGAGAAAAACATGCCAACCATACCCTTTCAAAACGAAATAATTTTATTGCTTTCCGTATTCGCATTCTTTGGAGGACTCGTAGCATTCTTCAAGTTCTTCGGCAAAAACGGAATCTTTGCATGGACGGTAATCTGCACAATAGCCGCAAACATAGAAGTCCTTATTCTGGTCCACGCATTCAGAATGGACACTACCCTGGGCAACGTAATATTTGCATCGTCATTCCTGGCAACAGACATCATGAGCGAAATCTACGGCAAAAAAGAAGCCAACACTTGCGTAAAACTTGGAATAGCGGCAAACGTAACATTCATCCTCATATCGCAGAGCTGGTTCCTATACATACCCGCAAGCCAAGACACAATGGCACTCCCAATCCGCACGGTCTTTGCAAACACGCCGCGTGTAATGCTTTCAAGCCTGTTTGCCTATGCAGTATGCGAAATCTATGACGTGTGGGCCTACCACCACCTGTGGAAGCTTACGGAAAAAAAGTGCGGGGACAAAAGGCGCTTCCTCTGGCTCCGCAACAACGGCTCCACAATGGTAAGCCAGCTTATAAACGTAGTGGTATTCAACCTGCTTGCATTTGCCGGTGTTTTCCCAAGCGGAACTATAATCCAAATCCTTATCTTTGGATACGCAATCTTCCTTGTAACTTCAATCTTGGACACCCCCTTCCTCTACTGGGCAAGGCACATAGCAGAAAAGCGCGGGGAAAAGATTTAAAATTTTTTATTAGTCTTCTGGAGCACATTGCTGGTAGAACTGTGCCCGGCACTCCGTGTCCGGTCAGACCAAGCAATTTCTACCCATTCGCAGACCGATAGCGCCAAGGAGGGCGCGTCATTTGTTGGCAAAAGAAACAGGCAAGTTTTCGCCAGAAAACTTGCGGGATAAAATGCCACGGAGGGCATTTTATCCCGCTTTCCAGGGTTCCGCCTTTCGGCTCCATTGCCTAACGGCAACGCGTTCCGCGCCCTTCCAATCGGGGCTAGGCTCTTTTTGCTGTACGCCGCAAAGAAGACACTCCCGTACGCTCCCCTTCCGCAGGAATCAAGCCCCTAAAAAAATGAAGCGCTGTTGCCAAATCAACGAACCTCGACGCAAAGCATCGGGCTATTGCCCCCTCCGCGCAAATAAAATTCGCACAGATTTTCATCTTCCTTGCCAAAAATTAAAGAGCGCATGGATGCGCGGCTTAGCAGCATGCAGAATTGCGCAGCGATTCTGCAATACTCAGGAAAATCCATGGAGGGATTTTCATCTTCCTTGCCAACCAGTAAAGAGCCATGGATGGCGACTTAGCAGCATGCAGAATTGCATAGCAATTCTGCAATCCCTGGAAAAATCCATGGAGGGATTTTTTCAGGGCAAGTCCTACGCCCGATTGGAGTGGCGGCAGGGTTGCCTGCAACCCGTTGCCGTTCCCGCAAGGGAATGGAGCGCGAAGGCGCGGAACCACGGAAAGCGGGTGACGAAAGGCCCTTTCTCCCGATTGCAGCAAAGGAATGAATGGCAGAGCAAAAAAAACTACCGTCCTAAAAAATACAGACTTCATTATAATTTTGATCTCAACCAAATTTTCTGCTGCAAAATTTCGCTTTACAGGCATATATTTTTAAGGTATTATTATAATTATATATTAAAAAGTTTTGGAGTAGAGAAAAATGACTCAGAGTAATTCCTCAGTAAAGGGAAGAAGCCTTATAGTAAAGCTTCTTGTGTTCATCGGGCTTGCAATAATCGTGGTAAACGCAGTTCAAATTTCGGGAACCCTCCACACCACTCGCAAAATCCTTACCCAGCACAGCATAGAAGAATACACCGCCATGGCAGAAGCCTACGGCATTGCCTTGGAAAACCGCATAGAAGCCCTTTTCGACAAAATGGACTTCTACAACAAGTCGGACGTTGCCCAGGTTGGGGACGAGGATGCCATAATCGACTGGCTGCATGCCCACAACGACTTCCGCTCACCGGCATTTTCCAACGTATTTTACTGCGGTCCAAGCGGCCAGAACCATTCGGACATAGGCACAAGCGCAAAGGTTAGCGACCGCTCCTATTTTAAGGCCATCATGCACGAGGGGCACGAAAGGGACATAGACAACCCGGTAATTTCCCGCGCTACAGGAAAGGCTGTTGTCCACTTTTCCAGGGCTGTAAAGAAGAACGGCAGCACAATCGGCTTTTTCTGTGCAAACGTAACACTGGAAAACATCAACGACATTGTAAACGAAATCCGCATTGGAAAGACAGGCTATGCATTTATGCTTTCCAGCGAAGGCACTGTAATGGCCCACAAGGATTCTTCCAAGGTTATGGATGAAAACTTCCTCACATCTGAAGACATTGGGGAAGACCTTAAATCTTGCGCAAAGGAAATTGCGGCTGGAAAGAAGAGTCACGCATGGGTAAATGAAAACGGCTCCAAGAGGCTTGTTGCATACCGGGGAATAAAGGGCACAAACTGGGGCTTTGCCATTTCCATTGACGAAAAGGAAATTCTTACGGTTACGAACCAGCTTTCCAACAGAATCGCATTTGGCTGCGTACTTTCCGTAGTCCTAATGCTTTTGATTGCGGGCATACTCCTAAGGCTTTCGCTCAAACCGCTTCTGAAGGTTGAAGGCGCAATATCCGAAATTGCCTCTGGAAACGCAGACCTAACAAAGCGCATAGACATTAACTCCGGTAATGAGATTGGACGCGTAGTCAAGGGCTTTAACAACTTTACAGGCAAGCTCCAGCAGATCATGAAGGAGATAAAATCTTCCAACGCAGAGCTTGAGGCGGCAGGAAACGCCATGGAAAGAAGTACGGAAAACACCGTGTCTTCCATCCAGGAAATTACAAGCAACATAGAAAATGTCCACAGCCAGATTAACAACCAGAACGAAAGAGTAGAGGAAACGGCAAGCACTGTAAGGCAGATTGCAGGAAACATAAGCACCCTCGAAAGCATGATCCAGAACCAGTCGGACAGCGTAGCACAGGCTTCAACAGCAGTTCAGGAGATGATAGGAAACATTTCTTCAGTAAACTCTTCCGTAGACAAAATGGCACTTTCTTTTGAAACCCTCTGTAACGACGCCCAGGTTGGTCTTACAAAACAAAAGGCGGTTAACGAGCGCGTAAGGGGCATAGAAGACCAGTCATCCATGCTGCAGCAGGCAAACGCTTCCATAGCATCCATTGCTTCACAGACCAACCTCCTTGCAATGAACGCGGCAATCGAGGCAGCCCACGCAGGGGAAGCAGGAAAAGGCTTTTCTGTTGTTGCGGATGAAATCAGAAAGCTTTCCGAAACTTCTTCTTCACAGTCAAAGACAATCGGAACTCAGCTTAAGGCCATAAAGGATTCAATTCTGACCGTAGTTCAGGCAAGCGATGAATCCCGTACCACCTTTGAGCAGCTGTCGGAAAAGATTCGCGCCACAGACGAACTTATCCTTCAGATAAAGCAGGCCATGCAGGAACAGAACGAAGGCTCAAGGCAGATTAGCGAAGCACTCCGCTCCATGAACGACAGCACCGACCAGGTAAGGAACGCATCTTTGGAAATGACCACAGGAAACCAGGCTGTAATAAAAGAAATTGGGAACCTGCAGGAAACAACAAGCAGCATGAAGGAAAGCATGAATGAAGTTGCCCAGGATGCACAAAAAATCAGCGGCTCTGGAAAGGAACTTACAGACATCTACCTTAAGATGAAAGACTCCCTTGTAAAGATAGGCGGTCAGATAGGCCAGTTCCATGTATAAGAAAAGCGGATTTGCACAGCAGACACACTTTATAGGCATTCCCGTAAGCATAGAGTTGGAAGAGCTTGTTGAAGAATGCAGGGAATATATGTCCAGCGTTTACGGCTGCCACTCTGGCTACGGAACACCGCCGCACATAACCCTTATACCGCCATTTGCCCTTGCAGACGGCATGGATGGAAGGGATCTTCTAGACGCGGCCTATTCTGCGGCAGATGAATGCAAGTCTTTGAACCTTCTTCCGCTACAAGTTGATGTCTCTGGATTCGGCTGTTTTTCGGAGCGAACCTTGTTTGCAAACGTTCAGGACAGTGACGGCTGGCAGAAGCTTTATTCCGTCTTTTGCAAAAAAATCTCTTCTGCAATACCGGCAGCTGTAAAAAAGGGCGGCAGGAATTTTTGCCCCCACCTTACGATTGCAAACAGGGACATTCCATCCGGGGCAATGGACCAAGCCCTAAAGCATTTTGCCCAGCTAAACCTGAATGAATCTTTTACCGCAGACAGCATTGCAATCTACACTCGCAATTCTGGCGGTGGCTGGAAAGAGTGGCAGAGAATTGAATGTTAGCAGTACAGCAAGCAGGCAAATAAAAGCGTATCAATTGCTTAAACCGCAAACCGGCTTGACCGGTTTGTCGGCTTTGAAGCTTTGTTAGGCGTTTTCTATTATATAATCAAGAATAATTTTAATTATTCTTTTTCTCTCTTCAATATTTATATTCTTTGATGTTTCGAAAGTAAATGAGTTTTTGCAGCTTGAATAAAATATTCCTGTTGTAACAGTTTCCTTTAATTTCATATATTTTGAAGCGTAAAATGGAACGTATAATTTTCCGTTTTCCGCTTGTAGAATTCTATCCTTATATTCACTATCAAACACAACATTATTCGTCGCTAATTTTTTTAATATGTTATCAGAAATCTTTTTATTTTTTATTCCGTAACAATATAAGAAAAAACCGCTGGCATTTGCTTCATGAAAATCAAATACTTTTTCGTAATCCTTTGGCTTAAAATTATTTACTAATATCTGAGCTTCACGAGTTTTTAAGTTTGTCATATCTCTGTTAATATCAAGATTATTTCCGTTATATCGCTGATTAAACTCGAATCCAAACGGGTTTACGATTAAAATAAAATCAATTTGCAAATCGTTTCTTTTTACATCTTTCTTGTTCAGTGAAATTAAAAAATCTTTTATTGCATAAACAGGAGCGGGCTCATTTCCATGAACTCCAGATATTATAAGGTATTTTTTGCCTTTGTTTTCTTTTAGTGGATTATAACTTATTTTATAAATTGGATATTTTTGCTTCTTGTATTCTACTGTATCTAATTTTTCTACAGCGAAATTTGAATCCAATGTTTTTATAAAAGCAATCGTGTCAGAATAGTTTCTGCTTTTTTCAAGCGAAAAAATATTTTGCGTGAGACAAAAAATA